>JAZTYI010000107.1:0-5186 GCA_045636885.1 Alloprevotella sp.
CAGTTCAAACTCTTATAATTGCTTTTGCCCTTTCAGGGCGTAAGTCTCGACTGCTACAACACCCAGGGCGTTGCCCTGGGCTAATGGCTTTATCCCCTTTCAGGGGAATCGTCCAAGCTGTGGGGCTTATACCATTCAAACTTCTTTATATTCATAGAGTTAGAGGCGTTTACCGGACAGCAATAAGAAGCAATATAAGAATATGTGACTTGTAAAATAACACAAGGGGATATCCCAAAACAAATCGGCACTTAATTTCAACCATCTTGGAGATAAATTGAATTAAGTGCCGATTTGTTTTGGTTATGTAGGAGAATTACTCTGTTTATGCCTACTAAATAAGTTTAACTCCTCTTGGGGTGTTTACATACTGAGTGAAGTTAGTTCATAATAGAACTTTTCCTTAGATTGAGGGTCGTCCATCTTATAAAGTACGATACCTACACCCTTCGCAAACCAATATTCTTCGTCATACGAGAATGTTTGATTATTAGAGGACGTTGTATTTTTACCTTTAACGACATAACAATGGAAAGTACCTGCAGAAGTTGTGTGGTCACGTTCCTCTACAACTTGAAAGTCTGAATAGGTTGTAGAAGTCGTGAATGTGCGTCCCATCATTTTGAACGTCGTTGTTGTTGTACCGCATTCAAGCGCATCTCCTACCTTCAGTTCTGCAGGAATCTTGAGCATAAACCCTGTGTTGCTGGCAGAAGCATTTATCGGTCCGAATAAAAGTCCACTAATTGTGTAAGAACCATCAGGATTGACGTCTATAGCTGTATAAGAACCCTCTTTAACACCTACAAGATTTGAAGGCTTTTTCTTTTTATTGAGGATGAAATTCTTAGTGATAACTCTGGTGGAACCGTCTTCACGTACTTCAACCTTTGTATTCTCCTTAGTTTGATACGCATAACCCATGTTGAGTTTTCTCTTTTCGCCACGAGTCACTGTGTACTCAGCCTTAGCACCCATCTTGGAGAGAATAAAACCTTCCGCAGTTTGAGCGAGTGCACCGAGCGAGGTTAGAAAAGTAGCTACCAATAGTACGAATGTCTTTTTCATGGTCTTTGGATTTAATGAACTAATGTAATGCCAACGTACCAATCTCCGTTGTCAAACATGTTTTCAGTTTCAAATTCGGGGGCTGAAATTCCGTAACCAACCGTTAAGAAAAAACGATTCTTCTTCTTTGTTTCAAAGAGTTTAATACCTGCTTCTAATCTTGCTGCGGCTCCGTAAGTAAATTCGTATTTATCGTCTTTCGTAATATTGTCTGTCTTAGAATCATACTTTGATTCCTCAAAATAATTCATCCCAATGTAAGGGAAAGCTTTGACTTGAAGCAAAAAGTTATCGCTTATGAATCGCTTTTGCAGACCTAAACCAAATTTTCCTGAGGACCAATCAATATCACCTAAGCCTAATGAGAATCCAAATTCCATATAACTGATTTTACCTAAATTTACCCCCAATCCAAGTCCGAGAATTTCTGAATCCTTGTTCCAACTTCCGTAATAATCCGCTGCATGAGAATATCTTCCTGCAGACCCTTCCTCTGTTGATACAGATTTTATTTGTTCTCCTTCTGAGGTAACCAATACTTGTGCGGAGAGTGTAAAGCATGTAGCAATACCTAATGCCAATGTAAGTAATCTCTTTTTCATAACATTAAATTATTTAGGGGTTTGTAAGATTTTTTAACACCGACAAAGGTAATGGTTTGCAATATGTCTGTTGTAGTAGTTTGCGTGATAAATATTCACACATTTGTAGCGGATTTTTCACAACTGTGCTCTTGAATATCAGCCAGTTCCTTAAAGAAATTGTAGTTTAGCGCCCTTGAAATCTTCATTAGGAGGGCGGTGTCAATGCTTGAGCGCATGAAAATCTTGTAGACATTTGTCCTATCGCAACAAATTTCCTGTGCTAACCAACTTGGGGTGCGGTTAATTTGCTTTAACCGTTGTTTGATGCGGTCACCGATGTGAATCATAAAGCCTAATGCTTAAGGGGGGGGTGGATAAAGAAGTTAATTGGTTGTAAGACAAATACAAAGAAAACTTCTGAACACGCACTTTCCAACGAATAGGTAGAAAAATAAATGCGTGGAATGAATCCTAATCACTCCTTCCACGCTCTGAGGTCTTCGCATTACCCGATGTACATGAACGAGCAATGAAGAAGTCCCACGCAACTTGTATTATAAGTATAGCGCAAACGTGTGTCCTCGAGAAAAGGACACAATTCGTGCTGTACAGATAATTACAACAACGAGGACATCTACAATTGCTATTGTTCAGTGTACATCATATGAATTTGCGAAGTTCCAGAGCACATGAACAAAGCGTTGTAAACGCCTTATCTATTTTAATGAAACGCAAAGCATGAGGTTTGTCGGTAGAAAAGCCCTTTTGCTCCTCATTTCACTAGCAAATTTAGTAAAATAAATCGGATTCTCAAGTGTTTGTTTTGATTTCGTGATGTTGAAATCGTGACTGCTGACAGAAATATGGGGGATGCTAAAAACGATGACGGTTTTACAAAAAACAAATCGGCACTTAATTTCAACTATCTTGGAAATAAATTGAATTAAGTGCCGATTTGTTTTGGCGGTTCGTTATGTAACTTATCCGTTTCCCATAAAACACAATAAAACTGCGAGTTATCTCACAGCTTTATTTGAATAAATCGGAATGACTTCCCAAGCGTACTAATTTTATTACCTCTTCCTCGGGGTCAAGCCAAATGAGGAGTAAATCATTTTCTACATGGCATTCCATAAAACCTGCATAGTTGCCAATAAGTCGGTGTGGCTTGTATTGGTCAGGGATAAAACCGTTGCGTTCCAGGAATTGAAGCACCTCTTTTAGGTGCTTAATTTTTGCAGGATTGTTTTGGATGCGCTTCAAGTCCTTCTTAAATTGGCTTGTAACCTTTAATGTAAACATTATTCTACAACGAAGAGATTACAGTTTCAAGATTGTCTGCGTGAAGTGTTTCCAAATCCTGACGCTCCTTGGCTTCTTTCATGGCACTAAGGGTAAGCTGATTAGGATTGCAGTTTACGGCATCCATAAGTACGCTTTCCACATAGTTGTTGAGGCTGCGATTTTCTCTTAATGCAGCCTCCTTTAATTTTGCAAGCAATTCCAAACTTAGGCGAAAGGCTGTTTGCTTTCTTTCAATAACTAAATCCATAGCGCAAGTGATGTTTTTGTATTTGCAAAAGTATAACACTTATATAACATGGCAAAAGAATTTTCTAAAAAAACACAGCATACGGACTAATGCCGTACGCTGTGTTTTTATTCTTACCCAAAGAGTTGGCGCAGGGCGTGCTCCACGCGTGCTACGGGTACGAGTTCGATTTTGTATTGCTTGGGGTCGATTGCCTTCATGTTGGCTTCGGGCAGGAGGAAGCGGCGGAAACCTAACTTTTCAGCTTCAGCAATGCGCTGGGCAATGCGGTTGACGGGGCGTATTTCGCCGCTCAGTCCCACTTCTCCCGCCATACACACGTTGCGGTCAATCGCCGTATCCACGTTGCTGGAGAGCACAGCGGCAATGACGGAGAGGTCAATGGCGGGGTCGCTCACGCGGATGCCCCCTGCGATGTTGAGGAAGACGTCCTTCTGCACGAGTTTGAAACCCACGCGTTTCTCCAACACGGCAAGTAGCATGTTGAGGCGGCGCAGGTCGAAACCCGTGGCAGAGCGCTGGGGTGTGCCGTAGGCGGCTGTGGAAACCAACGCTTGCGTTTCAATCAGGAAGGGGCGCACGCCCTCGATGGCTGCCGAGATGGCGATGCCCGAAAGTTCTTCGCCGCTCTGCGAAAGCAGGATGCCCGAGGGATTGTCCACGGGGCGAAGTCCGTCGGAGTTCATTTCGTAGATGCCAATCTCGGAGGTGGAGCCGAAGCGGTTTTTGATGCTGCGCAGGATGCGGTAGAAGTAGTGGCGGTCGCCCTCAAATTGCAGGACGGTATCGACAATATGTTCCAACACCTTGGGACCGGCAATGCTTCCCTCCTTGGTGATGTGGCCGATGAGGATGACGGGCACGTTGCTCTCCTTGGCGTACTTCAGGATGGCGGCGGCACACTCGCGAATCTGCGTGACGCTACCGGGAGAAGACTCCACAGTCTCGGTGGCGATGGTCTGTATGGAGTCAATGATAACGAGGCCCGGCTGCGTGTTCTTAATGTGCGTGAAGATGGCTTCGAGGTTGGTTTCACACACGAGGAGGCAGTCGGAAGGCTCTTGCGTGATGCGGTCGGCGCGGAGTTTTATTTGGCGCTCGCTTTCTTCACCACTTACATAGAGCACACGGCGCTCCTTCATGGCGAGTACGGTTTGCAGCAAGAGGGTAGACTTCCCGATACCGGGTTCTCCGCCCAACAGAATGAGCGAGCCGGGCACGAGTCCGCCCCCCAAGACGCGGTTTAACTCCGCATCGTGCGTGTCAATGCGCGGTTCCTCTTCCGCCGACACGTTGCGCAACGCCACGGGTTGGGCACGCTGACCGTCAAGTCCCGTCAAGGCATGGCGTGCTTGCACCTCCGTTTGACGCGCAGAGGTGTTATGAATGTGGAGTTCCTTAAAGGTGTTCCACTGTCCGCAGGCGGGACATTTACCCTGCCACTTCGGGGACTCTTGTCCGCAATGGTCGCAGACGTATACGGTTTTTTGTTTCGCCATAGTTTTTAGGTTTTAAGGTTGTGAGGTTATAAGGTTGGAGGTTATGAGGTCGTAAGGAACCATCCGGATGGCGCTCTCCCCCTGTTTATAGGGGGAGGGGACCAGCTCTGCTGGTGAGGGGGTGCAAGAAATGCACCACGTGGCACCGCATGGCAACTCCTAACTACTCACTTCTAACTACTCACTATATTCGGCACCCCCTCACCACCTGCGGTGGTCCCCTCCCCCTATAAACAGCTAATCTTTGTACACATTTTTTAATGCCAGTTCTGCTGCCCAACTCATCGTGTCAAGTCGTTCCCATCCTCGCTTTAACACAAGGTAACTTGGACGAACATTAAGCGTCATGCGTCCGTTCCATCCCCCAAGTTTAGCCACACTCCATGCCGCCCATAACAATGTGTCAGGCGGATAGGGGTTGCGTCCTTTGTTATATCGTGCAGACTTGGGTTCTAAGGACGGGAGTACGGCTTTCATTACAAT
>JAZTYI010000108.1:0-8237 GCA_045636885.1 Alloprevotella sp.
TCACCATTATTGAGGCACTTAAGGGACCTGATGCAGTAAAGCAAGTTAAGAAGGGCATGTGTATCTAATAATATGGGAGATAAAAAAGGCAATAATATAGGTATTGACCCATCTGAAATTTATGAATGCATTGCCCCCGTAAGAGGGCACACTTGCCTAACCGCTGGTGAACGCAGTGAACCTGCGGATTAGGGATAACATTTTAGTTTCTCTATCGGTCCCCGTAGGAGGACCCACAACGACCGGATAAGTTAAAGCAATTTGTAGCATATCCAGGTGCTGTGGGTCCTCCTACGGGGACCGATAGATTTATTCGTTCGTAGAGTACCCCCGCAGGGTCGCCCAGCTCACCCGCGGTTATGCAAGTGTGCCCACCTACGGGGGCATTTCGGATGGTTAAATCCTCTGACGTAAGTTTTTTAAACTATATTTGGGTCAACTGCTATCTTATTGCCTAAAAAAATAACAATACAGCCGTAACCAGCGTGACCTTTGGTTGCCCCATATTAGGTCTCGCTTCGCGTTGATGAAGTTGAAGGTTGATAGTCTTTTTCTTGTGTGAAAAATGACAAAAAATGAGAAATAACATTGGTGTTAACAAGTGTTAACGGATTTGCATTTCGCTCGGAAATTTTGTATCTTTGTACTACGGAAGTGGAGATGCCCCTAGGAATCAGGGGTATCTCCACTTTTTTTGTCCCGAAAAAACCATTTTTGGAGGCAAAAAATAAGTTACCTAGATTTTTCAAGGTTAAACAACCGGTTTTCTATGTTACTTATTCTTGCGCCGCAAATAGATATTGTTGCGAGGGTGAGTAAGTTGAATGTTAATGTTTGTTAAAGTTTTCGGCGAAAAATGACGAAAAATGAAGGTTGGGACTGTCGCATTTTTTCGCTATTTTCTAAAAAGAAAATCCCCAAAGCGACTTTTCCGACCTTGGGGGGGGTTATGATTTTATTCTTCAACGAGTTGAAGTTCTTTCCATTGCTGAATAAGCGCTTGAGCGTCGTTGAGCGCTTGTGTGTGTGTTACTTCGTACTCCTCGGTGAGTTGCGCTGCGAGGGATTCGGCGGTGAATGTCCCTTCCGAAGCTTTTTCCCATAGGTAGGCTGCGGTGGGGTTGAGGTTGATCATCTTTGAAAAATTGATATTTTCGATGCCCTCTGCAATCAGTACTTTTTCTCCACAGACGTCGTGGAGGGTAAATCCGGGTTTTAGTTTCATGTGTGTGTTAGTGTATTCTTCTGTAAACTGCTAATATATATCTTCGGAGGGGGGTGAGCGCCAGCCACAGGCGCGAATAGGTGCGCCACTTCCATCCGTTGACGGAGTCGGGGGTGGTGCGCCCCTTGCGGTAGAAGTGGGTAACGATGCCTATTACGTCGGCAGTGGTGCAGGTTTCTGTCCCCTTAACGTTACCATCTCCCATAAGTGTGAGTTGATCGCCGTCACGCGCGATAATGCGGTGGAGCACGTAGTGACGCGGTGTGTCTTCAGCTAAAACGACATCTCCAGGGCGTAGCGCTTCACGACGGGGTGAGGCGAGGGTGACAAGGTCGCGCCCGTTGTCAAGAAAGATGCGCATGGAGTAACCCTTTACGCGCAGGGTGGCTGTGGCGCCGCGGTCAAGAACCTCCTTTACCTTGGGGATGAGGATTTCGTTGGGTATTTCAATTGTTTTCATTAGGCGGACAGAGCGCGGCATGACTCATGAGAGCTGCTTCTGCGTTGGGGAGGTTGCGTAGGTGGAACACGGGAATGTGCGAGATGATGCGCTTTGTGGTGTCGCATATGCTGCTATAGGAGGGTTTGTCCCACACCATAGTGGAGCATGAGGAGAGGATGGCGGCAAAGGATTGTAGCGGGGCAAGACGCTTGATCTCATTGCAGGGGGCTTGCTCAAGTTTGAGGAATCCACCTACCAGTCGACGCAGGGGGCGGTAACAGGGGGTCTTTCCGCTCCAGGGTGTGCCGTAGACATAGACGTTGCCATCGGGGTGGATGCGCAGGGCTGGATTGTCATCGTTGAGCAGGTCGGTGCCCTCAATGTTGTTGAGCCATAGTTTGCAGTGTGTGCTTTTGCCCGTTCCGCTCTTGCCAAGGAAAAGATACCCTTTTTCGTCGGTCATGGGTACGGAGGCATGTATGAGGAGGATGTCATGATAGGCTCCGCTGAAGGCGAAGCAGATCATTACCGCATTGTTGAGTCCGAACTTTCGTGCATCGTCATCCCCGACAAGGGTTGCTTGGCATTGGGTGAAGTCGGCATTTGTGTGCAGGACGCAGGATAAATGCCCTTCGGGCGACGATATGTGCATTTCATAACCTCCATGCTCCAATCTATAAATGCCATGATTGGCGCCTCCACAATCAAACTGCCCTACTTCTTTCCCTATGGGTGTGGTGGGGCAGAGGTCTTTTCCCACTGTGAGGCGAAAGAGCAGTGATTCGGAGGGCTGCTGCTTCAGGTGAAAAGCAGGAAAAGAGGGCAACAGGTGTCTGTCATCCTCTTCGTCAATAAATTCGATGTAAAAACAAGATTCTGCTACACGAAAGTAGAGTTGATCCATTAGGGGAGGGGAGGTTAAGGGGGTTAGGAGAAAGTGAGTAGTAGGTAGTAGTCCATGCGGGGACGAGAGAGCAAGTAATAGGTAGTAAGTAGTAGTGAACCATGCGGGACGATACTCGTTTATCTCGCTGACCATCTTGTCTACTTGTACCTTGTTTACTCGTCAACTATAAATCGTTTATCTCGGAAACTATCTTGTCTACTCGTACCTTGTTAACTTGTTTTCTAAACTATACTGAACTTTCGACTCTATTGCGGGGTGGTGAATTTAAAGTCGCTGTAGGGTATCTCAACTATGCGTTTTCCCTGTTCTTGTATGGATTCTTTACGCATTTTGAGGTAACGCTTTTCAAGTTTGCTGCGCTTCTTTGCAAAATACACTACAGTCATCACCTGTGGCAAGTCATAATACTGCTTGATGTACTTCCCAAACTGTTCTCCATATTCAGCGCGATATGTCAGGAAATCATTTTTACCTATTTGTGCACCTGGGAGTTGCTGAATAGCAGTGAGGTAAACGATGCTGTCATTTAGGTTTGTGCTATAGGCAAATCCGTAAATATTTTTCTGTGCGTCACTTGCAACACTGGAGATGAGTGAAAGTAGCGCAATGGTAATAATAAGTTTAATTTGGTGCATGTGGTAAGAGTAGTTAGACGTAACTTCTGAGTAAATTTTTCGACTGTGGGAGTTGTAAGGTGCGAATTGCTTTTTCCTTCAGTTGACGTACGCGTTCCTTTGAGAGTCCGATGCGTTGTGCAATTTCGTCAAGCGTGCGTTCGGGTTCGGCTATTCCAAATGACATTCTCAAGATGCGTTGTTCACGTTGAGGAAGTCGGGCAAGGGCAATACCAATCTGTGTGGACAAGGATTCAGACTCTAACTTCTGATCTGTTGCCGCAGAGGTGTCTCCCGATGTGATGAGGTCGATAACTGCTGTATCGTCATTCTCAGAAATGGGTGCATCCATGCTGATGGGGCGGAATGACGTATCCAAAGCAATGACCACCTTTTCTTCTTCAATATCCAGCGCCCTTGATATTTCATTCGCATCGGGTTCGCGCTGATATTGTTGCATGAATTGGTTGCGATACCTTTTTATCTTGCTGATAAGTCCCTCTTGATTGCTGGGAAGTCTTACGAGTCTGCTTTTTTCCGTAATGGCCTGGAGGATACTTTGGCGTATCCACCACACGGCATAGGAAATAAACTTAAATCCTCGAGTGGGGTCAAAACGTTGAGCTGCTTTTATCAGTCCGACGTTGCCTTCGTTGATAATGTCGATGAGTCCGAGTCCCTTGCTTTGATATTGCTTGGCAACACTGACTACAAATCGCAAGTTTGCCCTCACAAGGCGTGTGAGAGCTGTATGGTCGCCCTTTTGGATTCTCAAGGAAAGTTCAACTTCTTCTTCTGGAGAAATCATTTCGGCTCTACCAATGTCTTGGAGGTACCTTTCAAGCGCTTCGCCTTCGCGGTTTGTGATACTGGGCGCAATCTTTAGTTGATACATCTTTGTATTTAGATATTTAAGGTTGCCCCAAAGATAGATATTATTGCGCAACGGGCAAAATATTTCTCCTATTTTATGTTTTGTTAAGGTTCGCAGTAATCGATTCTTGCGGTATTATATGTTACTTTTTATTTGTTCGCGTGCTTGTTTGAGCAGGTCGCTGGCAAATACAAAGTCAATGAGCGATTGGTTTTGGGCATTGACCACTTGAGTGTTGGTGCCTTCCCAATCTTTTTTGCCTTGATTGATGTAGATGATTTGTTCCCCGATACCCATTACTGAGTTCATATCATGTGTGTTGATAATGGTGGTCGTGTTAAACTCTCGGGTGATGTCGCTTATCAGAGCGTCGATGATGAGCGACGTTTTGGGGTCAAGTCCTGAGTTGGGTTCGTCGCAAAATAAATAGCGCGGGTTGAGTGCAATGGCACGTGCGATGGCCACGCGCTTTTGCATCCCCCCAGAGATTTCACCTGGATATTTCTGCTCGGCGTCTAACAAGTTGACGTGGTCAAGGCAAAAGCGCGCACGGCGCATACGTTCTTTTACACTGTCTGTTGAGAACATGTCAAGGGGGAACATGACATTTTCGAGCACCGAGAGTGAGTCAAAGAGCGCTGCACTTTGGAAGATCATACCCATTTCTCGACGTAATGCTGCACGTTCGCGCTTGTTCATCTGAAGCAAGTCGCGACCGTCATAAATAACGGTGCCAGAAGTAGGTTGGAGCAGTCCTACAAGACACTTCATGAGCACAGTCTTTCCCGAACCGCTTTGACCGATGATAAGATTGGTCTTTCCACTTTCAAAGGTGGTGCTAATGTCCTGAAGTACTTGCTTAGTGCCGAAGGATTTATAGAGATTTGTGACTTCAATCATGAGTGATGAGTAATCTGAAGTTCCGGAGTTCGGTTTATGAGAGTAAGTTTGTCAAAAAGAGGTCGGAGAAAAGAATGAGCATCGAACTTGTTACGACGGCCGTAGTGGATGCCTTTCCCACTTCAACACTTCCCCCCTCAACGGTATAACCGCAATAAGCACTAACGCTACTAATGATAAAGGCAAAGAAGAAACTCTTGATGATGCCCATCCAAAAGAACCATTGGGTAAATTCATACTGCAAACCCGCTGTCAGGTCGGCTGGCGTTATGATGTGCGCAATATACGCCGTTGCATAAGCCCCGATAATCCCGCTAAATGTACTGAAGATTACGAGCAAGGGAATCATGGTTAGCAATCCCAATATTTTGGGTAGTATCAGAAACGATGCAGAGTTAACCCCCATGATTTCAAGGGCGTCAATTTGTTGTGAGGTGCGCATCGTTCCTAATTCTGAAGCAATGTTTGAACCTACTTTTCCCGCCAGAATAAGACACATGATAGAACTCGAGAATTCAAGCAACATGATTTCGCGTGTGGTGTAGCCCGACACCCATAGCGGCATCCATGCCGACTGAATGTTTAACTTGATCTGAATGCAGATGACCGCACCAATGAAGAAGGAGATGAGCAAGACTATTCCGATAGAGTCCACACCCAGTTGCTCCATTTCTTTTACATATTGCTTGAAGAACATACGCATGCGCTCCGGGCGCGAGAAGGTGCGCCCCATGAGTTGCAAGTATTTTCCAAACGATTCAAAATATTTGAGTATCATAATGCTATTTCTTATGCGGAGTTTGAGACAAAGGTCGCCCCCTCAAATCATGAGATGTTGAATGCAATCCAGCACCTTTAATTTATAGTAATCCTTTCGCTGTACGCTAAAAATCCCTCTGTCCGTAAAAACGTTGCAAAGTTACTACTTTTTAGTGGCACCCCGTGTGATTATCTTCAAAAATCAAGAGTTCTTACTGCTGAATAAGTGGTTGGGAAACGTTTTCTAACAGGTTTTCATCGGAATTTTTCTACTCAAGAGTTCTATTTTCACATTTATGTTTAACTTTGTCACTCGATCCGTAGTGTTGATATAGCATCTCTACTCATTTTTTTCTATACACCCCTTATTTCTTTATTATTGTGTTATCTGTAGAATCTCTCTCCGTAGAATTTTCGGCGCGTCCGTTATTTTCAGGTGCGTCTTTTGTTGTCAACTCCAAGGATCGCATTGCTTTGGTGGGGAAGAATGGTGCAGGTAAGTCAACGATGCTTAAGATTTTAGCGGGCCTTCAGCATCCCACCTCTGGGAATGTTGCGTTGCAAAGAGGGGTGAAAGTAGGGTATTTGCCTCAGGTAATGGTGCTGACGGATGAGTGTACGGTTATTGAAGAAACAGAAAAGGCCTTTGGACACGTACATCAACTTCAGGAGGAGTTAACTCAACTCAACAACGAACTTGCCGAGCGTACGGATTACGACACAGAGGATTACATGGAACTTGTGGAACTCTTTACGCACAAGTCCGAACTCTATCAGATGATTGGTGGTATGAACTACCATGCTGAGATGGAGCGCACGCTGCAAGGGTTGGGTTTTTCTATCACAGACTTTTCCCGCCCTACAAAGGAATTTTCCGGAGGCTGGCGCATGCGTATCGAACTCGCCAAACTGCTCCTGCAACGCCCCGATGTGTTGCTGCTTGATGAACCCACCAACCATTTGGATATCGAAAGTATCAGATGGTTAGAGCAATTTCTGCAGAAGTCGGGTGGGGCGGTGATGTTGGTCAGTCACGACCGCGCATTTATAAATAATGTCACCAATCGCACACTCGAAATCTCGTGTGGTAAGATTGTCGACTACAAGGTAAGTTACGATGAATTTGTAAAATTGCGTGCCGAGCGTCGCGAACAGCAACTTCGTGCTTACGAAAATCAGCAAAAGGAGATCGCCGATATTAAGGATTTCATTGAGCGATTCCGCTATAAAGCCACAAAGGCCGTACAGGTGCAGAGTCGCATAAAGCAGTTGGAGCGTATCGTTCCCATTGAGGTGGACGAAGTGGACAACGCTTCGCTTCATTTGAAGTTCCCCCCCTGTATGCGCAGTGGTGACTACCCCGTCATTTGTGAGCAGTTGCGCAAGGATTACGGCGACCATTGCGTGTTTAGCAAGGTTGATTTGACCATCAAGCGTGGCGAGAAAGTTGCCTTCGTTGGTAAGAATGGTGAAGGCAAGTCCACGCTCGTAAAGTGCATCATGCAGGAAATCCCCTACGGCGGAACCCTGAAGTTAGGACATAATGTGAGTGTTGGTTATTACGCTCAAAATCAGGCGCAACTCCTGGATGATGAACTCACCGTGTTTCAAACCATTGATTATGTCGCCAAGGGCGATGTGCGCCTGAAGATACGCGACATCCTCGGAGCGTTCATGTTTGGTGGCGAAGCAGCGGATAAGAAGGTGAAAGTGCTTTCAGGCGGCGAACGCAGTCGCTTGGCAATGATCAAACTGCTGCTCGAACCCGTCAACTTCTTAATACTCGACGAACCCACCAACCACCTTGACCTCCGCACGAAGGATGTGCTCAAAGAGGCCATCTTGGCATTCGACGGCACCGTCGTTGTTGTGAGTCACGACCGCGAGTTCCTTGACGGTCTCGTTACAAAGGTCTACGAATTCGGTGGTGGTCACGTCCGTGAGCATCTTGGCGGTATTTATGACTTTTTGCGCAAGAAGGATGTCGAGTCGCTTGAGCAAGTCGCCACAACGCTTCCCAAGCAACAACCCCGTTCTTCAACTGCCCCAATACAACAACCCTCTTCCGACGGAAAACTCAATTATGAGCAACAGAAAGAGCGTGCAAAACTCCTCAAGAAAGCAGAGCGCCGTGTGCAAGATGCTGAGCAAGAAATTGAGCGCATCGAGACTGCAATAGCCGAAGTTGAAACCTCGCTTGCCACACCCGAAGGAGCAACCTCCATGCCTCTCTTCGAAAAGCATGCCTCCCTCAAGCGACAATTAGACGATATCGTCGCCGAATGGGAACTCGCCATGCAAGAACTGGAGCAACTATAGCGTGTTTCGGTAGCTTGAGACGTTAAGATGTTTTGAAGGTTCTGATGTTTTGAGGCCCTGAGAAAGTTAGTAGTGAGGAGTGAGGAGTAGGTAGTAGGTAGTAGTGAGTAGTGAGTAATACCATGCGGGACGATACTCGTTTATCTCGGTAACTATCTTGTCTACTTGTACCTTGTCAACTCGTTAACTTAAGATTA
>JAZTYI010000109.1:0-51959 GCA_045636885.1 Alloprevotella sp.
TGGGTATCTACGTCGGGATCGGATAAGCGCTGAAAGCATCTAAGTGCGAAGCCGGCCACAAGATTAGATTTCCTTTGAGGGTCGTTGTAGACGACA
Source organism: Alloprevotella sp. (assembly GCA_045636885.1). Lineage (GTDB taxonomy): Bacteria > Bacteroidota > Bacteroidia > Bacteroidales > Bacteroidaceae > Alloprevotella. Next base: position 97 of record JAZTYI010000109.1, read on the forward strand.
ACGTTGATAGGGTGCAGGTGTACAGATGGTGTCATCATAGCCGAGCACTACTAATTGCCCGAAACTTTCGCCGCAAGAAAGGTGAATTAACTTAAAGCGCTGCTTTATCGGAGTTTCCAAAACTCAACTAAAATTGCGAGAATATATTGTACGATATGTCTAAATTTATTTCCTGTGGTTATAGCGTCGGGGTTGCACCTCTTCCCATTCCGAACAGAGAAGTTAAGCCCGTCCGCGCCGATGGTACTGCGTATAGCGGGAGAGTAGGTCGCCGCCACTTTTCAGAGAGGTTCTTCAAATTTTGAAGGACCTCTTTTTGTTTTTTGTTAAGAAAGGCCTAACAGGCAGTAACGGGCCATGACAGGCAATTACAGATTGTATCAAATACATATTATCCTTAGTACTTTGATATTTCACATTGTTGCCTTAAATCCTTTCAAATTAGCTACTTTTTTGTAATTTTGCTCTCAGTATCTTTAGCAGTATCTTGTTACTTTGTATAAGTGCTATACAATCGAGACTGATAAACTGCGCCGACATTGTGTGTTGTGACTTTCCGTTAACATGATGTGGCAAGGGTGGGCGAGGTACTTAACATAAAAGGCGTTTATCACGCTCAGTTCTTGATGTATCGAAATCTTGCAAATCTCTGATATCAAAGTCTGGAACTAAGCAACGATAGATGCCCAGGGTGTGATATATTCATTCCGTTCATGTGACATGCGTTATGTATGTTATGTGGTATGTAGAATGTTTATTCATATCGGCGTGGGCTCTACGTTGTCTGTTCAACTTTGATAGGCAGTGCAAGAGCCTCGATACGTGGAATGGACAATTGCTGATTCCACGTCTTTTTTGTTTCCAAGGATTGCTTCTTAGTGAGTTACATTATCCGATTAACATGACTTACCCTCTTACGTAAGTTGTGTTTAATACCTTATTATCCATGAGCAGTAAAACTGAAAACAATGTGACATATAATATGTTTCGTATGTCAATAAGGAGTAACTTGATATTCAGGTTTCTTAAAGAGGGCGTGTCACATATTGATTTACACGTTATAGACAGATCTTGGTGTTCCTATCTATTCCTATCTTTAGTGTTTACAGTTATCAATTTGTTTACGCTAAAGAATGTTATGCCATGGATTGACGAGGTGATGTTTTTAGACACGTCGTATAATGCAGTTTATCACGATTCTTGGTCAACAACAGCATGGTATCGTGTAGCTGGGGAATATCCATTTTCTACCTATCCCCCTCTTTACCAGTTCTTAGTTTCCATGTGGATGTGGTTGTTGAGAGCAGACATATTGGTTGTTAGAAGTTTGAACCTGTTTATCGTGTTCCTGCTGGGTGCACTTTGTTTACGTATGCTGAAAAATAGTGGTGTCCTATTGTCTCCTTGGTTGGTTACGGTGTTTACACTTTTATTATTTGGCACAAGTGAAATGTCATGGATGTATCGTAATGGTCGACCAGACATGCTATGCGCATTAGTTTTTGCTTTTACCACATATACCATAGATCGATTCTTTCGTGGGAATTCTTTGAGAACCCGTATTGGGATTGTATTAAGTGCTGCTTTACTCGTTGGAACAGGACTCCAGACGGTTGCCTATCTTGGAATACTATGGTTATTCCTTTTCCTAATGTTAAGAAAGCGCAGCAAGCAACTTTTGCGCCTGCTACTTCTGTTACTGGTAGGGCTTTTTCTCGGAATGTGTATGGTCGCCCTATTCATGTATGCTCACGGTAGGCTAATTGGTTTTGCGAGTAGCATAGTGTCTTATTCTGCCACACTGTCAAAAATTGCCTTGTTGTTACTCCCATGGGCGGGCGAAACTTTAAATTTTTCTGCTCAACCATTCGTTCAGAAACTGCTTGAGCAAACACCCAGTTTGAGTCTTTCAGAACGCTTGGCATCAGTCGCAGCATACCGTAGTTTTATAATTCTTTCTATAGAGGGACTACTTGCTTATGCTTTTTCTTTCAGAAAGTGTTTAAGGAAATTATTAAATGACAAGGGCTTCCTCCTGTTAATATTTGCGATTAGTGTACCCTTTATGATGAACATAGCAGGGCGTTTTCCAATATACTATCGCTGGATGGCATTTCTACCTTTGGTCATGAGTGTCCTATTTCTTGTGAGTAAACAACGTTGGGCGCTTATCGTGTTTAGCTTGACCGCCTTCTTATTGTCTTTAGAGGGTGTTAAATCCCTGTTTTCCAATAACCATAAGGATTACGAAAAAATGTGCCATTTTGTAGAACGCCAAAATTTCAGTCCTACAGATAAGGTTGTGGCACCCTTCATGATGTTCTATGAGATAAAACCTCTGTGCGACACCTGCTACTTCGCAGGAATCTTTCCCACAGAATTTATAGGTAACGTTGACTATGTGATTGACGTGTCTGAGGGGGATGAGTTTGACCAACGCATAACTGCTTATATAAGTAAATTACAGAAGGATACCAATTTCGTGCTCACTAAAATAGACACTTGTGAGCATCCATCATTGTCGCTTTATAAAGTTCGTAAAATTCATGACTAAAGCTCTGTTTCAATTACTCCGCCCACACCAATGGTTGAAGAATCTGTTCGTATTTACCCCCTTATTCTTTGACCGCCATGCTACAGAGTGGAGCTACGTGTGGCCCTGTATTCAGACCTATATAGCGTTCTGTTTAATCGCCAGTGGCATCTACTGTTTCAACGATGTTTACGATGCCGAAGCCGACCGCCGTCATCCAACAAAGTGCATGCGTCCAATAGCAAGTGGGGCGCTCTGCGTGCAGCTTGCTTATGCAACCATGGCGGTGTTATGGTTCCTCGCCTTTGCGTTATTAGTTTGTGGAAACTTTCAAGGTGACGGTACAAGCATCTCTCTGATAGGCATCTTTCTATTCTACATCGCAATGAACCTTGCCTATTGCGTGAAGTTAAAACAAGTCGCCCTACTTGATGTATTCATCATTGCCACAGGGTTTGTATTACGAGTGGTGGTGGGTGGTATGGCTACAGGGATAATTCTGTCCCACTGGATAGTACTGACCACTTTCTTGTTGGCACTCTTTCTTGCTGTAGCCAAACGCCGTGATGATGTGGTCATTTATGAAGCTTTGGGGGTGAAGCCGCGGAGAAATATAAACCGTTATAACTTGGATTTTCTGAATCAAACCATTGGCATTTTAGGGAGTATCACCATTATGTGTTACATCCTTTATACGGTATCAGAAGAAGTGGTGGAGCGCATCGGGAGTTGCTATCTTTATGCCACCTCTCTTTTCGTTATGGCAGGGATTTTGCGTTATATGCAACTTACCCTTGTTGATGGGAAAAGTGGTAGTCCAACGAGGGTGTTGTTGAAGGATCCCTTTATTCAACTTTGTATTATTGGTTGGGTAGGGATGTTTGCAATTATTCTCTATATGTAAAACATAAAAATGGTATAATGAGTATTCTTGAGAATCCCCCAAATAGAGATATTATACTCGTCGCTTTCGACTTTGACGGGACATTAACCACAAAAGATACCTTCCTTGCGTTCGTACGCTTTACGCATGGTCTCCCCCGAATGATTCTTGGAATTTTGCGCTATTCACCTTGGTTGTTGCTTATGAAAATGGGGCGCTATTCAAATGGCAAATTGAAAGAGCGAATTTTTGCTTATTTTTACAGTGGAGTTTCTTACGAACAATTTGTGCAGTGGGGAAAGGAGTTTTCCCACAAAGCAAAATCTATGCTGAATATTTCTATCCTCAAAAGGTTGCAGTGGCATGCTTCTGAGGGGCATACCCTATGCGTTGTAAGTGCAAGTATGGATGAATGGGTGCGCCCGATCTGCTTAAACTTAGGAGTGGATGAGGTCATTGCTACACGTGTAGAAGTTTCTTCCGAAGGCAAACTGACAGGGCGCTTTAGTTCTCCAAATTGCTACGGCGCCCAAAAGGTGGAACGCCTGCTTGAAGTTTATCCGCAGGATTGTCTTGGGTATTTATATGCCTATGGGGATAGTCGAGGAGATAAGGAATTACTTGAATTTGCAGATGAGGGTTATTATTATTCTTCAGTAACACTAAGTTTGTCCCACAATTGGCGAAGCCAATAAAAGACAAACAAAAAACTCTAACAAGAGGATAAGCCGAGATTGTTTTTTACTTTTGTTGTAGTAAAGAAAAAACAATCGTCCTACCAGGTAAAATATTTCAGTAACAGGTTCAAAGAAACCAAGCCCGGTTAAATACCTGGTAGGGTACGGCTGCACTTAAGACGAGATAGATTGTCAGTCCAATTTGCTAGAGACTATTTAGTGTTTCAGTCCAGTGCTGCTATCGGTTGTTAGAGTTTAACAAAAACAGCACAAAGCTATGAATAAAATCTTTATCGGAATCGACTTTTCCAAAAAAACGTTTGATGCAACAGTTTTAAAGGTAAATCTTCTCCATGAGAAAGGAGAACATAGGCAATTCTCAAACAATAAGAATGGGGCACTTAAACTTATCAAATGGGTGGAAAAAATTGGCGCAAGAGAGGAATGTTTGTTCTGTGGAGAAGATACTGGCCTTTATAGTAAAATTGTTTCCGAAACAATCGTAAACGAGGGTTGTTTTATGTGGCTTGATAGTGCGCTTCGTATCAAGAGAAGTCTTGGTATCTCTCGAGAAAAGAACGATAAGAAAGACTCTCGAGACATCGCTCTCTATGCCGCTCGTTTTAATGACCGAGCAGAATGTTATGTCCCTTTGGATCAGGCGACTGAAGCACTAAAGAAGATCTTTACAATGCGTAAGCAATTGATGAAGATCTATAATAAGTTACGGGGTAATTATTATGAAAGTAAGAGGTATTTAGACAACGAGATGTTGTCTAATGCATTTGCTCTTCAAGAAGAACTCATCTCACAGGTAAAAGAGAAAATTAAGGAACTTGAGAAACAGATAAAGAAAATCATCGAGTCCAATCCTGAACTAAATAAAACCTTTGAAATTCTCACTTCAATGCCAGGCATAGCGCTCATCAATGCAACAGCATTTATTGTCTATACCAACAATTTTAAAAAGTTCAATTACGACGCTCGTAAAATTGCTTCATTCTGGGGAGTTGCACCATTTGGACATACATCTGGAACAAGCATCAAGGGAACCCCTCATGTATCGCATTATGCCGATTCATATTTAAAATCTCTTTTGTCTGAGGCTGCATTATGCGCTTCACGATATTGTCCCATAATAAAGAGATATGTAGTCAAATTGAAAAAAGCAGGCAAGCACAAGAATATTGTTTTAAACAATGCAAAGAACAAAATGATACACATACTTGTCGCAATGGTTAGAAACAACGAAAATTATAGTAAAGCAGTATAAATTTCTTCAAAATCGTTTGGCTGTTAACATAGATTGCTGGAACTTTTAATCGAGTTGTGCGTATGCAGTAATGAATGGCCATCTTACTGACATGAAATTTTAACTATAACCCACTAAAATTTGTATTCCTATGAAGACACATAGATGTATTCTCGCTTTTGCCCTGTTGCTTGCAACCGCAAATTCTCTTGTGGCGCAAAATGCTGAACCCGTTCGCGCCGTTATCGTTTCGGGGCAAGATTCGGCGTGGTATGCTCGGCAGGCAGAGGCTTGGGAAGCGGAGGTAAAGAAACACCCGAAATCCGAAGCGGCTTGGCGCAACCTGTTTAACGCAAAGTATTATCTGAAATTTTGGTTTGATGGACTGAAGGAGCATACTCCTGCTGAAAACTTTGTCATGACGCGCATGGAGCAGGCGATTCCTGAGACTTTTACCTACAATTATTGCCGCTACAGGATTTCCATGACGAGCGATTTGGAATTTGCGGAACGCGCACTCACAATGATTCCCGATGATGTGGACCTTGAAACGGTGGATGGTCTTTTGGGTTACCTTTGGCGCACAGGGGCGGATCTCGACAAGGGGAAGCGTGGGGCGCAATTCAATGAAATGCTGAAGTGGCAGTACGAGGGTGGTTACTATCCTGATTTCGCCCTGCGCTACAACTACAACCAGTTGGAGGGTATGCCCGATAATGCCATTTATATCGGACAGGGCGACCTCGACCTCTTTTCCAAAATCATGATGCAAAGGGCGATGAACTTGCACAAGGATAAGTTTATCGTGGTAAGTTCCTTCCTTTTCCTCCCCAACTATCGCGATGGTATCTGTCAGCATCTTGGCATTCAGCCTTATGAAATTGAGGCGTCGCAATTCCAACTCTCCAAATTCATTCACTACCTGAGTGAGAATACGGACAGACCTATTTATTTGAATGCTTCAGTGCCCAATAATTTAGAGTCGTCTTCAAACCAGGGAATCAAGGAGTTTTGCGATTGTCTCTATCAAGAGGGACTTCTGTTGAAGTATAGCACCATGCCTTACGACAATGCAACGGCGGCGATGCGCGCCTTTGAAAAGTACCACTTGGAGTACCTCACCGAACCCCGTTTCCGCACGGAGATTTACTGGAAGGGTAGCGAAAAATTGCAGGTGAATTACGCCACCCTCCTGCCTAAATTCATTCAGCGGTTTAAGGCGGCTGGAGATGAGAAGCGTGCCCAGCAGTTGTACCGCATCTTGCGCGCCTCCATCACGAATACGCAGTTGGACGAGGCAACAAAGCAACGTTACCTTCAACATCTTGAAAACTTCCGCCCATGATACGCCTCTTCCGTAAGACTTCACTCACCGCATTGACCGATGAGCAGTTGATGAGTCGGGTGGGAGCAGGGCAGGACGAGAAGGCGTTCAACGAACTCTACTCGCGCCACGCCCGAAGGCTGATGGGGTTCTTCCTGCGAGCCTTTCGCTACGACGAGGACGAGGCTGCCGATGCCTGTCAAGAGACCTTCCTGAAAGTGTGGCAGGCAGCGGAGCATTTCAACCCCACCTCCGCCTTTCGCCCTTGGCTTTATACGATTGCCTATAACCTGTGTCGCTCCCGCTTTCGGCATTCCGAGCAAGCTGAGCGCTATCGTTCTGAGCAATTTGCCACAATGACAGACGAATATACGGATGCTTGCGAACTGCAATTAGATAACGCCACATTGTTAGAGACTTTGGAAAAAGTCTTAGAAACTTTGTCGCTAGAAAGTCGCACTCTTTTTGCCCTACGTTTTGAAGAAGAACTCGGCATTGCGCAAGTCTCTGAAATCCTTGGCATTCCCGAGGGCACCGTCAAGTCGCGCCTTCACCGACTCCTCAACCATTTGAAACAACAACTCCACGATTATGAATAATTTTGAAAATCAAATCTCCCAAGCGGCGAAAGCATTGCGCGACAAGCACAATGCTGCGTTGAAAGTTCCCACATCGCCACGCGTGAGTGCCGAAAAAACGGGGCGACACTTCATTTGGTGGACAGGCATTGCCGCCGCCCTCTGCGTGGGGTACTTCCTGGGTGCTGCATCCCCCTTCCGCGCTCCCGAAACTCCAACTTCTCTCGCACAACTCCCCAAGACAGAAATCCTGCGCGACACTATTTTTACCACCATTCGCGACACGCTCTTCCTCGAGCGAGAAGTGCCCGTCTATCTTTCTGCGCCTACGGAGAAAAACCTTGCTGTAGTCCTACCGCAAACAGATTCTTTGCAAACCGTTCCTCTCCAAAATTCCCCCACATCTGATATGGAAATGGGCAAAAGCATCCTCGACGACACGATTCATTATGCCCTGTTGGTTTCAATGTAAAATTGCCGATCAAAAAACGCCTATTCCTTATGAGGGGATAGGCGTTTCTTCTAAAACAGGGAGTTTTCTTATCAAAACTTGCCGATGTCGGCAAAAATAAGGTATATTTGAAGTGTTTTTACAAAGAAAACTTGCCGATAATATTGTATAGTTTTCAAATTATTGCTGTCCTATAATCATATAAGTTCTAATCTTTTCCTTATTTCGCCCACAACCGAATTACTTCAAGAGTTCCTGACTCTATATGTTTCCTCCATTCAGGGAAAGTCTCATCCATAATCTTAAATTCTTTGTCACTGACAGTTCCCATTTTGTATCCCCATGAAGAACCAACTATCTTTTTTACGTAATATGTAGTTTCTAAATTGAAAGATTCCTTAAAATCATTGTCAAAAGAATAGTTGATAAATCCCCCAATCTTAAAAGGAGCATTTTCTTCTGTGAAATCATAATTTTTTCCACTTTCTATGTCGTCAAATTTTGGAGAAAGACATGCTGTCCATTTGTATTTGCCCATACCTACTTCTCTATAGTAAAAGATATCTCCTAGAGCTTTTTCACTACCAGGTGTCAAAATTGGGATGTCTTCTAAGAAAACAGAGCTTTTAGGAGGAATACTAACAAATCTTTGTGCATACGTAGAAGTTGTAGTTGCCGTACTTACACTTCCTCCTATAGTCACACCTCCCATAATCGTTCCAGCAAATCCTCCAATACCAAAAGCATTTGCAACACTTCCAAGATTCACGCTTGATCCTACAGACGTTCCAACCATAGTAGATGTTATAGTTGGAGTATAAATTACAGATGCAACATTGTTCTTCTTTAAGAATGAAGTTCCTAGGTCTACATTAATAATTTTATCCGTTTTATTGGTAACCATAATACGCATTGTAGGGAAAGGTGCTTCCCCTCCACAAGGATTTATTCCTTGAGCTACATTTGCATACTTTGTATAAATCCCATATACAATAGATATATCATTATTCTCTGTAATTGAAGACTGGGTTTTCTCAAGAAAATACCAAATTGCATTTGCTTTTTTTGAATATGCAGACATTGAACAAAATAGCAATAGGAATAGAATATATATTTTTTTCATTTTTTATTTTCTATATGAAATACCTTACTCACTTTGCGGCTTTTCAGGATACTCCGTTGTTCCTAACTTCCTTGAGACATACGCACACAAAAAAGCGCGGAACTTTTAGTGTATTCCTATTCAGAGGTGTTTGGCGTAACCTACCAGTAGAATAACTAAAAGCCCACGCTTATGCAGCGTGAGCATTTTCGCTATTATTCCTACTGGTATTCGTATAGTCGCCAAACTTTCTGAATAGAAGAATAAAGCTAAAACGCTTTTCCAATATGTTTAAAGTGTGCGTATCAATTATACGCTATGCTTCATAGGCAAAATGTGTTAATTTGTTAATGATTAGGATTGATTGCGCAAATATACGAAAAATATAGGAGATAAGTCTGAAGTGGAAATTTATTTTAGGGGCAAGTCTCGTACGGTTTGTTTTTCGGGACTTCGTAAGAATTTGCTAATATATAGATCATTGTCTTGTTGAAATAGGTTGTTTCTTAAATTCCTCAATCTTGTTTACGCTTAAATTTAAGGGAGTTCCCCCTCCTAATAACATCCTTAAAAATGAATCTTAAATAAGAGGAATTCTTCCTTACTTAATTTGTCTTAAGTCTTAAATAAAAAAACTTATTTCTATTTAAATAACGACCGAGAGAGGTGCGTGTTTGTGACACGTCCTCTCTCGGTCGTTTTATTGGGTTTGTCTGAATGGACTTTTTATTTGAGTATAGCGTCTGCCAATTCCTTCATGGCGGGAAGGTCTTCTGCTTTCATGCGGGCACGGATGGTGACCATGGGGGATACGATGTCAAGGTTTTTCATCTCGAGGAGCATGTTGCGCATGCACTTTCCTGCTGTGGGTGCCCAAGAACCGTTTTCGAGAATGCCGACGCGGCGGTTCTGGTAGTTCTTGATGATGAGTTTGTGGAGGAATTCGTGCATGGGAGGGAAGAGTCCTGCGTCGTAAGAGGAGGCGCACACGATGAGTTTGCTCATGCGGAAGGCGTCTTCAACGGCTTCTGCCATGTCATCGCGACTAAGGTCGGCAATGGATACTTTGGGGGCACCCTTCTCGCGGAGGATTTCAGCTAACTTGTGTGCCGCTTTTGCCGTTCCGCCATGGATGGAGGCATAGGCGATGAATACGCCCTCGGTCTCGGGTTCGTATTTGCTCCAAGTGTCGTAGAGTCCGATGTAGTAGCCGAGGTTTTCCGTGAGAATGGGACCGTGGAGGGGGCAGATGGTTTGGATGTTTGCACCAGCGAGTTTCTTGAGCAACGCCTGTACTTGCACACCGTATTTACCGCAGATGTTGAAGTAGTAACGGCGGGCTTCGCATGCCCAATCCTCTTCGTGGCAGAGCGCTCCGAATTTACCAAAGGCGTCGGCGGCGAAGAGGATGCCTTCCGTCTCTTCAAGGCTCACCATCACCTCTGGCCAGTGCACCATGGGCGCAAGGAAGAAGCGAAGGGTGTGAGCGCCGAGCGAGAGGGTGTCGCCTTCGCCCACGGCAATGCTACGGTTGGAGAAGTCTGCGCCTTCAAAGAAGAGGGGCATCATTTGGAGTGCGCGCTGAGTGGCTACTACTTGAAGGTTGGGGAAGCGCTCCATCACTTCTGCTACGAGCGAGGCGTGGTCGGGTTCCATGTGTTGCACGACAAGATAGTCGGGGGTGCGACCCTCAAGGGCTACGTCAAGATTTGCCCACCATTCTTTCGCCATGCGTGCGTCAACGGTGTCCATGATTGTCACCTTCTCGTCGAGGATAAGGTAAGAGTTGTAAGAGATGCCGTTGGGGATGATATACTGTCCCTCGAAGAGGTCGAGGGTGGTGTCATCGACACCGATGTATCGGATGTTGGGGGTGATAGTCATAGTTGAGGTTTTGAGGTTTTGAGGGTTTTAGGTTTTGAGGGGGCGTTGCGATGGTATCGCAACGGAGCGAACTTCTGTTTTTTTAGGTTAGCGAATTTACGAAAAATCCTTGACAGGGCAATCTTCCAAGTAAAGGTTTTTCCACAAGGGGGCAGCCATGAGGGCTTGCTTGATTTCGTCGTTGAGCAGGATACGCATGAGTTCTTCCTTTGTAAGCAAGTGGACGGTGATGTCCTCTGTGGCTTCGAGGTGTTGGGTGTCTATTTTTTCTACTCCCTCGGCTACGAAGCAGTAGGTGAGGTTGTTTGTCGTAGAAGGGTTGCCACAGATGACGGTTAAGAGTTTCCAGGTGCCGCCACCGTAACCCGTTTCTTCCAGGAGTTCACGGCGTGCTGCCACTTCGGGGGAAGCGTCTTCGGGGTCGATACATCCGGCGCAGACTTCGTATGCCGTTTGGCGCAGCCCGTGGCGGTATTGGCGGATGAGCACAAAGCGTCCGTCCTTCGTGCGGGCAATGACATTCACCCAGTCGGGATATTCCAGCACATAGTGTTCGGGATTTTCAGAACCGTTGGGCAGGCGCACATGGTCGCGACGCGCGGTGAGCCAAGGGCGACGGATGAGGTATTCGGAGTGGAGGATGGTCCAAGGTTGGGGATCGTTTTTCATGTGTAGAAAGAATTAGACACAGCGACACTGTCGCTGTGGAGGGAACGATGCGGAAGAATTACACTTTCCAGAAAATCTTGTTGCGGAACATCCAACGGAGGATGAGGAGCAAGACAAGGCAGTTGCCGAAGGTGAGGAAAAGGTTGTAGTAATCGCCGAGGTAGGGTTGAAGACCATAACTCACGGAGTGGACAACGCTACGGAAGTTGATGCATTCGCCAATCATGTAGGCGGCGATGGCATTCATGCCGTACCACTTCAGCCACTCCAATCCGCGACTCCATTCCAACACGTCGATGACGTAATAGAAGAGCGCCAGGAGCAGGTAGCAGTAGCCGCCCGTTACGAGTGTCATTGACGAGGTCCAAAGGCGCTTGTTGATAGGCAAAAATTCGCCCCACACATAACCTCCGATGAGCAGCAAGATGCCGATGCCCATGAGGAGCATAGTGATTTGTTGCTTCGTAAGTTCCTTGTAGCGAATGACTTGTCCCGAAAGTGCGCCCAACATGGTGGTGGCACCAAAGGTAAGTGTGCTCCACACCCACGTGTAAGAAGGATCGCCACGGAAGCGTCCCAAGACGGTGGCATCAACAAGGTTGGCGAAGTTGCCCTCTTGCGTATAGTCGCCCACGAGCATCATGGGGATGGCATAGATAGTGAGTAGCGCCAGTGTAGTAAGGACTTGCATGCGCACAGAAAGCGTGAGGAGCAAAACAGCAGCGATGCCGTAGCCAAAACCTATGGCTTGGAGCGTGTTGGTATAGAAAGTGAAGTGCTCCCAACTGAAGGTGAGCAAACCGCCTTGGACAACCATCCCCAAGAGAAAGAGCAAGATGACACGCTTTAAGATTCGGCGCCAAATTCCCGCACCTTTCACCTCCTTGCGTAAGGCAAAGGGCATTGACACTCCCGCCATGAACATAAAGAGCGGCATAACGAGATCCCACATACGTAGTCCGTCCCATGCGGCATGGTCAAAGTGGTAGGCCAATGTGCCAGTCCACTCTGCGTCAGAGACGGCGGCGAGCGAACTTACTACGGGACCTACGAAGAGCAAGAGGAAAAGGTCGAAACCACGGAGTATGTCGAGCGAGGCTAAGCGTTTCATTGAGGGAGGGGAGGGAGGTTAGGAGGGGAAAGCGTGAATTTTAGCGCAGCGAAAATTTTGCTACGTAGAGGGCTATGAGGACAGGAGGAACTTCTTTAGAATTCCCACTTCACAGCAAGGGTGGGGATGGCATAGAACCCGTTGAAGAGGGCAAAGTTGTTTGACAGTTCAACTTCTGTGCCGACACTGAGGTTAAAGTCCTTGTCTGCCCACTTAAAGCGATTGAAATTCAACCACAACTGTGGTTCCGCAAGGAACACGAATTCGTGAGCGTTGCCCGCGCCATCCATGTGCTTCTCGCGCCAGAAGTCGGCGAAACCCGTGAATGAGAGTTTGCCGTCGAGCATGTGGAGGTACCACGTTGCGGTCAACTGAAAGTTGTGAGGGGTATCGTTATCGCTGATGTACTTGTACATGGGTGTGAACGTCCAACCCTTGCTGAAGTCCTTTGCGTCCCAACCGTAAGTAGCACCTACGAGGTAGGCATCCTTAATGTAGTTGAGTCCGCCGTTGTATTCCACATGGATGGAAATGGGTGCCTCCCAGAACTTCAACTCACGGGCAATTTCCCAATAGGCAGATTTCACTTCGTTGTCGGCATAGTCCATGTCTACAAAGAAGAAGGTGCTCCCCCATTTGTCTGGGCGGAACATTTCAACTGTAGTAGTCAATTCTGGGCGCGTAGCATTTTCATCGTAAAGCGCACGACCAAAGTCGTAGTGGAGTTGTACGTTTTGCGCAAAACCTTGTATATGTATCACTACGAGAAGCGCAAGTGAAAGAAGATACTTAAATGAAGTTTTCATAAGAAATAGAGTTTGGGTTTTATTTAAAATAATATACGAATTTGTGTAACCATTCAGCAGAGACCTCTCGCCGCTTGGCATAATCTAAGAATTGTTCTTCAGAAATGGGACCTACATTAAAATATACCGCTTTGGGGTGTGCAAAAATAAGTCCAGAGACAGCAGCGTGGGGAATCATCATGCCACATTCCGTCAGTCGGATGTTGAGCGCACTGAAGTCAATGATGCTGTCCATCAAGAAATTCATACTCATGTCGGGTAAGGAAGGATAACCTACGGCTGGTCGGATGCCGTAAAGCGGTTGATCCAGCGGTTTTCCCCACTCGGCGTGTAGCACCTCGTGATGCAAACGATCTGCCGCCGCTTCGGCAAGTCGGTCTGCCAAGGTCTGAAGCATCATTTTCTGAAAGTTGGTCGTAGCCGTTTGCAGGGCAGGTAGGTGTGCTGCAGTGGCAAATACGCCCAAACGATTACCGATGGGGTGTTGCATTCCTACGGGAGCTAAGTAATCAGCCAGGCTACGGTGGTAGGCACTTCCCTTGTCCTTCACCTGTTGGCGCAAACAGGGAAAACGGAGCGTTTTATCGGTGTCAAAAATGAGAATGTCATCCCCCTCGCTCCCCGCATCTACAATGCGGGCACGGCATTTTATGGTCGCCTTCTCTGCTGTCATTTCCGAAAGCACCTTTAATGCTTCCGCCTTGAGGGTTTCCGCTTCCTTGGAATGGAGCGACGCCCCCTTAAATTCCCAAGCAAACAAAAAGTGTGGCCAATCAATGTAGGGGATGAGGTCTTGCGCCGTATAGGTGCGGTTGATGGTCATACGCGGTCGAAGGTAAGGCGCTCGCCTTGTGGAGCATTGGGGACGATGGCACCGTTGGCATAAATGGTAACCCCATTGCAGATGGTTTGTTCCACCTTCCAGTTAAATGTCTGCTCTTCGAGAGGACTCCATCCGCACTTACTTTCTATGCAGTCGGTTGTAAGTGTCCAAGGAGCATTGGGGCGCACGATAACGAGGTCGGCTTTATACCCCTTACGCAAGAAACCGCGGTCTTTCACGGAGAAGCGCTTTGCAGGGTTGTGACTCATCAAGGTTACGAGTTGCTCAAGGGGAAGCACGCCTTGATTGACGAGTTCCAACATCGACACGAGCGAGAATTGCACCATAGGCATGCCCGACACTGCCGTGAGCGCACCGCCCTTCTTTTCGTCAAGCAGGTGGGGCGCATGGTCTGTGGCGATGGTAGCAATCTTGCCGTCGGTGAGCGCCGCACGAAGCGCCACGCGGTGAGATGCATCCTTCACGGCAGGGTTACACTTGATGCGTGTGCCCAAAGTAGTGTAATCTTCGTCAGTAAAGACGAGGTGGGGGATACACACTTCAGCCGTGATGTTGCTCACGGAAGGGTCGATAAGGGTAAGTTCCTCCTTGGTGGTTAAGTGCGCCACGTGGAGTTGAGCGTTATATTCTTTCGCAAGACTAACGGCTAATTGTGTAGACTTGAAGCACGCTTCTGCAGAACGAATTTCGGGATGAAATGCTACCCCAGGTTCTCCGCCCAGTTGCGCTTTGAACTTCGCGGTGTTTTCAGAAATGACAGCCGTGTCTTCGCAATGCGTCATGATGGGCAGTGTGCAGTTGGCAAAGAGTTCACGGAGTGCCACCTCCTTGTCCACAAGCATATTTCCCGTTGAAGAACCCATAAAGAGTTTTACGCCACAGGTCGTCGTCGGATCTAACGTCTGAATCTCCCCAAGGTTGTCGTTCGTAGCTCCGAAGAAGATGGCATAGTTTACCAAACACTTCTCTGCAAAGTGCGCATTCTTTTCCTCAAAGGCTTGTAAAGTCGTTGTTTGAGGAACCGTATTCGGCATGTCAAACACCGAGGTTACCCCACCGGCAGCTGCAGCGCGACTTTCGCTCGCTACATCAGCCTTGTGGGTCAATCCAGGGTCGCGGAAGTGCACGTGGCAGTCAATAACGCCAGGAAGCACGTAGCAACCTTGAGCGTCAACAACGTTGTCCGCTTCGGGAAGTGGAGTGGGGGATACTATAATTTCTGCAATGCGATCGTCTTGAATAAGGATGGCGCCGCTGAAGGTCTTGCCCTCGTTGACAATTTGGGCGTTGGTTATAAGGATTGTTTTCATCGTTTAGTGAGTAGTAAGTAGTAGGTAGTAGGTAGTAAGTAGTAGTGAGTAATATCCTGCGGGACTATACTCGTTTATCTCGGTAACCTTCTTGTCTACTTGTACCTCGTCAACTTGTTTACTAAAAAATAGAAAGGAGAAAGGGGGAAGAAGAAAACATTGATGCGGACCATGAGTGCGCCAGCATATTTCTCCTTTCTCCTTTCTCCTTTTTCCCTTTCTTTATTACGCTCTGGGTTTAATCTTTCCGAACATAGAGGCGAGGCGAAGTTTGACAACACCGAAGAGGGCTTCGCCAAAGATACCGCCACTCATCTTGCTCGTACCCAATTCGCGGTTGACAAAGATTACGGGAACTTCCTTAATCTTGAAGCCCAACTTGTAGGCGGTGAACTTCATTTCAATTTGGAAGGCATAACCCTTGAAGCGGATGGCATCGAGGTCAATCGTTTCGAGCACCTTGCGGCGGTAGCACTTAAATCCTGCCGTTGTGTCATGAACAGGAATGCCCGTAACGCACTGCACGTACTTTGAAGCGTAATAACTCATCAAGACGCGTCCCATGGGCCAGTTTACCACATTCACGCCAGTGATGTAGCGCGAACCGATTGCTACGTCGTAACCATTGTCGCGCACTTCCTTCAACAGGCGAGGCACGTCCTTGGGGTCGTGACTGAAGTCGGCGTCCATCTCAAAGATGAAGTCATACTTCTGTTCAATCGCCCACTTAAAGCCCGTGATGTAAGCTGTGCCGAGGCCTAACTTACCCGTGCGCTCAATAATGTGGAGGCGTCCCTTGAAGTCGCCCGCCATAAGGCGCTTAACGATGTCGGCTGTGCCGTCGGGCGAACCGTCTTCAATGACCAAAATGTCAAACTTATCTTCAAGCGCCATAACCGCACGGATGATGGCTTCAATGTTTTCCTTTTCGTTGTACGTAGGGATGATAACAACGCTCTTTCCTGGTTCCATGTTTACTACAATTTGGATTAACTCCGCAAATATACAAAAATAGTGTGAGAGTATGCCTAATGAGGCTTCAAAAAATGCAGTAGGGTAGCGATGACTTGGGGGATTCAAAAAAGAGAAACCGTTTCTGTGAAAACAAATCGGCACTTAATTTCAATTGAGTCGGAGTTAGTTTGATTTCACTTGGATTTAGTTTTTAGAATGTTCGCCATTAGTTAAATCGTTGGCGTTCTGCTTTGTATCCCTATGATTGTAAGACAGTACGTAAGGTTAAAGAATTATAAAAAGCAACGTCTGCATGCAACCTTTCGTGTTTCTTTACTTGTAACTACTCAAAATGTGCTACCTTTGCGGTGCAAACAAAATTCTAAAACTACGATAATGAAAAAGATGCTTTTCACTTTGCTTGCAGTTGTAGGGTTTACTACAGCTTCAGCACAACAGTATGAAATTAAGGGTAGCGCTCCTCGCGGGGTGCTCAAGGCGTATTTGCGCAACTTCGAAGGAAACCAAGTAGACTCCACTTTGGTTGCCGACGGAGCGTTTACGTTTAAGGGGAATGCCGACGGTAAACTCTATGCACAGGTGAGCGCGGACAACGGTCGCAAACTTTATGTCGTTCTTGACGGAAACGTGCAGGTGGATTTGGCTACAGAAAAGGCTACGGGTACTGCAGAGAACGATAGTCTCACAGCCTGGGGGGAAAGATTGGCAACACACCATAATAGTTTGCAGGCTATTCAGCAGCAAGCGCAAAACATGCGCCGTGAAGGTACGGCTACGGAAGAGGCAATGCGCGACCTTTCTGCGAAGTACGATGAAGCGATGGCGCAAGTGATGGGAGGTTTGAAGCAGATGTGCACTGAAAATATGCAGATGAAGTTCCCCGCCCTCTACCTCGGTTTCTACGGTACATACCTTGAAAACGATGTACTCCTTGACCTTTCAGAAAAGAATCCTGCTTTCCTTCAGGTGTCGTTGCTCAACCGTTTGAACAAGGCCATCAAGGGTTGGAAAAACCAAAAGGTGGGTGCCGATGTGCTAGACTTTGCTATGGCTGACACAACAGGCGTAGAGCGCCATTTGACGGAGTTTGTAGGCAAGGGTAAGTACGTGCTCGTTGACTTCTGGGCAAGTTGGTGCGGTCCCTGCCGTCAAGAAATGCCTGAAGTGAAGAAGATCTACGAACAGTACAAGGATAAGGGATTTGACATCGTAGGCGTATCGCTCGACAATAATAAGAAGGCGTGGGTGGGTGCTATCAATAAGATGGAACTCCCCTGGCATCACATTTCAGACCTCAAGGGTTGGCAGTGTGAAGGTGCTGCAGTTTACGGTATCAACGCGATCCCCGCAACCATTCTCTTTGGTCCCGATGGTAAAGTCGTTGCTGCTGGACTTCGTGCGCATGAGTTGGCGGAGAAGTTGGCGGAAGTACTTAAATAAAGGAGAAATGAGAAAGGAGAAATGAGAAAGAGGCTGGCGCATTTGTGTCCAGTCTTGTTGCACACATGATTTTCTTATCATCAGCATGGTCTTTCTCCTTTAATCCCGCTCTGCGGTCTTGAATCTGCTTCCGCTCGGCAACGTTCAAGTAAACTTGACGTTGCTCTCGCTCACTCGCAGATTTCTCCTTTCTCCTTTCTCATTTATAAAGGTTCTATGTTAAGAAGTTCTTTTCTCCGTGCCCTCATCGTGTTGGGCATAGGTGTAGCCTTAGTGGGTTATGCCGACGTGGCGCTTCGTTATATCGTTCAGGCGCTTGGAGTGTTGTTTATCATCCCCGGATTGGTTACTGCTTTCAGTGGCGTGGCAAAGCGTGAAGGGGATGAAGCGATGCCCGTTCTTCCCCTCGTTACGGGAGGTGGTAGTGTGTTGTTAGGCATTGTACTTCTGCTCATTCCCGATTTCTTCATCAGCATCGCTTTGTACCTTTTAGCGGCGTTACTCTTGTTGGGCGGAGGTATTCAGATTACCCAATTGGTGCTGATGCGCCGTGAAGGGATGAAGAGCAGTTGGGTGTATTACCTATTCCCCGTAACCATTTTTGTGGTGGGCGTTTACATCTTGGTGTACCCTATGGAAACGGCAAGTCTTCCCTTCCTTTTCATCGGTTATGCCGCCATCCTTTATGGCGTAGTGGAATTGCTCACCCTCATGCGCGTTTCATACTTCCGTCGTAAGGCTAAAATGATGGCGGAGCGTGAGGCAAAAGCAAGTGCGCAAAACAAAACTACTCTTTTTGCTGAGGCTGCAGAAATGGAACCTACGGCAACGGAACTCCCCATGTCATCTACTGAAGAAAAATAATTGACGCGATATACAAAGCGTAATGTAAACAATTAGGGTTGGCTCTTGCTGGAGCCAACCCTAATTGTTTGCTGTAATGTGATTGTTTATCCCAAGAAGTGCTTCATCACTTGTCCGCTAATCTGGAGGAGCGATATTTCGCAAATCTTGGTGCTGTACTGAGCATCGAGCAAGCGTTCGCGGGCGCTGAGCAGGTTTTGTTCCGCCTGTCGCATTTCAATCCCCGAAAGGTCGCCGAGCATGAAGCGCTCCTGTGCGGCTTCGTATTGCTCTTCGGCGGCACGGAGGTTTTCTTGTGCAAGTCCGAGAAGTTGATGATTGTTGATGTACGACTTCCAAAGGCGCTCTAACTGTGCACGGAGGGTCAGTTCGAGGTCTGCCGTTGCGAGGCGTGCTTGTTCAATGGCGATAAGGGCATTCTGTCGCTCACGCTTGCGCTGTCCGTCAAAGATTTTCATCCCTACGGTTACGCCCAACTGTCCGCCCCATTCGTGACGTTGCATTGAGGGCGTTTGAGGTTGGTTGTTGTAGGTATAACCGTAGTTGGCTGCCAACTTCACATAGGGATAGTCACGACTTTGCACCGCCTTGTAGTCCAACTCCGAGAGACGCTCTGAAGACGCTGCCGCAATAAGGCGCGCATTGGAGCGAAGCATGGCTTGCTCAAGGGTGTCAACACTGATGGTCTTGATAAGGTTAATCGCCGTGTCGGTAGGATTGATGATGTAAAAACCATAACCATCTTTATATTGCGCAGCAGCACCCATGAGTTCCTGAAGGTCAACATAGGAGGTGATGAGCGCTTCGTGTTGTGAAAGCACCTGCGCACTATCGGCGTTGAAGTCAACTTCCGCACTGCGAAGGTCGAGGCGAGAAGCACTTCCGAGTTTGTAGCGTTCACTAACGATGCGGAGGCGTTCGCGCGAGAGTTCGAGTGACTCGCGAAGGTTCTTCATACGCAGGCGTTGGCGCACCACATTGAAGTACGCTGTAGCGCTTTCAGCCACAAAATCTTCAATGGCAACGCGTGTTTGCACTTCACTCTTGCGACGGAGTTCCTTCAAGCGCTTGTAGTTCGTTTGAATTTTGAATCCATCGAAGATCGTCCAGTCTGCCGCAACCTGCGCACGCATAGTGTGTGCCAACTGGTTGGTGTTGCGGTTGGTGACGCCTCCCTGTTTCGTTTCTGTAGAAGAGAGGTTGCCTGTGTAACCTGCCGTAGCGTTGACGGTGGGTAGTGCACCCGCATTGGCAAGGGTTACATTATTTTCAGCAACCTGCTCGTCAAGGCGCACGATTTGTATTTCGTAATTATTCTTCAACCCACGATTGATACATTGGTGTAATGTAACGGTCAAACTGTCCGTTTGGGGTTGCGCGGTAGCGGCGAGTGCCGCAAAGGCGAGGGTAAGCATAATTTTTTTTTGAGGTTATGAGGTTATAAGGTGGTGAGGTTATGAGGTATGAGGAGAAAAGTCTTTAGGAACTCCAAAGTTTTTAAGGTTAAAGTCCGCAAAATCCTTAAAACCTCAAGACCTCAAAGCGAAGCGACCTTACAACCTTTTTTAATTCTTCTTCTTCACAAACAAGTAAATGGCAGGTACTACATACATCGTGAGGAACGTTGAGATGAGCATACCGCCTACAACGGCAGTACCCATGGCTACACGTCCTGCAGAACCTTCTCCGTTAGCGTATACGAGGGGGAGAAGACCGAGAATTGTAGAGGCTGCGGTCATCAAGATGGGGCGAAGGCGCTGTACGCAAGCACTGCGAATGGCTTCGTGAATAGGTTCGCCCGCTTCCAACTTTTGGTTGGCAAATTCCACGATAAGAATACCGTTTTTCGCCACCAAACCAATGAGCATGATGATACCAATTTGCGAGAAGATGTTCATCGTTTGTCCCCCGGAATTCATGAACACAAGAGCACCGAATACCGCAAGGGGAACGGTGAGCATGATGATGAAGGGATCGCGGAAACTTTCGAACTGTGCTGCCAAAATGAGGTAGATAAGCAAGATGGCCAAACCAAAGGCGAAGAGCAGTGAAGAACTACTTTCGCGGTATTCCTTGGAGTCGCCCGAAAGTGCGGTGCGGAAGGTGTCGTCCAACACTTCTGCGGCAATCTTATCCATTTCGTCCAAACCTTCTCCGATGGTGTAACCTTCAGAAAGCGCTGCCGAAACGGTGGCTGAGGCAAAGCGGTTGTAGCGGTAGAGTTTCGGAGGAGCAATACTTTCCTTGAGGTCCACAAGGTTTTCCATCTGAATCATCTTACCCGCCCCGTTACGCATATAAATAGCACGGAGGGCTTCGGGAGTGTTACGCTGCTGGCGGTTGATTTCACCCACGATGTCGTATTGCTTACCGTTCATGTAAAGGTAACCCATGCGCTGACCGCTCAAACCATATTGCAGGGTCTGTGCCACGTCCTTCGTGTTCACTCCCAACATATTGGCCTTCTCACGGTTTACACTGAGTTGCAATTCGGGTTTTGAGAACTTCAAGTCCACATCCGCCATTTGGAACGCAGGATTTTCGCTCACCTTTGCCATAAATTGGGGCAACACTTCTTCCAACTTCTCAATGCTCTGCGCCTGAAGCACGTACTGAATAGGCATGCGACTACGGCGTCCGCCAAACGTACTTTGCTGTTGCACAAAGGCACGGGCATCGGTCTTGCTACGCACGGCGCGTGAAAGTTTGTCTGCCACCTGCATCTGTGTGTAGTCGCGGTCGCCAAGGTCCTTGAGCGTAATTTGGAGGTTACCCCCACCACTTGAAACGCGTGCCGTTACAAACTTGGCGTCGGGCACTATGCTGTCCACCAGCGCACGTACGTCTTCTGTGTAGTCATGCATGAATTCGTACGTCACCCCTTCAGGACCACTGGTGCGCACGGTGAGTGAAGAACGGTCTTCAAGCGGCGCCATTTCCGAAGGCGTAGCATTCCACAAGTAAATCGCCGTACCGAAAGCGCCCACCATAATTGCCACCGCAAGGTAGCGGCGATAGAGGAAGGAGTTGAGCGTACGTAAATAAATATTGTTGAGTCCTTCAAAGAAAGGTTCCGTCTTGCGATACAACCAGTTGTGTTGCTCACGGCGCTTCAAGAGTTTTGTGGCAAGCATTGGCGTGAGCGTCAGTGCTACGAACGTACTGATGATTACCGCACCTGCAATAACGAAACTAAACTCGCGGAACAATCTACCCGTTGTTCCCTCCATAAACACGATGGGGAAGAACACGGCAAGCAAGGTGATAGACGTAGAGATAATGGCGAAGAAAATTTCCTTTGCTCCGTCAATCCCCGCCTCAAAGGGGCGCATGCCTTTCTCGATGCGGTTGTAAATGTTTTCCGTCATTACGATGGCGTCGTCCACCACAAGACCTACGGCAAGCACAACTGCCAACATTGAAAGCACGTTGATAGAGAATCCGCAGAGGTACATGATGAAAAACGTACCGATGAGCGACACGGGAATTACCAAGCAAGGAATCAGCGTCACGCGCCAGTCGCGCAAGAAGAGGAAGATGATGAGGATTACGAGGATGAAGGCTTCGTAAATCGTAGTTTCCACTTCCGCAATAGAGGCACGGATGAAGCGGGTGTTGTCAAAACCATATTCGAAGTGTACGTCTTCGGGAAGGTCTTTCTTCATTTGCTCCATGCGTTCGTAAACGTGGTCGGCAATGTTGATGTGGTTCGCACCAGGTTGGGGAATGACCACCACACTCACCATGGGCACACCATTCATCTTCATGTAACTCTTCAAGTCACGCGGACCAATTTCGGCAGTTCCCACGTCGGAGAAGCGCACCAGGCGACCTGCATCTTCCTTAATCACGAGGTTGTTAAATTCCTCTGTGGTGTGCATCTGCCCGAGGGTACGAATTTCAAGTTCCATTTTGTCACCTTCAATCGAACCCGAGGGAAGTTCTACATTCTCACGGTCGAGGGCGCTCTTAATGTCCATCGGCGTGATGGAGTAACCTGCCATCTTCACGGGGTCTAACCAAAGGCGCATACAGTAGCGCTTTTCCCCCCAGATTTCTACACTGCTGACTTCGTGAATCGTTTGGAGTTGCTCCTTCACGGTGAGGTCGGCAATTTCCGAGAGTTCCAAGAGCGAGCGCTTGTCGCTTTGAAGCGCCACCATGAGGATGGGCGAAGCGTCAGCGTCGGCTTTAGAAATGGTGGGAGGGTCACAGTCGTTCGGTAATTTGCGTTGCGCACGCGACACCTTATCGCGCACGTCATTCGCCGCCGTTTCAAGGTCAACGGTAAGTTCAAATTCTACGGTAATGCGGCTCATCCCCTGCTGGCTGACACTTGTCAACGAGCGGATGCCAGGAATACCGTTGATGTTCTGTTCAAGAGGTTCTGTAATTTGGTTTTCAATAACTTCCGCATTCGCACCTGGATACGAACAGGTCACCGAAATGATCGGATTGTCCACAGAAGGGAATTCGCGCACCCCCAAAGTGAGGTAACCCACGACACCAAAGAGCAGGATGATGAGCGTGAGCACCGTGGCAAGCACAGGGCGGCGTATGCTGAGTTCGGAGATATTCATGTTTATAAATGAGAAATCAGAAAGGAGAAATGAGAAATAACCATGCGGAAGGAAACCGCAAACTTCTCATTAATTTATCTGTGAGTACTTACGTTTTTAGACTAATGGAAATTGAAAAAGTTTTAAGGAGTTTATAATCCGCATGGACTTTCTCCTTTCTCCTTTTTCCTTTCTCCTTTTAATTCGCTATTTCCACCTTCATGCCCATGCGCAACTGCATAGTACCGCTGGTGATTACGGTGTCGCCCACTTCAAGGCCAGAGATGATTTGTACTTCCTTATCAGTACGGAGTCCCTTCTTGATTTCCACGGGTTGCGCAGTGCCATTGCGGTAGAGGAACACCTTATCGATACCCATTTCAGAAATGATGGCTTCAGAGGGTACGGCGAGGGTGTTGTTGAAATGTTGCGTGGTGAGTGTCACCTGTACGTAACGCCCAGACATGAGTGAGCGATTGGCATTGTTGTAAAGCGCACGAACGGTGTACGTACGGGTGTCGGTGTTTACGCGAGAGTCTGTAGCATAAATCTTTGCAAGACGCTTTTCAAGGTCGCCCTCAACAATAAAACTCAACGTATCGCCCGCATGGAGGTTGCCGGCATAGCGTTCGGGCACAGCAAATTCAATTTTCAATACATCAGTAGCCGTCAATGCTGCAATGGCTTCTGAAGGACTCACGTATTTACCTACACTGACCTTGCGCAAACCGATGGTACCGTCAAAGGGGGCGCGCAATTCCGTCTGCGCAATTTGTGCCTGCACCTGTTCAATTTCTGCGCGGAGTGAAAGCAAGGCTGCTTCAGCTTCCTGGAAGGCTTCCTTACTCACGGCTTCCTTTTCCAACAAAATGCGTTGGCGGCGCAAGCGGTCTTCCGTCAACTGTTGCTGCGCTTGTAGGCGGCGCAAGTTTGCTTGAAGCGTAGCGTCGTTGAGCTTCGCGAGAAGTTGTCCCTTGTGGGCACGCTGGCCTTCCTGGAAATAGATGTCGGTAATCTTACCTGAAGTTTCAAACGAAAGATTTACTTCTTCGTTGGGCAGGAGTGACCCCGAAATCGTCATAGCGTCCGTCAACTTACGGGGTTGCATCACTTGTGTGCGCACCTGCAACGCCTGCTTGCGCTGACCTTGTGCGGGAGATTTCTTCAAGTCCTCATTTTCTTGAGGCACAAAGGCATTGTAGGCCATAAAGCCAAGCCCAATACCGATAATGCCCACCGTTGTCCAGCGGAACAACAACTTAATTTTTGCTTTGTCCATAGTGTGTGGAAGGGTGTATTTAGTGTAATTTTATTTATTGATTTTTTGGAAACTTTAACCTTGCAAATTTACAAAAAAATGAGCGGATAGACGCGCTATCTTCCTGCTATTTTGATAGGGGTGGGATATATTTATTTTTAGGTTCGAGATATTCCAAACTAAGTCCGAGTTAAATGAAATTAACTCCGACATAGTTTTCCCTGCAACCAGAGTAGATAAATATCTGTCTTAAATGGACTGGCATATCTTTGAATTTCCTATCTTTGCAAGATAGATGTACTTAAAAGTTCCCCTCTAACACCTATGATGCCCTTACTCACTCCCGTCGAACTCCCCAAGTGTGCCCCGCGTTTTGTTCCCTCAACGCGCACGCTGCTCTTGGGTTCTTGTTTTGCCACGCATATCGGCAAGCGCCTTCAGGGGGCGGGGTTGCGCACGGTGGTAAATCCCTTTGGCGTGCTCTACAATCCCGAAAGTATTGCGCTCGCATTGGACGCTTTGCTGGAGGGGCAGGTGAAGGACGATTGGTTTTTTGAGGGACGCGATGGCTTGTGGCACAGTTGGTTGCACGCCACGGAATTTTCTGCCCTTGATGAAGCAACCTGCCGCGAAAGGGTAGGGGAACGCTTCTCGGAGGCGCGTGAAATGCTGATGCAGGCGGATGTGTTGTGCTTTACCTTTGGCACCAACCGCGTGTACGAACACGACGGGCGCGTGGTGGGAAACTGCCATAAGGAACCTGCAGCACAGTTTACGGAACGCACGCTCACGATTACGGAAATCGTGGCGCGCTGGCAGCCTCTTTTAGAGCGACTTCAGACGCTCAATCCCAAGGCGGAAATCATCTTCACCGTGAGTCCCTACCGCTATGCCAAGTATGGCTTTGTGGAGAGTCAGCGTGCGAAGGCAACACTGCTTCTTGCCGTGGAAGAACTCGTATCTCATAGTCTTAAAACCTCAAAGCAAACCGCCCTCATCCATTATTTCCCTGCCTACGAAATTCTGCTTGACGAACTCCGCGACTACCGCTTCTACGCTGAAGATATGCTCCATCCTTCGGAGCAAGCCGTGACCTACATTTGGCAACGCTTTACCTCGTGGGCATTCACTCCCGAGGCGCAGAAGTTTGCTCAGGAATGGGAGCGCACGGAGCGCGACTTGGCGCACCGCCCTCAGAATCCCGATTCCGAGGCGCACAAAATGTTCGTGAAAAAGGTGTTGGAACGGCGTGAAAAACTAAAATTGTTATTGCTTGATAATTAGCTTGTTACGTGTATGCTGCAAGTGGTCAAAATTATTAGTAACATAATTTAAATTATTAGTAACATATTTTAAATTACATTACTAATAATTTTTACGAAAATAGGTATAGTTTTTAGCACCTCTATTTTGCCCCTTTTTTTACCCCATTTTTGGGGTAGAAAATCGTGTAAAAATCCCTATATTTTTCTCCTCAATTCAGTAACTCGTTACGTCATGACTCTCGAAAAAGTTGCCACCCTCATCGGTGCGCGCATATTTGGAAATACATCCGACCGACAGGTCGATTGGTTGCTGACGGATAGTCGTTCGTTGGCGTTCCCTGAATCTACCCTGTTCTTCGCGCTTCGCACCCGCACGGGCGACGGACATCGCTATATTGCAGATTTGTATCGCCGAGGGGTGCGCAGTTTTGTGGTGGGACAAGTGCCCGCGGAAGCCGAGCGCTTGTTTCCCGACGCTGCTTTTCTGCTTGCGGTGAGTCCGCTAAAGGCACTTCAGCGCTTGGCGGAGCGTCATCGTGAAGAATTGCAAATGCCTGTTGTGGGTATCACGGGTTCAAACGGCAAGACGGTGGTGAAGGAATGGTTGTATCAGCTTCTGGCGCCCTACCGCCGAGTGACGCGTTCGCCACGCTCGTACAACTCGCAGATAGGTGTGCCCCTCTCCGTGTGGCTCTTGACTCCGCAAACCGAGGTCGGCATTTTCGAAGCGGGCATTTCGCAAGTAGGGGAGATGCAGGCGTTGCGCGCCATTGTGCAACCCACCATCGGGATAATGACCAATATTGGCGAGGCACACCAAGAGAACTTCGCTACGCGTGAAGAAAAGTGCTTGGAGAAACTTGCGCTCTTCCAAGATACCGAAGTGCTTATTTATTGTGCCGATGATGACGTGGTGGCAAATGGTGTTGCGGCTATGGGGTATGCAGGCAAATCGTTTGCTTGGTCGCTCTGCGGAAATGCTGCGGCTGCCGTGCAAGTGTCTGCTCTACAAAATGATGCGCGCACGACGCATATTACTTATACCTACGAGGGCGTAACCTACTCGTTTGACCTTCCCTTTATCGATGCCGCATCGCTTCAAAATGCGCTTCACTGCCTTGTCGCTTGCTTGTTGTTAGGCATTCCCCATGAGGCAATCGCGCAGGGCATGGAAACACTTGAACCCGTGGCGATGCGCCTTGAGGTGAAGCAGGGTATGCGTGGGTGTATGATTATCAACGACTGTTACAATTCTGATATAAATTCGCTCGACATCGCCCTTGACTTTGCCGCGCGTCGCTTTGCCCAAACGGCGGCACAGAGGCGCGTGCTTGTGTTGAGCGACATGGAGCAAACGGGACTCCCTGCTGCCGAACTTTACGACCGTGTGGCACAGATGGTGTCAGGGCGCGGAGTGGATTATATCATTGGTGTGGGCGCTGAAATCTCGGCGGCACATGCGTGTTTTACGGTGCCGAAACGCTTCTTCCCTTCTGTAGAAAAATTGTTGGAAAGTGGGGCGCTCTCCGAATTGCAAAATGATGTCATTCTGCTCAAGGGGTCGCGACGTGCGGGGTTCGAACGCATTGCTGAAGCGCTTGCGCAGAAGGTGCACGAAACAACGCTCGAGGTAAACCTTGAAGCGGTGGGGCAGAACCTCTCTTATTACCGCTCTATGCTTCCCGAAACGACGAAGATGGTGTGCATGATCAAGGCTTCAGCATACGGTTCGGGAGCCGTGGAGATTGCAAAAACTCTGCAGGAGCGTGGGGTGGACTACCTTGCGGTGGCTGTGGCGGATGAGGGGGTAGAACTCCGTGCGGCGGGTATTACGGGAAACATCATTGTAATGAATCCCGAGATGAACTCCTTTGCCACACTTTTTGCCCATCGCCTCGAACCCGAAGTGTATAGTTTCGGACTCCTTGATGCCCTCATCCATGCCGCCGAACATGAAGGTATTACTAATTTCCCCGTACACATTAAATTAGATACGGGCATGACCCGCTTGGGCTTCCATCCCGAGCACGATATGGATGCCTTGATAAAGCGCTTGAGTCGGCAGTCGGCGGTGCTTCCTCGCTCGGTCTTCTCTCATTTTGCAGGTAGCGATAGTGCTGACTTTGACGAATATACGAAGCGTCAGTTTGAACTTTTTGATGCCGCAAGCAAGCGCCTGCAGGGGGCATTCTCTCACAAGGTGTTGCGTCATATTTGCAACAGTGCAGCTATAGAGCGCTTCCCTGAATACCACTTGGATATGGTGCGCCTCGGTCTCGGCCTTTATGGCATTTCGCCTGTTGACAATCGTACGCTTCACAATGTGGCGACCTTGAAAACGACCATCCTTCAGATTCGTGAGGTGGACGCCGATACGACGGTGGGCTATAGTCGCCGTGGTACGCTCCAGCGTCCTTCGCGCATTGCTGCATTACCCATTGGTTATGCCGACGGACTCAATCGCCGCCTGGGCAATGGGCGTGGATATTGTTTGGTCAATGGGCAGCAAGCGCCTTATGTGGGCAACATCTGCATGGATGTCTGCATGATTGACGTGACCGACATTCCCTGCCACGAAGGCGACGCCGTAGAAATCTTTGGCGACAACCTCCCCGTTTCCCAACTCGCCGAGTGGCTCGACACCATCCCTTATGAAGTGCTTACCTCGGTGAGCGAACGCGTGAAGCGTGTGTATGTGTGTTAAATTAGTAGACAAGTAAAAGAGGTACGAGTAGACGAGATTGTCCGGATGGCGCTCTCCCCCTGTTTATAGGGATTTCCGTCACCCGTTAACGGGGGATCCGAAGGGGAAGGACCGCCTTTGGCGGTGAGGGGGGCTTCCTATGGAGTATACAAGGCTATGTAGAATATAGCCAATAGTTATCAATGTGAGATAACAAGCCTATGATATGTAGTATTAAAATTATTGCTGTCCGGATTCCGGACAGCAATAATTTTTTACATCCGTTTAACCGAAGGCGGCGAGTTGATTAACTAGGGCGCGCACTTCAAGTTCGTCAGTCTCGCAACGCGCAAACTCATCCTGGTCGGGATTGCACATCTTGACGCTCTCGGGGCGGTGGGTCATGGCGCTTGCAAAGGACTTGCGCGCTGAGGCGTGTACTTCTGTGGCGCCACATCCGCGGATAATTTCTGCTACGTTGGTGCTCTTCACTCCGCAACCGGGCATGATGATGACGCCTGTTTGTATCGCGGTAAGTTGGCGCAGCAAGGGAAGACCTGCAAGGGCGGTGGGGGCACAGCCTGAGGTTAGGAGGCGGTGGCAACCGAGGTCGTGAATCGTTTCAAGGGCACGAAGTGGGTCGGCACACATGTCAAAGGCGCGGTGGAAGGTGATTTGCATTCCCTCGGCGGCATCTATCATGCGACGACAGGTTTCTGTGTCTATCGAACCGTCGGCATGGAGCGCGCCAATTACAATGCCGTCGGCGCCGTATTGCTTCGCAAGGCGGATGTCGTGAATCATGCAATCAACTTCGCCTTTATCGTAGAGGAAGTCGCCTCCACGAGGGCGAATCAGCACGTGCATTTTCAGTCCTTCAACGGCACGTGCCTCTTCCATCAGTCCTGCGGAGGGCGTAATGCCGCCAATTTCAAGCGCCGCGCAGAGTTCGATGCGCGCTGCGCCACCTTGTTTTGCTGCAATTGCACTTTGCAAACTGCCTACGCATACTTCTAAGATCATGGGGTGAGGGAGTAGTGAGTAGTGAGTAGTGAGTAGTGAGTAGTTAGGGTCTTTATGGTCTTTAAGGTCTTTAGGGTCTCTCATGACCTTACTTCCTCATAACCTCAAAACCTATTTCGTAACCATTTCTACAATAAAGTCTACACCAGTGGGAACTTCGTCAAAGGTAAGGGTTACAGCGCCCTGCTTGTCTTGCTTAAACTTGACGGGAGTTTTGCCTTCGTAAGTGAAAACTTTCTTTACCTTACAGGTGAGGGGGAGGATGAGTTGTTTTTCCTTGAGGTCAAAGATGTGGATGAAGAGGCGGTCGCCTTTGCGTGTGGTTACGCCCCATTCCTGCGTGGGGATGTCTCCTGCTGTGGTGCCGTAAACGGTTTCGCCATTTGCGCGGAGCCATTCGCCCATGCCTTTGAGGCGTTCCAAAGCCGCAGCGGGGAGTTCACCGTTGGACTGCGGACCGATGTTCATAAGAAGGTTGGCACCTTTACCCGCCGCGCCTACAAGGTATTGGATGAGGGTCTCAAGGCTTTTATAATTCTGGTCAATAATTTTGTAACCCCACATACCGTTCATCGTTTGACAGGTTTCGAGGGGGAGGCGGCTCACTTCCTGACCAGAAAGTCCGGCTTTGTTTTCTCCGGGAAGGTCACGTTCGAATATCTGGATATCTTCGCCAGGCACGGGAGTGGAATGGTGGTTGTTGCCCACGAGACACGCGGGTTGCAACTTGTGGATGAGGGCGTATTGTTCCTCCAATTCCCAATCGAAGGGTATGGAGTCTTCGTCGTGGTCCCACACTCCGTCAAACCAGATGGCGCCAATTTCGCCGTAGTTCGTAAGGAGTTCGGTGAGCTGGTTATTCATGAATTTGTAATACGCCTTCCAATCCACCTTCTTGGGGTCGCGCCCCGTGCCTTTCCCTGTGCGTCCGCCGGGATACTCGTCGCGTGTCCAGTCTAAGTGAGAATAGTAAAGGTGCAACTTGATGCCCTGCGCGTGACATTCGTCGGCAAGTTCCTTCAACACATCGCGCTTGAATGGAGTGGCATCAACGATGTTGTAATCGCTCTCATCCGTGTCCCACATGGAGAAACTATCGTGGTGGCGAGAAGTGAAGCAGATATACTTTGCGCCAGCGTCTTTAATAGCACTCACCCACGCCTTTGCATCAAAGCGTGAGGGATAAAAACCTGAGGCAGCCTTGGCATATTCATCGTGATGGATGTTTGCATTATGCATATACCATTCGCCCTGTGCGAACATGCTGTAAATACCCCAGTGGAGGAAGATGCCGAAGCGGTTGTCGGCAAATTCTTGACGCGCCTGAAGATTTTCAGGCGTGGGGGAATAGGTAGGATTTTGGGCAAAAGTTTGCGTGAGAGTAGTTGTAGCAAGGAGTGCTGAGCAGGTGAGGGTTTTAATCCAGGGTTTCATGGGGAAAAGTAAGTTGTAGGTAGTAGATAGTAAGTAGTAGGTAGTAAGTAGTAGGTAGTAGTAACTTGCGGGGTGTGCAAGCGTTTAACTCGGTAATTACCTTGTTAACTTGTACCTTGTTAACTTGTACCTTGTTTACTCGTTTACTAATTTACAATTTGTTAATGACTTTAGAAAGTTGCTCGCCGAGTCCGATAGAATACCCTTGCGAGAGGAATACTATTCTATTAAATGTGTCGGCCACAATAATCACGGGGCGGTTGGGGTTGGTGAGTTTCATGTTTGTGCAAACCTCGTTGAAGTTTGTTTGATTGATGTCCGTACCCCAAACAATGGTGTTGGGAAGGTTGGCAAAGTCGTCTTTCTGGAAGCGCTCTGCCTCGGAAGCATCTGCAAAAAGCAACACCATCTTTTGTCCCCATTGCTCAAACACTTCCTTGTAGGGCGCAATGTCGCGCAGGAAGTGGTTGGTGGGTTCGCTATTGGGCGCAATCAGTGCGAGGATGTAATAGCCGCGACCTGTGGCTGAGAGCAACGAGCGCTCGGTTTTCGCCTCAAGGTCGTAGAAGCGATTTTCAGAGTTGAAACTGCCAATTACTTGGAGCCCCTCGTCGTTATGGCGCTGAATGAGTTCGGTACGTACCTTGCCGTTTTCAGGAACTCTCACGAAATTGAGATGCGCAAGCACGCTGCCGTCAGCCATACGCGTTCCGCTCGCCATCAGATAGTCACCCGCGTCAAGCGTCAACCCCTTTTTGAGCAGGGAAGCCCACGTCTCGTTGTAGTCGTAGTTTTGCAACACAAGGCGTCCGTTCTCAATCTTCGAGAGGGTGAAATGTGTTTCATACTTCGGGTTGTCCAAGTAGGGTGAAGGTTTGTAAGAAGCCTGAAGTATGCCTTGTGGCGTAGCAACTGCCTTCACCTCGGCGTCGGTAGCGTTTAAGTGTGCGTCCTGCCAAGCCTGCTCGTACCAGTATTGCGTTTTGCCCGTCACAGGGTCGATGCGCGCGGGAATACCCATGCTTCTCGCCACTGCAACAAAGAAAATGTCGCGCGAATGAGGGTCGCACAGGCGAATGTTCCACACACCCACGGGCGACATGCAGAGCGCCTGCGGATTCCAAAGGTTGTCTATATTTATATGTGTGCGACACCAATCTGCCCAAAGCGAAGGCTGTTCACGGTATGCCATAACGAGGTTGGTGTCAAGTGCCTCGGTGAAGAACTTCTTATAGGGCGTGAGCAGTTCGTTACTAACGCGCGGATTTAGCACATAGTTCTCAAACAGTGCATCGCCTTGCGCCTCACGCGGGGTGTATTTCAAGTGGTCGTGAAGCACATTTGTGGGCACATCACGGCGGTCTTTGGGTGCTATAACTTGGAGTAAGCGCAACGCCAAGGGGCGCTCTTCGGCAGAAGTCTCATTTAAGAAGTCGCGCAACGCCTGATAGTTGCCACGAGATTCCTTCATGACCGTCTGAAGCGCCTCATTGTCAAGGTTCCATGCCTGTGCGAGACTCGCAACGGTATCTGCCGTGATAAAGGTGGCGATGTAGGCATTGCGGATGGAGTCTTCCTGCGCAAAGCGGCACTGATTTTGGGCAATCTGCTCCTCCGTTTGCTCGGGAACGGTGTTGCGCTCGGCGGGAGGTACGATGTCCATTTCCTGCATTGCCGTATAACCAACTGTCTTGTTGAGAACGACGTCTACAGTATCGATCTCGTTGCTCACACGTACCTTGGCAAAACCAAACTTGCCGTCGCTTGCCGCCCAAGCAAGCATGTCGCCCTTGCCCGTAGTGAGGGTGGCGATGCCGTTGGCGTCGGTCGGCTTCTTGGCTGCGGTATAAAATTCAGAGTAATTGAAAATCTTAAATTCAACTTCCGTCTGCACAGGACTTCCTGCCTCGTCCGTCACACGCACTACGGCTGTGGCGGTCGGAGCATAGCCTTCGGTAACATTGATTTCGGTGTAACACGCAGTGCGTCCCACCACCTCTTCCGGACCATTGTAATGGCCGAACACCTTAGTGTGCATGAGCATACCGCGTGAGGCGGGAGCGTTAAACCATCCGAGGTCGAGCACCGCTTCGGGTTCGCAAGCGCCCAGGAAGCGCCACTCGCCATCTACCCATGCCTCTACCCATGCATGATTGCTGTCGGTGTGTGCCCAACGTGGGGTGTAAACCTGACGGGCGGGGATGCCCATAGCGCGGAGTGCGGCAACGGTGAACGTAGATTCTTCACCGCAACGACCGTATGCGGTGCGCACGGAGGCGAGGGGCGAACTGGTGCGGGCGTCTGAGGGAGTGTAGGTCACTTTCTCGTGACACCAGTGATTGACTTCGAGAACGGCATCGTGCATTGAGAGCGTGCAGACGCGCTCCTTGAGCTCTTCGTAAAACACACGGCGACTCTCGTCCATATTTTCATTATTCACTCGCACGGGAAGCACAAAGTGGAGAAACTCACGGTCGGGCACCTGTTTGCCCCAAGGCATTTCTTCACGCGCACGGAGGGCATAGTCCACATTCATAAGATGGAACTCCCCAGGGTAGTCTACGATGTCGGGAAGCGGCATGTAGGCATACAGAAATTCCAAAGCCTGGCGCTGCTCAATATTGAGTAGCGGAGTGAACACCGAGAAGTAGGTGCTGTCACTGATGGCGGAGCGACGCGCTGTAAAATCCAGGCTTGCTTGCTCTATTCCCGAAAATTCCTGATGGATGGGATTGCACCCCAGTAAGAGAATGCTTAAAGCAAGTGTGTGAAAAGGAAAATTGCATTTTTTCATTGGTGTAAACAGTATGAGAGCAGCCTCTTTATATGATTTGACGATTCAGTCTTGTCCCTAAAATGCAAATTAACGGCAGTCAACAATTGTTGCTGCCGTTAACCAACACAAAAACTAAACTAGACTTAACTAAACTATTTTGTAAAAAATAGTGGGTGTTATCTCTCGACAACACAACAAAAATAAAGGGCAAAAAGTTATTAGCAAACTTTCTGCCCAGTTAATTTAGATTTTTATTGAACTTTTAACATTTGATTATGTTGTTAAGCATAATATGATCAAGAATCACCATCGCAGCCATTGCTTCAACTACGGGAACTGCACGGGGAAGAACGCAGGCATCGTGGCGCCCACGAGCAGTGACAAGGGTGGGATTCCCGTCAAGATCAACCGTGGTTTGTTCGCGCAGTAATGTCGCTACTGGTTTGAAGGCAACACGGAAGTAAATGTCCTGTCCGTTGGAAATGCCACCTTGAATACCCCCACTGAAATTTGTCGTTGTGGTGATACCACCATCAGGCGCTGGAACGAAGATGTCGTTTTGCTCGCTACCGCGCTGTGTGACGCCAGCAAACCCCGCTCCGTATTCAAATCCCTTCACGGCATTTATGGATAACATCGCAGCACCGAGTTCGGCATGAAGTTTACCAAAAACAGGTTCGCCGAGACCAACGGGGCATCCCTGAATAACGCCCGTGATGATACCTCCGATGGTGTCGCCCTCAGCTTTCACTTCCTTGATGAGCGCCGCCATTTCTTCCGCCTTCTGAAGGTCGGGACAGCGTACAGGATTTTTCTCTATTTCCGAGAAATCGTAGGCTGTATAAGGTTTGTCCAAGGCAATCGCCCCCACTTGTGATGTATAGGCCGTCACTTGTATCCCCATTTGCTTCAGGGCGAGCTTCGCAAACGCACCACCCACCACGCGTGAAATGGTTTCGCGTGCTGATGAGCGTCCGCCTCCTCGATGATCGCGCAGACCGTATTTCTGCTGGTAGGTAAAATCGGCGTGTGAGGGTCGGAAGATGTTGCGCAGGTTGTCGTAATCAGAAGAGTGCTGATTCTCATTACGCACAATGAATCCGATAGGGCACCCAGTAGAGTGTCCTTCAAAAACGCCAGAAAGGATTTCTACCTTGTCACCCTCCTTGCGTGCCGTAGTCAGCAGGCTTTGCCCAGGGCGACGACGATCCAGCTCGGCTTGGATAAAGTCGAGGTCAATCGCTATGCCTGAAGGGAATCCATCAATTACCCCTCCGACGGCAGCGCCGTGGCTTTCGCCGAAGGTGGTGAGGCGAAAATGATTACCGAAGGTGTTCATTTCTTCAGGTACGAGTTTTTTAGGTACGAGTAAACAAGATAGTTAGCAATCTTGGCTGATTTTCAACAAAAGAATAGGGACTGATGTTTGCAGGCAACCTTCTCTATCTCTCTTGTCTACTCGTCAACTTGCCTACTCGTCAACTATAATCCTTAATGCTTACATCCGCAACCATGGTCGTGGTCGCCACATCCGCAACCTTCGCTGTCGCAACCACCGTCGCAGCCACCATCACAACCTCCGTCGCAACCACATCCACAACCACAACCGCCTTCGCCAGACATCAACTTGATGAGGTTGGTAACTTCAGCGTCAGTAGCTTCGCGTGATGTAACGACACTACCCTTGAAGTGGAGTTCCTTACCAGCGAGAGGGTGGTTAAGGTCGATGATGACAACTTCGTCCTTCACTTCCAATACAAGACCTTGGAAACGATTGCCGTCGGCATTTACGAGGGGAATTACAGCGCCTTCGAAAATTACATCCTTCTGGAAGCGACCGTTGAGCATAAATGTAGACTTAGGGAGTTCGATGACGTGCTCCTGTTCGTAAGGTCCGTAAGCTTCGTCAACGCTAAGAGTGAAGTCGAACTCATCACCAGCGTTAAGATCCTTGAGTTTTGCTTCAAACGCCTCGAGCGCAACACCGAGTTCGGTGATAAACTGGAAGGGATGTTCAACGGGAGCTTGTTCTACGAGTTCGTGAACACCTTCAGAATTGTCAGTATAAAGGCTATACGCCACAGTAATGTATTTGTGCATAGTAGTAAAAATATTAGTTGTTAGATATAATATATTTGTGTGTCAATATGTTGTAAATCATCCTTGGACTTAATTGCAACAAGATGTTTTGGTGTCAAACAATTATAAGTAAGTCCGTTTAATAGTATTCCAACCCCAGTTCCTTTTGCAGTTTCTGGACCAATCGATTTTTCTGCTGTAGTTCCGCCCAATGTTCGCGTGGAGTCTTGACTTTTGTTGGTGCAGAAAGGGCTTCAACTTCGTGGGTCAATTCTATTTGCGCATTACGCAGACGGGTGCGCATGAACTGCAACATTTGGTTCTTGATTTCTAAGAAACAATCTGCCACGGGTTGACTTTCGAAAACGATGTGTCCCGTCCATTCTTTAACTAACTTGGGTTCAATGTTTTTCAAGCGCCCAGTTGTTGCGGCATATTCTCGAGGTAGTTGATTCAAGAAATAGCGCCATTCGTGACACAAGTCGTGGTTGCTGAATGGGCGAACCTCTGTGACGTTTGGTGCTTGAGGTTGCGAAACCACGGTGTTCTCCTTTTTCACACTTGTATTAGGCGTTAATCCGCCTCGTAGTGAGAAGGTTTGAGGTTTCGCTTTGCCGTTAGGTGCGGTGTAGGTTGTTGTCGTTGTCGTGCTAACCGTCTTGGGAGGCATCACAACAGTTGTTGCTTGAATCTGTTGCTGGGGCACTTGGGGCGCTTGTTGTTGCGCAGAGGCGACTTTTGCTTGCGTCGCCTTAAATATTGGTCGTAGAGCAGTCTTGGGGCGAACCCCAGAACCTTCCTCCGTGGCCTGCGCCAGTTCAATCAGAGCAATTTCCACGAGCAAGCGCTTGTTACGACTTGTGCGGTAATTCATGTCGCAGTCGTTGCAGATTTTCAGTGCTCTGTAAAGGAATGCCGGTTTGCAACGCTTTGCCTGTTCGCTATAGCGTTGACGCACATTCTCAGATGCTTCAATGAGCGTAAGTGTGCGCTCATCTCCCGCTACGAGAAGTTCACGGAAGTGTGAAGCAAGTCCGCTCATAAAGTGCTGTGCGCTGAACCCCTTTTGGAGAATATCATTGAGCGCAAGCATCAATTCAGGAATCTTCTTGTCAATAATGAGGTCCACCACTTTGTAGAAACTCTCAAAATCAAGTACATTAAGACTCTTGATGACTTGGTCGTAAGTAATGTTCCCCTCCGTGAAACTCACAATCTGGTCAAAGATCGAAAGAGCGTCGCGCATGCCACCATCCGCCTTTTGTGCGATGATTCCCAGCGCCTCTTCTTCATACGCAATCCCCTCGCTCGCCGCCACGTTCTTCAGATGGTTGATGATGTCACTAACCTCCATGCGGTTGAAGTCATACACTTGACAGCGACTGATGATTGTGGGAAGAATTTTGTGTTTCTCAGTAGTGGCAAGTATAAAGATAGCATGTGCAGGAGGTTCCTCAAGTGTTTTCAGAAATGCATTGAACGCTGCTGTAGTGAGCATGTGTACCTCGTCAATGATAAACACTTTGTACTTACCAATCTGTGGAGGAACGAGCACTTGGTCAATCAAGTCGCGAATTTCATTCACCCCATTGTTTGATGCAGCGTCAAGTTCGTGAATGTTGTACGAGCGCCCTTCGTCAAAGGCCTTACAACTTTCACACACACCACAAGCCTCCATCTCGCCATTGGGGGAAAGGCAGTTGATGGTCTTCGCAAAAATACGCGCACAGGTCGTTTTACCCACACCTCGTGGACCACAGAACAGGTAGGCGTGCGCCAACTTCCCCGTAGTAATAGCATTTCTTAATGTTGTAGTCAATGCCTGTTGACCAACAACCGTTCCAAATGCCGTGGGGCGATATTTACGTGCTGAGACAATATAATTTTCCATAAGGAGAAACGTGTTTGAAACGCAAATTTACGGATTTTTCTAAAATAAATAGTGCACTTCTATGCTCAAAAATAACTGTGTACACACATCATCCTCATAAATATTGTTCAGGTTCGTATTTTTGATGTCGGTAGACGCTGCGCCAAACGTTCTTTTTAACGCTATACAGAGCACAAATGCGCCGTTCGCCTCCATAAATTATTGACTTTGTGCTTTGAGGTGTTAGAAAATAAGCGTACTTTTGCCCTGTTGATATCTCTATAAGTCAAAAATATAAATTATAACGTTATGAAATTATATTATGGTCTAATGGCGCTAGGTTTGGCGCTCTATTCATGTTCTAGCAGTGATGACGATGGTGGTGGTTATTACGAACCTCCTATTAAATTAGACCTCCCTGCTGAGGGTGATGGTCGTGTGACGAGCATAAAGCATAGTGGTTCGTTGTCCTCTTCGTATGACTGGACATTGACGTATAATGACACACATCTTGTTTCAGCAAAGGGAAGTTTGGTTGCTGGAGAAGTGAATGAATACACCAGCAAACTCAGTTATACGAGAAAGGGAGTGACGATTGCCAATTCAGATAACAAAAACATGGTTGTTGAGTTGAATGACGATGGCAATATTGTTGAGTTGACGGTGAATAAGGACGTTTACCATTTTACATATAGCGATAATGGTTATTTAGTAGCGTGGAGAAAGACAACTCACGATGCGAACTTCGCAGATGAGGCATCTACGGCTTCTGCTGAGTTGACTTATGAAGCAGGCAACTTGACGCGCATTGAGTATGTTTGGAATAATAATGCCCCAGTGGTGTTGACCTTCACCCCCTCTAGTTATTTGAATGAAAACGGGTTGCTTCCAGCGACACTTTCGCGCTATTTGGGTTGTTTCGGTTTTGAGCACCTTTATTATGGCGGTATGTTGGGAAGACCGACTGCCCATCTTGTTGAAAAGGTTGAGGTTGACGGTTTGAATGATGAGGATTACGCCATTGACTATACGTATGCGTTTGAAGGAAGTAACACAACGCTTTGCATCTTTAAGAATGCGCAGGGCGATGCAGCCTCTGTGAACTATGGTTACAAGTAA
The DNA here is from genome assembly GCA_045636885.1 of Alloprevotella sp. Lineage (GTDB taxonomy): Bacteria > Bacteroidota > Bacteroidia > Bacteroidales > Bacteroidaceae > Alloprevotella. The sequence goes on from JAZTYI010000109.1 coordinate 38,866, forward strand.
TCGCCCGCGAAATGGGATTATTTGAAAGTGGTGCGAATTTTATAGACACCCCTTAATAAGAATAAAAGAGAAGAAGGAAGAAGCGACCATCGCGGTGCTGCTCTTCCTTCTTCTCTTTTGTTTGTATGTTGTAAGCGTAGAGATTATGAGAGATTAAGCCTCTTCCTTTCTCTTGCGTGTGCGACGCTTGGGCTTTTCGTCGGTTGTGGGGTGATCAAGTTTAACGCCTGCAAGTTCGGGGTCAATCATGATGCGTCCGCAGTATTCACAAACGATAATCTTTTTACGCATGCGGATGTCGAGTTGGCGCTGGGGCGGAATCTTGTTGAAGCAACCGCCACATGCATCACGCTGTACGTAAACGATGCCAAGACCGTTGCGACTGTTCTTACGAATGCGCTTGAATGAAGTCAAGAGGCGAGGTTCGATACAGAGTTCAAGGTTCTTCGCCTTTTCGCGAATCTTCTCTTCTTCAGCCTTTGTCTCAGAGATGATTTCATCAAGTTCAGACTTCTTCACGTCGAGGTCGTCACGACGACTACGGAGTGTGTCTGCACACTGATTCATATCGCGCTGCTTTGTGTCAATTTGGCGCTGTGCCTCATTGATTTTCTTTTCAAGAAGCATGATTTCGAGTCCCTGGAATTCGATTTCCTTCGTGAGGATATCGTATTCGCGGTTGTTGCTTACATTCTCCTGCTGCTCCTCGTAGCGCTTCATAGCTTCCTGCGCTTCACGGATTTGCTCGTTCATCGCACTGATATCAGCCTTATGGCGCTCGATTTCAGTGTTGTACTTTTCAAGGCGGTGTGTGAGGCCTTCGATTTCTGCATCAAGATCTTCCACTTCAAGGGGAAGTTCGCCACGAAGAGCTTTCAACTTGTCGCTTTCAGAAAGGAGCGACTGCAACTGATAAAGATTCTTGAGCTTCTGCTCAACGGTCATGTCAGTGATGTCTTTCTTTACTGCCATAATATTTTAGGTTATGAGGTTTTTAGGTTATGAGGTTTTTAGGTTATAAGGATATGAGGGTATGAAAAGTGAGGAGAGAGGAGTATGCCATGCGGAACGACACTCCGGATGGTGCTACTAACTACTCTCTACTAACTACTCTCTAATTTTAGGTTATGAGGAAGTTAGGAGTGTTCGCATTGCATAGTCCTTTCAACCTTTAGCCAGCAAGCGTAGTAACCTCTATCCTTATTTTACAAATAGTGTATTGGGTTGGTGTTGATCTTCGTTTCAACGATGCGAAGGTTGGGGCAAGCTTCACGCAGAATCTTTGCCATGAGTTGCACGGTAAACTGCTCGCTCTGGTAGTGTCCAAGGGCAGCGATGAGGATTTGATTGTCGTAACCAAAGAATTGATGATACCCCATCTCGCCTGTCAGAAAGGCATCAGCGCCACACTTAATCGCCTCGTTAAGTAAAAAGTCTCCCGCCCCGCCACAGAGCGCAACCGTGCGGATGGGTCGAGTGGGTAAGAGGTTGTGTTGTAGTGAGGCTACATGAAACTCATGTTTGACATTCTTGAGAAAAGTCAGCGCTTCGGTCGCTTCGGGAAGTTCCCCGATGACGCCACTTCCGCCTTGTCCGTTGGGTAAAGATTGTAAGAAACGTACGTTCTGAAGTCCCAATCGTTCGGCAATGGCAAAGTTAACACCGCCCTCAGCATTGTCAAGATTCGTATGCGCTGCATAAATCGTGATGCCCGCCAAAATGGCACGGCGCACACAGCGCTCTACCAGGTTGCGGTCGGCAATGCATTTCAGACCGCGAAAGAGTAACGGATGGTGGGCGATGATGAGGTTACATCCCTCACGCTCAGCTTCTTCAATGATTTCTTCCGTCACGTCAAGACACAATAATACCCCTGAGGCGTCTGCGTCTGTTAATCCAATCTGCAAGCCAGCATTGTCGTAACTTTCTTGCAGGGGCAGAGGTGCAAACCGTTCAAGGGCTTCTGCTACTTCCTTTATCTTCATAAGGAAAACCAATTATGTTGTGCAAAAATGCGGTGCAAATTTACACTTATTTTTTTGAACACGCGCCTCAAACAAGGGATTTTTCCTGTTGTGTGGCGCTTTTTTTATGGTAATAATATAGCAGATGTCCACAAATAATCCTTACACCAAAGATGTTGTGCTCTTATTATTGTAGCCACTAATGGGCACTAATTTTTACGAATGCCTTGCGGAGTATTTAAGACCGGATGGATATTAGTGAAAATTCGTGTTCATTAGTGGCTCGAAATAAAACAAACGAGTTTTCGTGGACAACACCTATATCGTTTCCTTTTTTATTTAAAAGAGTGGTGCATAGATGGAGTGTTTGGAGAAGAACACTTGGCGCGGTTAATATTTTTTAGAACACTACAAGTCACTATGTCAACGATTTTGCGTACCTTTGCAGTTCAAATATAGTGCGTATTGCAATTCGATGCTATGGCAAGTAACTCTGTGCAAGACATAAAGCAGCGGTATAACATCGTGGGTAACTGCGATGCGCTCAATCGTGCTCTTGATACAGCGCTGAAAATAGCTCCAGTAGACCTCTCTGTGTTGATTGTAGGGGAAAATGGTGTGGGGAAAGAAATCTTTCCGCGTATCATCCACGATCATAGTGCGCGCAAGAAGAAAAATTACATAGCCATCAATTGTGGTGCAATCCCTGAAGGCACGATTGACTCAGAATTGTTTGGCCACGTTGAAGGTGCATACACAGGAGCCGTAGGTGAGCGCAAAGGTTATTTTGAAACTGCTGACGGCGGAACGCTCTTTATGGACGAGGTGGGGGAGTTGCCTGCTGCAACCCAGGCGCGCTTGCTTCGTGTGCTTGAAACGGGTGAGTATATCCCCGTAGGTGCCAGTCAACCGCGCAAGACGAATGTGCGCATCGTGGCGGCAACGAATGTAAACCTGGAAAAAGCAATTGCTGACGGAAAGTTCCGCCAAGACCTCTATTACCGCTTGAATTGTGTGACTATAGACGTGCCCCCGTTGCGTCATCGTGGGGAAGACATACTCATGCTTTTCCGCATGTTTGCACTTAACATGTTTGAAACACACAAGATACCGGTCGTGCGCCTTACCCCAGAAAGTGAGCAACTCCTTCTTGCTTATTCATGGCCTGGAAATGTGCGCGAATTGCGTAATATTGTCACCAACATGAGCATTACGGCAGAGGAGCGCACTATTACGCCCGAAATCCTTTCACGTTACTTGCGCAAGGAAGCGCATCGTGGTGAACTCGAAGTCGTAAAGCAAGAAGACACCTCTTCGGGCAGTCAGTATGAAAAGGATCGAGCGTTTATCCTCAATATGTTGTTGCAGTTGAGAAGCGAGGTTGACGAACTCAAGCGTACGTTGAACGCTAAAGTGTTGCCATCCGCACTCCTGTCCAATAAATCCGACACACGTTCATCCTCAACAGCGTTGGCGCTTAAGGGCGAGATCATTGACGCAGATGGCGTAGAACTTTGTGATGCTGAAGAGTGGGCCGAGGATACAACTGAAAAATTGACCACTACTTCCACCACGATAGACGAGATGGAGCGCGAATTGATTAAGAAGACACTTGAGGAGTGTCACCATCATCGTAAGAAAGCTGCCGAGCAGTTGAACATCTCGGAGCGTACACTTTATAGAAAAATCAAAGATTATGGTTTGGAATAAATATGGCATCGGCGTGGCAGTATGCACCCTCATATTGTTGCTTTTTACTGCGTGTAAGGTGAGTTACAAATTTACGGGCACCTCTATTGACTACAACGTCATTAAGACCATTCAGATTGACAATATTGCCAACCGTGCACCTTACGGGTGGGCACCCATGGAGGCGATTTTCAACAACAAATTGCAGGACCTCTATGCCAACCAGACGCGCCTCGAATTCGTGAAGCGTAATGGAGACCTTCACATTTCAGGAGAAATTACTGGGTACGACCAATACAACAAGTCAGTATCGGCAGATGGTTATTCTGCACAGGTGCAGTTGAAGATGACGGTAAACATTCGCTTCGAAAATAAAAAAGCAAACGTTGCTTGGGAAAAGCAATTCTCTGCCACCACTCAATATGACGCTAATCAGCAGTTAGCAGCGGTTCAAGAAGAACTTGTGACGGAAATGGTCAGAGATCTCACTGACCAAATCTTTAATGCAACAGTGGCCGACTGGTAAAGTAGTTCACCTCCTAAGGTGTTAGGGTTTTAAGACTTCTTAACCTCTTAACCTCACAACCTCTTAACCTCAGAACCTCTTAACCTCCTAACCTCAAACTCCCTATCTGTGGATCTCAAAAATCTTATCGAACACCCCGAGCAACTCAATAAGGAAACTTTGCACAAGTTGAGAGAGTATGTTGCCGTGTCGCCTTATCATCAAGTGGCACGCTTGCTCTTTTTGCAAAACCTTTTCTTGCTTCACGACGCATCATTTGGCGATGAACTGCGTCGTGCCGCACTCTTTATTCCCAATCGAAAGGTGCTCTTTGATATGGTTGAGGGAAATAATTATGAGGTACGACAGTCAACAAATAAGACCGTACAAGAGGGAGGCGCAGACGTAGCAACAACTGACCGCACACAAAGTCTTATTGATACCTTCTTGTCAACTACGGTGGATGCAGGGGTTGAGCGCAATAATCGTAAACTTACCGCCGCTGATGCGACAACGGATTATGCCGCTTTCCTCTTGGCTATGGATGATATAGTCTCAGCAGAAGAACATGTGGATGATCGCATAGATTCGTATCTCCGTCAACCTTCAGAACGCATTGTACTACAGGAAGAACCAGAGTATATTCCTGATATTACCGATAATGACACAAATGGGGCTGAAGAGGAGTATTTTACCGAGACTTTGGCAAAAATATATACCAAGCAGGGTAATTATGACAAGGCAATTGAAATTATTACCCGCTTAAATTTGAATTATCCGAAAAAAAGTAGTTACTTTGCAGACCAATTGCGTTTCTTGCGCAAGTTACAGTTAATAAATAATAAAACTAAATAACTAAAACAATGTATTCAGTACTCGTAATTTTGGCTGTTGTAGCAGCTATCTTGCTCATTCTTATTGTCCTCGTTCAGGAGTCAAAGGGTGGTGGCCTTACTTCAAATATGGCCGGTGGTAACTCTATCATGGGTGTACACAAGACAACAAACTTTGTAGAAAACACCACTTGGGCGCTTGCTGTTGCTCTCGTTGTGTTGAGCATTGCTTCACACTTCTGCACTCCCGAAGAAAAGAACACAGACACTATTGTTACAGAAATGAAGGTTGCTCTTCCCTCTGTTCCCGCAGCTGCTCCTGCGCTTGACGTAACAGCACCTGCAGCAGAAACTCCCGCAGCACCTGCTACTGAAACACAGAACTAAAGTTCTTACCCCCAAAATAATAAAGGCGTATCAAGGTATCTTGGTGCGCCTTTATTTTTTTGCGTAATATTGCCGTCCGGATGGTAACATACGAACGAATCTATGTATGTCTTTGCGAACTTTGCGTACTCTGTGATGTTTTACCAGGCACCAATAATTAGCGAAAAATTGTGACACTTCCAGCCTTCATTTTTCCTCATTTTTCGCTGGAAACTTTAACAAACATTAACATTCAGCCTACTGCCTGTCTAGACAATGTCTATTTGCGGTGCAAGAATAAGTAACATTAAAAACCGGTTGTTTAACCTTGAAAAAACTAGGTAACTTATTTTTTGCCCCCAAAAATGGGTTTTTCGGGACAAAAAAAGTGGAGATACCCCTGATTTCTAGGGGCATCTCCACTTCCGTAGTACAAAGATACAAAATTTCGGCGCGAAATGCAAATTCGTTAACACTTGTTAACACCAATATTATTTCTCATTTTTCGTCATTTTTTCTGCATAAGAAAAGGCAACAATATTGCCTTCAGTCTCATAAATGTGAAGTTCCTCCCACCAATATGACGCAACTGCTATATATATAGCAGATGTCCACAAATAATTCTTACACCAAAGATGTTGCGCTCTTATTATTGTAGCCACTAATGGGCACTAATTTTCACGAATGCCTTTCGGAGTATTTAAGACCGGATGGATATTAGTGAAAATTCGTGTTCATTAGTGGCTCGAAATAAAACAAACGAGTTTTCGTGGACAACACCTATATCATTTCCATATTATTACCTGTTTTTCTTATATGACTGGTACAACAAATACCAAACCTTGGTATTTGTTGTACCACGTATGGTAGTTTAAATACCACGGTCTGGTATTTTGTTAGTTGCGTATAGTGGCGTAGGTTTCTATGATGCGCGTGACGAGACGTGGCATGGCATAACGATCAAGGTCATTGAGGGGGACGCATAGATACTTGGGGTGCGTACTTGGGGACACGGGGTGTGTTGATTTTATGCAGTAAGCCCATGTACGTAAGTTTTGATGACTGAGTTTGTGACTGATGTCAGCAACGATGGGAGAGAGGGTTAGAGGTGGCGTTCCCAACGATTGAAGGAGCGGATGGTTTAATAGGTCGGAAGTAGATAAGGGTTCTTCCGTTTCAATCAGTACGGGTTCGTAAAGTCCTTGCCAAATATCTCCTTTGGGGCGTTTGCGTAAGAGTAAATGTGTCCCGTCTGTTACAATGAGGTAGGTTAGGAAGCGTGTGCGCACTTGTGTGCGCTTCGCTTTAATAGGGTAACTTTCAGGGGAATTTTCGGCATGTGCCAAACAAGCATTTAACAGCGGACATTCCTCACACTTCGGTGAGCGTGGCGTACAGATGAGTGCTCCCAGATCCATGATGGCCTGGTTGTGAAGTGCTGCATGATTCGGGGGAAGCAATTCTTGAGCGAGATGAGCGAATTGGCGCTTCCCCTCAGTGCTGTCAATAGGTGTGTTGATGGCAAATACACGGGAAAGTATGCGGTAGACATTGCCGTCAACCACTGCATGCGGAAGGTCGTAGGCAAACGAAGCAATGGCAGCGGCGGTGTAATCGCCAACCCCTTTAAGACTCCTAATCAGTGGGTAGGAGTTGGGAAATCCTCCCATCGCTACGATTTGCTTTGCTGCTTGGTGGAGATTGCGGGCACGACTATAGTAACCAAGACCTTGCCAAAGGCGTAAGACTTCGTCCTCCTCAGCATGAGCCAACTGTTCCACCGTGGGGTAAGTCTTGGTGAAACGCAAGTAATAATCCATCCCTTGCTCTACACGAGTTTGCTGTAGGATGATTTCAGAAAGCCATATTTTATAGGGATTCTTTGTGCGACGCCAGGGAAGGTCGCGCCCATGTTGCTGATACCAGGGTAGGAGGGGGGAGAACATTGGGGCTATGAAATGAGAAATGAGAAATGAGAAATGAGAAAGATGCTGGCGCATGAAGTCCCGCACGGCAATTTCTCCTTTCTCCTTTCTCCTTTCTCCTTTCTCCTTTAAAAATTAGTGAAACAATTTAATGCGTTGCTCTTCAGAGAGTTTGCAAATCATGAGCGTGCCCTCTTTTTCTACAACGATGTAACCGTCGAGTCCTTGTACGACAACCTTCTTTTCGCCCGTGGTGTGAATGATGCAGTTGTGCGTTTCGTAAGTGTCAATGTTTTCGCCAATACAAGCGTTGCCATATTTGTCCTGTGGCACTTGTTCGCGCAACGATCCCCACGAACCGAGGTCGCTCCAGCCGAAGTCGCCAGGGTAAACGAAGATTTCTTCTGCGCGCTCCATAATGGCATAGTCCACAGAGATGTTTTCGCAAGTGGGGAAGAGTTCGTTGATGCGTTCCTGCTCTTCAGCGGTGTCGTAAATGGGAAGGAGTTTCTCAAACGTGCGAGAAATTTCGGGATGATATACGCGGAAGGCATTGACGATGGTGCTCACGCTCCAGATGAAGATACCTGCGTTCCAAAGGTAACCGCTCTGTTTGATATATTCCTTTGCAACTTCAAGCGTTGGTTTTTCCTTAAATCCATCCACGCGGTAAATGTTTTTACGGCGTGAAGAGGCATAACTGAGATCCCCCTTGATATATCCATATCCCGTTTCAGGACGCGTGGGCTTGATGCCAAGCGTAACGATGGCATCTGTTTCGGCAGCAAATTCAAGGCAGTCACTAATTGCTTGTCGGAAAGTAGGCACGTCAGCAATAGTGTGGTCAGAAGGCGCTACAACAACGTTTGCCCTCGGGTCGCGCTTCTTGATGCGCCAACTTGCATAGCAGATGCAGGGTGCAGTGTTGCGACGGCAAGGTTCCAACAAGATGTTGTTGGCGGGAATCTGGGGCAACTGCTCTTTTACAAGATTCTCATAATCAGCAGATGTTACCACCCAAATGTTTTCCGCAGGAATAATGTCGTCAAAGCGCTCAACGGTAAGTTGTAAGAGCGTTTTTCCACAACCTAAAACATCCAAAAACTGCTTGGGTTTTTCAGGACTGCTCATCGGCCAAAAACGACTCCCAATGCCGCCAGCCATGATAACGAGGTGATTATGTTGCTTCATAATGTGTGTGCTTTATTTAGTAAACGAGTGGACAAGTAAACGAGATATAAACCAACCGCTTGCTTTCTCACTCTAGTAGGTTATTCACTTTTGGCTTGCTCCTCATTCATCGTACCTTCAATGGAGATACGTGTGATGGGAGTCTTGGCATTTGAGCGGATGGTTATTGCCTTGCGGAAGTGACCATAAAGTTTGCCTTTGCCATCGTAAATGATTTCTACTTCGCCAGACTTTCCAGGCTCTACAGGGGTCATGGTATATTTCGCTACAGTACACCCGCACGAAGTGATGGCTTGGTGAATGACTAAGGGTTCTGTTCCGGTGTTGGTGAACTTGAACACTGTTTTCTGAATTTCGCCCTCCTTGAAGGTGCCAAAATTGTGAGATGATTTCTCAAATTTAATGTCGGCCTGAGCAAAAAGACTCATGCAACCCAACGAGAGTAAGGCTATGAATGTGGTTAAAAATCTTTTCATTGTTCATCTATTTGAATTGTATACTTGCTTGCAAATGTAAGATTAAATCTGTGAATAAGCGCTATGGAGATGAAAATATTCTTGCGTCAGGGATTAAAGTGCCTATTCTTTTTGTAATTTTGCGGTAATTACGTATGAAAACTTTACCTCAACATTCCGTTTCTGCGCCTAAAGAAAAAATCATTCTCGGCATTGACCCTGGCACGAATTTGTTAGGGTATGGTTTGGTGCGCGTCACGGGTAAGAAGGTGGAGATGATGGCCATGGGCGTCATTGACATGCGCAAGTGTGCCGATGGTTACTTGAAATTAGGTCGCATTTACGAACGCGTGATGGGGATTATCGATGCCTTTCACCCCGATGAATTGGCGATTGAGGCTCCCTTCTTTGGTAAGAACGTGCAGAGTATGCTCAAATTGGGACGTGCCCAAGGCGTGGCTATAGCGGCAGCTATCAGTCGCCAGATTCCTATTCAGGAATATGCTCCGATGAAAATCAAGATGTCCATTACGGGCAACGGTCAAGCGAGCAAGGAGCAGGTGGCGGCAATGATTAAGCGCATGCTTAATATTAAGGAGGATCCCGTGGGGTTTCTTGACGCAACGGATGCGCTTGCCGTGGCTTACTGTCATCACTTGCAAACGTTGTCTCCGAAGAAGGTGACGAGTGGTGCTCATTCATGGGCCGACTTTGTGAAGCAGAATGCTGGTAGAGTACGTAAATAGTGCGGAGTGAATAGATTTAAGAACCCTTCCCAGAATATAAATTAAGACAAATCTTTAACCTTATGAAAACTTTTCTTTTGACGCTCCTATTAGGTGTGTTTGCCGTGGGAGCGAATGCCCAAGAGATTTATAAAATCGTTTACCGAAATGCTGAACAGATTGTCAACGACCCCAATAGCGGAGTGACGAAGGCAAGGATTGCTCAATTTAAGGTGAGTCAGTTGACTTACTTGTATCAGAAGGCGTTTGAAACCATGCCCGAAGTGACTGACCGCTTCCTGGATACGCAAGCCTATTACCTTACGGAGTTTATGGCGCTTTATCAAGCAGAGTTGGTGAAGAGCAGCAAAGAAACTCCCGAAGAGCGTGCGAAGAAGGTGATGATTTTCCTTGATGCAACGGTTTCTAATCCCCTTTTTAATGATACGGATGAAGAAACCATCTATGCCTATATTAAGGAGGGCACAGAACTCACGCCCTTCTCTCTTGACACCGATTGGCAGAAAGCACTGGCAGCTGTTAAGGCACAGATAAAGTAAGGGGAGGCTTCGGCGGACAACGGTCGGCGGACAACGGTCAACGGTCAACGGACAACAGACAACAGTCAATGGTCAACTGAAAATAGACAACAGACAACAGTCAACGGACAACGGTCAACGGACAACGGACAACAGACAACAGTCAATGGTCAACTGAAAATAGACAACAGACAACAGTCAACTGACAACGGTTGTCGGTCAACTGACAATGGTCAACTGACACAAACAACGGATAATTTCCCCGGATGGTAGTTGTACTCTGTACTCTGTTCTCTGTACCCTGTACTCTGTACTCTATCAGTTGTACTCTATACTTGTTTACTAACAATGCAAAACATTGAACTAAATAAAGCGTGGCAAGCCATTGCCAATACCAACGTAAGTCTTTTTCTTACAGGTAAGGCGGGGACGGGGAAAACTACTTTTCTCCGTCAGTTGCGCGAGCAGTTGCCCAAGCGCGTAGTCGTTTGTGCTTCTACGGGTATTGCTGCCATCAACGCGCAGGGCGTTACGCTTCATTCTATGTTTCAATTGCCCTTTGCACCTTATATTCCGGAAACGACGTTCAACAACAATCAGCGCCGTTTCTCCTTTCCCAAACAGAAAATTCGCCTCTTGCGCAGCATTGATGTCTTGGTGATTGACGAGGTGAGTATGGTGCGTGCGGATGTGCTCGATGCTGTCGATAGCGTGTTGCGTCGCTACTGCCATCGCTACAAACCCTTTGGCGGGGTGCAACTCCTGCTGATTGGTGACCTCCAGCAGTTGGCACCTGTCGTAAGACAAGAAGATTGGGACTTGCTGAGTAAGCATTACGACTCTCCTTACTTCTTCAGTAGCAAGTCGCTTCAGCAACTGGATTATTATACAATAGAACTCAAGAAAGTCTATCGACAAAGCGATCCTGAATTCCTGAACTTGCTTAACAAGGTGCGCGAAAATCGCATAGACACACAGACCCTTGCCCATCTCAATTCGCGCTACATCCCCAATTTCAATCCCTCAAAGGAAGAGGGATACATTCGCCTTACTTCCCACAACCGCCAAGCAGATGCCATCAATCAAAGCGAACTTGAGGCGCTCTCGGCAAAGGAACATTATTTTGAGGCTAAGATTGAGGGTGATTTCCCTGAAATGTCTTTCCCTACGGACAAGGTGCTCGTTCTTAAGCAAGGTGCTCAAGTTATGTTTGTCAAAAACGACCGAGAGAAGCGTTTCTATAACGGTATGATTGGCACCATTACGGGGATTGACGATAGTGGCATCACCATCGTTCCCACTGACGCTGATACAGAGATAAAGGTGACTCCCGACGTGTGGCAAAACTGTAAGTATGTGCTTGATGAAGAAACGAAAGAAATTTCGGAGCAAGTCATTGGTACATTCTCACAACTCCCGCTCCGATTGGCCTGGGCGATAACGATTCATAAGAGTCAGGGGCTCACCTTTGAACGTGCCATTATCAATGCGGGGCAGGCTTTTGCGGCAGGACAAACCTATGTGGCATTGAGCCGTTGTAAGACGTTTGAGGGACTCGTGTTGAGTGCTCCCATTCCCGCACATGCCATCATCACGGATTATCAAGTGCAAGGCTACACCCAGCAAATGGCTGCTCGTGAACCTTCTGAAAATCAGTTGCAAGAAGCACAGCGTAATTTCCTTTATGCTACGCTTGAAGAACTCTACAACTTTACCCCCGTACTCTACGCCTATGCCGACTTGCTGCGCGTGATGGAGGAGCATTTTTCCAAACTTTACCCCGAACTCATCGCCCGCTTCAAGTCTTTGGAACCCGAGTTGAGAAATGCCGTTGATGCTGTAGCAAAAAAGTTTTGCACGCAGGTGGATTACCTTGTGCGAACGGAGGAGAACCCCGCAGAGTCTCCCAAGTTGCAAGGGCGCATAGCCGCTGCTACTTCGTATTTTCTTGACAAACTGCTGCCCCTTATCAAGCAAGCGAGCGACTTGTCCCTGCCTACGGACAGCAAGCGCGTGAAGGAGCGTGCCGAGACATCGATAGAGACGCTTCGTGAAGCCCTGCGCGTGAAGACCCAACTGCTCAACTACGTGCAAAGTGGTCCCTTCTCGCTCTCCGCCTACCTCCGCCGTAAGGCAGATATCCTGCTTGATATTGCCGATAAGGGAGACGCAGACGCTTCAGTAAAGTCCAGCAAGACAGCGCGTAAGAAACAAGAGAAGGAAGAGAAACTTACGGACGTCCCCCAGGATATTCTGCATCCCCGCCTCTTCAACGTGCTTCGTGCTTGGCGTGCAGAGAAGGCACGCGAACTTTCTATGCCTGCCTACGTTGTATTCTCGCAACGCGCGCTTGTCTCTATGACGAATATGCAACCGCATACGATAGGAGAACTTAAAAAACTCCCAGGTGTGGGCAAGGCGCTCCTTGACCGCTACGGCGAAACCATTTTGGAACTCATCAACGAGTATCTGCTGGAGGAAGAAGACTAACTTACCATTCTTTATAACAAGAGAAAAAGTGGAGACAACACTCGACTACGAGGTTGTCTCCACTTTTTTAGGTAACAATATAGCAGAAGTCCACAAATAATCCTTACTACAAAGATGTAGTGCTCTTGTTATTTAATATTGCTGTCCGGTAAATATAGATAACTCTTTGTTTGATGGATAGTTGTACTCATACAAGCCCCCTCATAAATATTCAACCGAAATAAACGAGAATTTCTATGTTTAAGAGAACACGAATTTCACGAATAACACAAATCTCCATGCGGGATGAATATTTCTTAATCAGAGGCGAATAACACGAATGCCATCCGGATGGTATTCGTGCAATTCGTATGCGATAAGCAAAGATAACATCCCGCAAGGATTCGTGTTATTCGTGCAATTCGTGTTCTCT
>JAZTYI010000110.1:0-4912 GCA_045636885.1 Alloprevotella sp.
GTCTGCGATTGTTGCAACTGCTCACAAGATGGCGGAAATCTTTTATATCATGGTCAAGAATAAGGTGGCTTATGATGAAAATAAGGTCGGCCTAAGTGAAGAAGAACTCCTCAAAAGAAAGATAGAACGTGCACAAAAGACCTTGGAAACATTAAATGCAAAACTCTATGGTACAGCCAGTTAGATTTTAGTTATATAGAAGAAGAAGAAGTAATAATAAATTAAACTGATGACATATCCAACCGCTGTGGGTCCTCCTACGGGGACCGTTTGGGAGTGCAGGCGGATTTTCCCTAATCCGCAGGTTTACTGCGTTCACCAGCGATTAGGCAAGTGTGCCCTCCTACGGGGGCATTACGAATATGGCAGAGTGGATTCCCCCTTGCTTTATCGCCTCATTTTCGGGCAGTATTTGGGCAAAAAAAGACCGACTGGATGTCCAGACGGTCTTTGTAATTCGTTAATATTTTGAGGTTTAACCTTTGTTGAGGGGTTAATACTCATCTTCGTTAAAGAGGAAGTCTTCCTTATCAGGATAGTCGGGCCATACGTCTTCGATGGTTTCGTATACTTCGCCTTCGTCTTCGAGTTCCTGCAAGTTTTCTACCACTTCCATGGGAGCTCCTGAGCGCATTGCGTAGTCAATCAATTCATCTTTTGTTGCGGGCCATGGTGCGTCTTCCAATTTTGACGCCAATTCAAGTGTCCAGTACATAGTATCTATTATTTGTTTTAATGTTAGTATTTTCGTGGGCGCAAAAATACCACTTTTATTATAATGGACAAGTATTAGTGTTAGAAATTTAACATGGAGGTTGCAAAATTAAAGATGACGAGCGCTTTAATAGAGCATAGGGTAAAAATATGGGGGGAGGTTATGAGGAGAAAGGAGAAAGGAGAAAGGAGAAAGGAGAAAGGAGAAAGGAGAAAGGAGAAAGGAGAAAGGAGAAAGGAGAAAGGAGAAAGACCATGCGGGACGCCACTCGTTTATCTCGCAAACTATCTTGTCTACTTGTACCTTATTTACTCGTCAACTATAAATCGTTTATCTCGGAAACTATCTTGTCTACTTGTACCTTGTTTACTCGTCAACTATAAATCGTTTATCTCGCAAACTATCTTGTCTACTCGTACCTCGTTAACTTGTTTTCTAAAAAGTTCTGAGGTTAAGAGGTCTGGTCTCACAAAAATAATCAGCGAACCACACTCCGCAGGGTGTAGTTCGCTGATTGTTGTTTATACTGAGCACAGAGTTTTAACGTGTGATAAACACCTTCTTGCCCTTGCCTGTTACGTAGATACCTGTTGCGGGATTCTTCACGCGCTTACCGCTAAGGTCGTAGAGGACATCTGAAGTCTGATCGTTTGCCTTCACACCCTCGATACCCGTTGTTGTGTCTACAACAAGTGGAAGTGATGCTGAAGTGCTTTCTGTTGTCAAATAAGCAGAGTTGGCCTTCAATGCCACTGTTGATTCCGTTGCCTTCACAAAGGTGTCAGCGTTGAGCGTGTAAATGTTCTTATCCGCATTACTTGCAGTCGTTGCTTTGAGCACACCCTGAAGCTGATTGTCAGCAACAGGAGCATCATTGTCAGCAATACTGAGTGTATATTCACCTGCTTCAGCACTGAGAATTACGGGCATTGCTGCGGGAATGTTACTTCCAACTTCCTGAATGCTGAGACCTTCTACTCCGTCAACCGTTACGCTTCCTGTTGCTACATACGCTGTAACGCCTTCGGGGAGTGTTACGCTAAAGGGCACGCACATGGTGGCATAACCTGCTTCGGGGATGGTGACGTTAAACGCCTCAACGGGTTGGATATACCAAAGTGAAGCTTCGGCATTGGTTGTCCAAGGCACGAGGCGCACGCAGTCGCCTGCAAGGTGAACACCTGCATGACCACCCGTCTTGTTCTGACATGCAATTCCTGAAAGACCTGAAGCACTCGTGATGACGGTATAGCGACCCGCATCTTCGGGAGTTTCGTGTACGGCAGGTTGTGTTTCATTATTACCTAATTTGCCGAGGTAAAGGCCGTAGTTGCCGTTATAGAGATTATACACTCCTTCAGTGCCTGTAGCGGTGAAACTAAACAACTGGTCGGCATCCGAGGCGTCGCCCGTAGCAACGGTGAAGCGGGAATCTTCGGGAGTCATGTAGAGTGTGCCGTTAGAGCGACCAAAGTTGCGAAGGGTGTACCACTTACCAGCTTCCACCAGAATGCGAGGCGCCTTGGCAATAGCAGCATTGAGGGCTTCGTAACCCTGCTTCGTGGGAGCAGCCTTGTAAGCATCAAGCGCTTCGGTCAACATTGCTCCAGCCGTTTCAAGATAGTTACCTACGTAAGGACCTACGTTGTCAAGAACGACGTTAGCCTTTAAGTCGATGTTACTTGCCACAATAGCATCGCGCTCAACATCTGCACAGTAGGTATAGAGCGAGTCGGTGATGTAGTCAATACTGTAGTTCTTATAGACAATCGTGTAACCACCGCGTGAAGAGTTGCAGTGAGTTTCTTCTTCGTAAACGAAAGCAATCGTGTTGTCGGCCTGCATGCACATAGTTGAGTAAGCCGAAGGAAGGAAGCTTGACTGATGGTGGCCATCCCAATTCTTAGCAATGCTGTCGGGAGTTACAAAATCGGCAAGACTTTCGAGTTCCTTATAGTAGATACCTACGTTTGAGCGTCCCGAACCGAAGGGCACTGACTGGAGCATCAAGAACATCTTCTTGCTGTCAGCATTACGCACCACGGGAACGATCATGATTTCGCCATTTGTAGAGTTACTCACTGCCACAGTACCGTTGTTACCACTGTTCGACCACACGGAAGTGCCCCAACTACCTTCACCTGTTGCGGTGTTGGTGAAGTTGTAGATGTTGTAGATACGGCCACCAGAAGTGCGCGAGCTGATGATGACGCTACCGTCGGGGAGTTCGTCAGCCTTAGGTTCGTCACCACCGCTGGGGATGGGCGATACGTCAACGCCTCCGAGCACCTTCCAAGTGCCGCCGAAGTCGTCAGAGTAGAGTACAAAGTTTACGTTCGAACCATCAGCCAACTTCACAAGGGGTGCGCAGTAAAGACGATAGTAGTCGCCTACCTTGACTGTAGCACTCTGAGAAATCTTACCCGAACCGATAAACATACAGCGGATGCCACCGTTGACGCGCTTGTCAAACTGTTCGTAGATTGCTTCTGAGATGTCAATGGGTTCGCTCCATGTCTCACCGTTGTCTTCTGAATAGAAGCGTGCAATGCCCTGGTGATTGTTGCGCTGACCATTGGGGAAACTAACGTTGCCCGAGCATGTCAACAACATCACCTTGCTGCTTTCTCTGTCGGCTACCAAGCAGGGGTCGCCAAATGCAACATACATAGAGGTGAGGTCGGGGGCATTTGCGCCTAAACCTTCAACGATGGGGAAAACATCACCCCAGGTCTTACCATTATCCTTACTGATACGAGCGTGGATGTCAATACGACCATTTTTAGCCATACCAATATCGGCACCGCTGTGACGATAGTCGGCTACGGCAATCAAGTCACCATTGTATGCCTTAGCAATTGCGGGAATACGGTAAGGAACTGAAGTTGATGTGGTTGTAAATACATCATACTGAGGTTCGGGTTCTACCATCGAACGCGTAATGGTTACCATGAAATTGCTGAAGGTCAATCCCTTGTTCGCACCGCTTTGTGTGAAATTAGCTGTGCGTTCTTCAAGGTCAGACACCGCTACGTGTTGCTGTGTAGCACTTGACTTGTAAGTCTTTCCGCCAGCAGTGAGGGTGAGTTCATAAGCGTCCGTTCCTGTGTTGGCGAAGTCAAAACTGTAAGCACTGATGATGTAACCTTCAGGGGCGGTGAGGGTGTAAGTGCAAGTACCCGAGGTGCCTGAATAACCAGCAATATTGCCGTTCGCATACTGCATGTTGTTGGCATTTGCTGAAAGGGATAAGCCTGAAACTTCAGTGCTTTCCCAGCGTGAGTGCCACGTGCCATTAGCGTTGCTTGATGTGAAGCGACCGCAACCTTCCTTGATGTTAGCAACCCCTTCTACCATGCTGATAATGACTGTAGAACCCGCATCTTGACCTTCAGCCCAAAAAGCGAGTTTGCCAATACCACCAAAGTCGTTAACAGCATGGTTCGTGCCGTGAATCTTGATAAAGAAGCCGTTGACGTCTGCAATCTTGTCCGACGCACTGAAATCCCAAAGGTTTGACCATCCTTCAGGAAGCGCTTCCTTCATGACGGGATAGGTAGAACCGCCTGTGCCTCCGTAACCCGCGAGGGCTTTCATTTCTGTAGAAGTGGACAAGCACTTTGTAGGACCAGCCTGCTTGTTGTAAATCTTGTAACCATCGGCGTCATTACCCACGAAGCACCAAAGGTTGGCGTCTTCAAGAGAAACGACACCTCCCTTAAGGGCGATATGATCAGCTTCTCCATTGTCTGAAATGACACTCTTGGAATTACCAATCTGCATGGTGTACCACTGCGTGTCACCCGCAAAATCACCATCAACGATGGTCGTCACCTTAAAGGGGACTGTGTCAGCAAATGCTTGTGTCAACACAGCAAACATTGCCAAAATGAATGTAAAGAATTTCTTCATAAGCAAAAGATTTATTTAT
This sequence comes from Alloprevotella sp., assembly GCA_045636885.1. GTDB lineage: Bacteria > Bacteroidota > Bacteroidia > Bacteroidales > Bacteroidaceae > Alloprevotella. Next base: position 4,647 of record JAZTYI010000110.1, read on the forward strand.
AGTTTAGTGATGCAAAGATACGATATTCATTTTATATCATCAAATTTCGATAATATAGCTTTTGACCCATGCGGAGCCACTATATTCGCACCCCCTCACCGCCAAGGCGGTCCCCTCCCCCTATGAACAGCTAATCTTTGTACACATTTTTTAATGCCAGTTCTGCTCCCCAACTCATCGTGTCAAGTCGTTCCCATCCTCGCTTTAACACAAGGTAACTTGGACGATCATTAAGCGTCATGCGTCCGTTCCATCCCCCAAGTTTA
>JAZTYI010000111.1:0-21862 GCA_045636885.1 Alloprevotella sp.
CCTTCAAAAATTTTAAGTGTACATATACAAAGATAACAAAAAAACTTGGGATACACAAGTATATTGCTAATAATCAAATAGATAACATCTCAAAAATGTGTACAAAGATTAGCTATAAACAGGGGGAGAGCGCCGTCCGGACTATTATTCCGCATGGACTCCTCACTCCTCACTACTAACTATTTTTTTGTTATGTAGAAGCAATATAAAAAAACAGGAGGGTGTGCCTGCGCACACCCTCCATAATAGTTATAATCTGTGTTGTGTGATTACTTCAACACGCCGAGTTCCTTACCCACCTTGATGAAGGCAGCAATACACTTGTCGAGCTGTTCGCGGTTGTGACCTGCAGAGAGCTGAACGCGGATGCGTGCCTGATCCTTGGGAACTACGGGGTAGTAGAAACCTGTTACGTAGATGCCTTCTTCCTGGAGCTTCGCAGCATAAACCTGTGAGAGCTTTGCGTCATAAAGCATCACGGCGCAGATAGCACTCTGAGTAGGCTTGATGTCGAAGCCAGCTTCGATCATCTTAGAGCGGAAGTACTCTACGTTTTCAGCGAGGCGATCGTGGAGTTCGTTAGACTCTTCGAGAATCTTGAACATTTCGATAGACGCACCTACGATTGAGGGAGCAAGTGAGTTAGAGAAGAGGTAAGGACGTGAGCGCTGACGGAGCATGTCGATGATTTCCTTGCGACCAGTTGTGAAACCGCCCATAGCACCACCGAATGCCTTACCGAGTGTACCTGTGTAGATATCTACGCGACCGTAAGTGTTGAAGAATTCGCTCACACCGCGACCTGTAGCACCCACAACACCTGCAGAGTGGCTTCCGTCAACCATCACGAGTGCGTTATACTTTTCAGCGAGGTCACAAATCTTGTCCATGGGAGCCACGTTACCGTCCATTGAGAACACACCGTCGGTAACGATGATGCGGAAGCGCTGTTCCTGAGCTTCCTGGAGGCAACGTTCGAGGTCTGCCATATCAGCATTCGCATAGCGGTAACGCTTTGCCTTACAGAGGCGCACACCGTCGATGATAGAAGCGTGGTTGAGGGCGTCAGAGATGATAGCGTCTTCAGCAGTGAAGAGGGGTTCAAACACACCGCCGTTAGCATCGAAACATGCTGCGTAGAGGATTGTGTCTTCAGTCTTGAAGAACTTAGAGATAGCAGCTTCAAGAGTCTTGTGAGAGTCCTGAGTACCGCAGATGAAGCGTACAGAAGACATACCGTAACCGCGCTGGTCCATGATGTCCTTCGCAGCCTTTACAAGGCGGGGATTGTTAGAAAGACCGAGGTAGTTGTTCGCACAGAAGTTCAACACTTCCTTGTTGTTTACCTGAATCGCAGCCTGCTGAGGACCTTCGATCAAGCGTTCGTTCTTGTAAAGACCAGCCTCCTTAATGGCTTCAAGCTCATTCTGGAGAAATTCTTGGAAATTTCCGTACATAGTGCTTTAGTTATAATTAGGTTTTTGAAAAAATGAATACTGTTGGATACTGCAAAGGAACGGATTTTTTTTGTAAATGGCGGTATCGAGGCCGTAGATTTTCTACATCGGTACTCACCATAAATAAAAATCTGTGGGAATTTATGGCTCCCGCCTTTACTCTTTTTCGCCTCGCAAGTTCGCCTCATGCTCTTCCCATAGCAATCGGCGGGTGAGGTAACGCACGGGAATCCATGTGCTGATGACCGACACGACGAACACTGTGGCAAGGATGATGATCAAATCGACCACCTCAATGCTTACGGGGTAGGCATCAATAAGGAAACTGCCGTCGCCATCGCCTAACGTAATCCATTCAAACGTTTGTTGCCCCCAGCAGAGCAGTACGCCGAGCGCAATTCCCACCAGTCCGCCCAACAGGGCAATGAGGCGCGCTTCGATATAGAAGATCTTGCGCACCATGGAGGGTGAAGCCCCCAGTGCATAGAGGGTGAGCATATCTTCACGCTTATCGATGATAAGCATAGACAGACTTCCCACGATGTTGAACATAGCAATAAACAGGATGAATGTCAGGAAGGAGAAGGCCACGAGTTTTTCGATGTTCATAATCTTGTAGACATCAGCCTGTTGCTCTAATTGGTCAAGCACATCGAAGCGGTCACCGGCAATCTTGCGCAACTCGCGCTTGGTGAGGTAGAGACTTGCTCCCTTTTTGAGGCGCAGTTCTACGGAAGTGACCATCCCTGGTTGGTCAAAGAGACGCTGGGAGAATCCTAAGGACGTTAGGAAATAATTTTCGTCATAAACGGGTTGATTGACGACAAACACCTGTACGGGTGAGGTCAGGATTCCCGTATTAAAACTTTCAGAAGGGTTGACCATATTGATGCGTTCGCCCTTCTTGGGAGCACAAATCTGCAACGCCCCGTAATCGTAGGACCCGCAAATTTTAAAAGATAGTGCAACGCCCGGAATACCATACTCTGTGCCGTCTTTATGGAGCACAAAGTCGGGTTTGCCCCGTAGGATCTTCTCGATGTCACTCGTCTTGCTGAAGTTGTCGTCAACTCCCTTGATTTTCACCATCAACGGGTGACCGCTGAACAGGATGAGGGCGTGATCCTCCAGCGCATTTGTCGCTGCCTCCACATTCTTATGCGTACGTAGGGCATGGAGAGTGCTGTCATTTGCCGCCACCATCTTTCCCTTTTTGGGGACAATCTTAATTTCAGGGTCAAATGTGGTGTACAGTCCCTCTACAATATCATGAAACCCGTTGAACACGCTCATGATGCACACCAACGCCAAGGTAGCCAACGCTATGCCCCCCACCGAAATGGCAGAGATGATGTTTATCGCATTTTGACCCTTCTTAGAAAAGAGGTAGCGAAAGGCGAGGCGGAAGGGGAGGGACATGGGGAAAGGGGAAAGGGGAAATGAGAAATGAGAAATGAGAACCGACGAATGTAGCAAGAGCAGAGGGATAAACTTGTTTATACTATGCCTTGCAAGGAGGAGGAAAAGACCGCAACGCGGGATTAAAGGAGAAAGACCGTGCGGAGTGAGACCTTAAAGACTTTTAAGCCCCTAAAGACCTTAAAACCTTATAACCTTAAAACCTTATAACCTCAATTTACTTTTTCAAGAGTTCGTCGATGTGCTCAATATAGTCGAGCGAGTCGTCTACAAAGAATTTCAACTCGGGGATGATGCGCAACTGGTGGCGCACACGGTTACCGAGTTCGAGGCGCACCTGCTTCATGTTGTTGTTGATGTTGGCAACAATTTCAGCACTGCGTTCTGAGGGGAATACACTGAGGTAGACACGGCACACGCTCATGTCGGGAGAAATGCGCACGGCGCTTACAGACACCAGCACACCGGGCATTGATTTGGTTTGAAGCAAGAAGATGTCGCAAAGTTCCTTTTGGATGAGGCGAGATATCTTCTGTTGACGGGTAGTTTCCATATAATTTGTTTTTTAGTAAACAAGTAGACGAGGTACGAGTAGACAAGAGTTAACAAGTAGACGAGGTACGAGTAGACAAGAAGGTTACAGAGGTAAACGACGATATGTGCCACACTGCAGTTGTACTCTGTACTCTGTACTCTGTACTCTGTACTCTCGTTTGCAAAGTTACGGATTTATCCCCTCACAATGATGGTTTGGAAAAGAAAAGTAGATACTTTTTGTAGTTGAGAAGGGCGTAATCCAACTTCTTGTTGTACTTTTGCCGTACTATAACCATTATTTGTAACGACATTCATTTATGAAGATACACATCATCAATGGTCCTAACCTCAATCGTTTGGGTACGCGCGAACCTTCTATTTACGGTTGTAACACGATGGAGCAATGTCTTGCCGACTTGCGCCAGCGTTATGGCGATGAGATAACGTTTGAGTACTACCAGAGTAATGTTGAAGGTTTTCTTATCGATGCCCTTCAGGCGGCTGATGATGCTCATTGTGACGGCATTATCCTCAATGCAGGTGCTTATACCCACACCTCTATCGCCCTGCGCGATTGTATCAAGTCGCTGAGTGTGCCTGTCATTGAAGTGCACCTCTCGAATGTCCATGCTCGCGAGGAGTTTCGCCATCGCTCTATGATCTCTGCCGTGTGTAAGGGGGTAATAGCGGGATTTGGCATGAACTCTTATCGCCTTGCCGTTGAGGCGCTGCTATAGGTTGAACGCTACATAAAAAATACATACACAAAAAAAGGAGGTCGCGCCGTAATGGTGTGACCTCCTTTATGGTGTATAGGAATCAATGCGGATACATATTATTCAAATGCTGCTTGAATCTTAGCAGCGATCTCCTGCATTTCCTCGGGTGAAAGTTGGAGTTTTTCACGTCGGAAATCCATGTCTCCTTCCGAATGAAGGGGGATGAGGTGAACGTGAGCATGTGCTACTTCAAGTCCGAGCACTGCCATACCGACCTTCTTGCAGGGAAATGCTTTCTTGATGGCTTTTGCTACGCGCTTTGCAAAGAGCATAAGAGCGGCATACTCTTCATCTTCAATGTCGAAAAGATAGTCCGTTTCTTTGCGGGGAATGACAAGCGTGTGCGCTTTACCTACGGGGTTGATGTCAAGGAAGGCATAGAAGTCTTCACTCTCAGCACACTTGTAAGAGGGTATTTCACCCGCGGCAATTTTTGAGAAGATTGACATAGGGGGTAAGGTTTAAGGTTTGAGGTTCTGAGGTTCTGAGGTTCTGAGGTCGCTTCGCTTTGAGACGATGAGGTATATACGTCCCGCAAGGTTCCTTACAACCTCAAAACCTTACAACCTTATAACCTCAAAAAATTATGCTGTAATTTCAAGGATCTCCAACTTAATCATACCGCTGGGAATTTTCGCTTCCGCTACGTCGCCCACCTTCTTGCCGAGAAGAGACTGTGCGATGGGAGTAGTAGATGAAATCTTACCCGCGCGGAGGTCTGCTTCGCTTTCGCTCACGATAGTGTACTTCATCACCATGCCGTTAGCCAAGTTCTTCATCTTTACGGTAGAGAGAATCTGCACAATGTCCGTGCGGATGCGTGAAGCGTCAATAATCTTTGCTTCTGCAATCGTAACCTTCAACTGTGCAATTTTAGCTTCAAGGTTTGCCTGCGCTTCTTTAGCAGCGTCGTATTCTGCGTTTTCTGAAAGGTCTCCCTTGTCGCGTGCTTCAGCAATCGCTGCTGATGCTGCAGGACGGTCTACAGTTTCCCACTCGTGGAGTTGCGCTACGAGTTTGTCGTAGCCTTCTTGTGACATATAAGCCATTATTCGAAATGATATTTTTGGAGGGTGTAACCTCCTGTGTTTGTATTGTGTTAACCTGGAAATTATAAAAACGGAAAGAATCCCAGTTGCACACTGGAATCCTTTCGTCAGTATCTGAATTTCAAGGGCAAAAATACACCTTAATTTTGGGTGAGCAAAATTATTTTGGTGAAAAAGTGTCTTTAATAGATATTTCCCGCCTGACGACTCTGATTTTGTAGAAATGAAATCCGCCCTATATCAAAAAAATGGATTACTTTTGCAGTTCTATCACACATTATAATATGGCAACCAAACCATCCCCTAATAAAACGAAACCCAAGACAGCAAAGAAGGTGGAGCAGGCGAAGACCGACGAACCTTCTTTCATGCAAATTATCTTGGGAAATTTTTATAGCACCTTCCGCAGCCAGAAACTCTGGGTGAGTGTGGGTGTAATCATCTGCGCTTTTTCGGTTTTGCTGGCGCTATCCTTTGTGAGCAACATCTTCTCGGGATATGCTGACCAAGCGAATTTGGAAGAGGGTATGCCTGTGGCTGCCCATAACTGTTTTGGGCGTTTGGGCGCCATGGTGTCGGATTATTTCATGGCCAAGTGCTTTGGATTCTGCGCCTTCTGTATCCCTGCATTTACGTTTTGCTTGGGGTTGAAGTGTATTGGCGCTATGAAAGTCGTATTGCGCAAATGCTTCATTCAGTGTGTACTATGGTTAGTATGGGGTTCTGTGGCCTTTAGTGTGATAGGCGCTAACCTAGCCGACTTCACCGAATTGCGCTTGACCTTCCCCCTTGGAGGTGAGCACGGCGATGAGGTGCGCAAGTTTTTAGACCTTCAGATTGGTGTGGCTGGTACGATTACGGTGTTGAGCGTCTTGGCGGTGTGTTACATCATTTACTTCAGCAGCAAGGCAATAGTGTTTATCCGTACTCTGCTGAATCCTACGGAATACATCAAGAGCAAACTTCCCAAGCGCAGTCCCGAAGAAGAGGAGGTGGTAACGACTACTCCCGAGGAGGAAACTCCCGCCCAGATAGAAGAGATCCCCACCGAACAGGGCACACTGACCGTTGACCTTACTACGGGTGAGGTGTTGAACGCTGAAGATCCCTTGCAGGAAGCACCGGAAGGCACAGCCCACGATGAGGAAGGCACGGTGGTTGATTTGGATCAACCCGAAACGGATGAACATGATGAGGAGGCTACACCCGTAGCACCCGATACGGAAGTTACTCCTGCCGAAGGTTCGAACGACGAGTTTACCATTGAGGCGGTGACCCATGAGGAAGAAGCGTCGGGGGATACCCTTGAGGAACTCAAACTGCAAGGTCCCTACGACCCCAAGAAGGACCTTGAAAACTACCGCTACCCCACACTTGACTTGCTCAAGAAATATGAGGGGGGCGACTTGCAACTCAATAGCGAAGAACTGAATGCCAATAAGAACCGCATCATCGAGGTGTTGCGCAACTTTGGCGTAGAGATTTCAAGCATTAAGGCCACGGTTGGTCCCACGATTACGCTTTATGAAATCACCCCTGCTCCTGGCGTGAAGATTGCTAAGATTCGCAATCTTGAAGACGATATTGCCCTCAACCTTTCTGCTATTGGTGTGCGTATCATTGCACCCATCCCCGGTAAGGGTACCATCGGTATTGAAGTGCCCAATCAGAAACCCCTCATCGTGTCGATGGAGAGCATCTTGAACTCTAAGAAGTTCCAGGAATCGACCTTCGACCTTCCCATAGCCTTGGGAAAGACAATTACGAATGAGGTCTATATGGTAGACTTGGCGAAGATGCCCCACCTCCTTGTTGCCGGTGCTACTGGGCAAGGTAAATCTGTCGGTCTGAACGCCATTATCACGTCGCTCCTTTATAAGAAGCATCCCGCAGAACTCAAAATCGTGATGGTTGACCCCAAGAAGGTGGAATTTTCTATCTACGCCCCGATTGAAAATCACTTCCTGGCGAAAATTCCTGGTGATGATGACTCCATCATTACTGATGTGACTAAGGTGATTCAAACGCTGAACAGTCTTTGTCAAGAGATGGATACACGCTACGACTTACTCAAGAAGGCGCGTGTGCGTAACATTAAGGAGTATAATGCCAAGTTTATTGCCCGCCAACTCAATCCTGAGCACGGACATAACTATATGCCCTACATTGTAGTGGTGATCGACGAATTTGGTGACTTGATTATGACCGCAGGTAAGGAAGTCGAACTCCCCATTGCCCGCATTGCGCAGTTGGCACGTGCCGTAGGTATGCACATGATTATTGCGACACAGCGTCCCACTACGAATATCATTACGGGTACTATTAAGGCCAACTTCCCCGCTCGTATGGCGTTTAAGGTAATGTCGCAAATCGACTCGCGCACAATTCTTGATGCCAAGGGTGCTGACCAACTCGTGGGTAAGGGTGACATGCTCTTCCTTGCGGGTAACACACCTGTCCGTGTGCAGTGTGCATTCGTGGATACGCCTGAAGTAGAACAGATTTGTCAGCATATCGCCGTGCAGCAAAGTTACCTCGGTCCGTTTGAATTACCCGAACCTGCCGTTGAAGGCGGAGAGGGCGGTTCTTCTGAAGGTTTTGACACTGCGAATATGGACCCCATGTTTGCTGATGCCGCTCGCGAAATTGTCATTAACCAACAGGGTTCTACCTCACTCATCCAGCGCCGCTTCTCCATTGGTTATAACCGCGCCGGTCGCTTGATGGACCAAATGGAAAAGGCAGGTATTGTCGGCCCAACGAGAGGCGCAAAACCGCGTGAAGTATATTGCGCCGACTTGGCGGAATTGGAATTGAAGTTGAATTCATTGTAGGTTGTAGGTTTTAAGGTTATGAGGTTTTAAGGAACCTTGCGGACTGCATAGGTCTCACACCCTCACGCACTCATAACCTCATAACCTCATAACCTTAAAACCTTTAACCTCCTCCCCCTATGACAAAATATCTATTTACAATAATAACCCTTTTATTTAGTGGCATCACAGTCTTTGCCCAATCGGGTAAGGAGGTGCTTGATGCCACAGCACAGTTGCTGACTAAGAGCACTGCGACCCGTGTGGTTTTTACTGGCACAAACTTCAATGGCACTCAAGAAACGGGAAGTTTTAGCGGTACTATCGTGCTTAAGGGCGGTATGTACAATCTTGACTCCGACTTGATTCGTGCATGGTTTGATGGAAAAACATTGTGGACCATCTTCAAGGGTAGCGAGGAAATCAATATGAGCGAACCCACAGAGGAGGAACTGCAAACCATCAACCCCCTCTATTTCATCAATCTCTACAAGCAGGGATTCAACCTTACTTGTGATAAGATGGATTACAATGGCACTCCTGCCTATATCGTCAAGATGCGCCCCACCGACACTGCAACTTCCATTGCTGAAATGAGTGTCATCGTTAGTCAAACCTCCAAACTCCCCCTCTCTATCCGCATGAAGAAGGGTAACGATTGGTTCCGTATCCGCATCTCCGAATGCGAACTTAACCTCAACCTCGACGACTCTTTTTTTCGCTTCGACCAAGGACTCTTCCCGAGTTATGACCTTATTGACTTGAGATAGAATTTAGAGTACAGATAACAGAGTACAACTCCCTGCGGGATGATAGTATAATTCCCCATTTGGAGTTGTGTATTCAGGTCGCGTAAACTGCGCTGCCGTTGCAGTAAGATCAACAATACAGAGTACACTCCCTGCGGGATGATAGTATAAATCCCCCATTTGGAGTTGTGTATTCAGGTCGCGTAAACTGCGACGCCGTCGCTGTCAGCCCCCTTAAATAAAAAGAATCATCAATAACACTATACAACTATGGAACTTATTAACTGCCTGATTCTCGGATCAGGTCCCGCAGGTTACACTGCTGGTATTTATGCCGGTCGCGCCGGACTCTCGCCCGTACTTTACGAAGGCATTCAACCTGGTGGTCAGCTCACTACGACTACTGAAATTGAAAACTTCCCTGGTTATCCCGAGGGAGTAGACGGTAACCAGATGATGGATGAAATCCGTCAGCAGTGTGAGCGCTTCGGCACAGAGATTCGCTCGGCTATTGCTGTGAAGACTGACCTCAGCAAGCGTCCCTTCACCATCACGTTTGATGATGACTCTCAGGTACAGTGTGAAACCTTGATCATCGCTACTGGTGCTTCTGCAAAGTATCTCGGTCTTGCCGACGAAGAAAAATATCGCGGTCAGGGCGTGAGCGCTTGTGCTACTTGTGACGGTTTCTTCTACCGTAAGAAGACTGTGGCTGTTGTAGGTGGTGGTGATACAGCGTGTGAAGAAGCTACCTACCTCGCAGGACTCGCACAGAAGGTGTACCTCATCGTGCGTAAGGACTACCTCCGCGCTTCACAGGCCATGCAGGACCGTGTGTTTAACAATCCCAAGATTGAAGTGCTCTTTAACACGAATACCGTAGGTCTCTTTGGTGAAAACGGTGTGGAAGGTGCAAAGCTCGTTTATAAGAAGGGTACTCCCGAAGAGAAAATTCACGACATTGCAATCGACGGTTTCTTCCTCGCTATCGGTCACAAACCTAACAGTGACATCTTCAAACCTTGGGTAGCAACCGACGAAGTGGGCTATATCATCACCGAAGGCGCTACGCCTAAGACGTGCGTACCCGGCGTATTTGCCGCTGGCGACGTTGCTGACCCTCACTACCGTCAGGCCATCACCGCTGCAGCAAGCGGATGTAAGGCGGCGATTGAAGCCAAGAAGTTCTTGGAAGAACAAGCATAGCGCAATAACTTATAGTTATAATACAACAAAAGTGGAGATAGTCCCAAATTATTGGGGTTATCTCCACTTTTGTTATGGCGATTCTCTAAATTGGAAAAGGAGTGACGCCTATGTATTGGCAGCATCTACGATGCAGTTGAGCGAACCGCTCTTGTAGATATAATCGCCGTCTACGCTGATGGCTTTACTCTTCACGCCTGTTGCCGAAATTCTAATAGTGCCACCATCGAAGGTGAAATTACCTTTACCCTTAATACCGCGACACTTACTTTCGTCAGCTGTTCCTGCGGCATGAGTGGTGCCTGTTACCTTAAGGTTGATACTAGGATTTTCGGACACGCCCTTAATGGTGAGGTCGCCATCCACACTGATGCCCTTCGTGCCGTTGCCCGAAACGGTGCCCGAAATAGTACCGCCCGAGATGGTCATCTGTGCGTCAGCCTTAATACCCTTGGTGTCAGGAGTTACAACATTCAACTCGATGTTGCCTCCCTCGATAAACACTTCGCCGTTATATTCATCAGTAGCATCGTTGGTAAATGAGATGTCAAAACCATCGCCACCAATATTATTCATCTTGAAGGTTCCTCCCTGCATCAGCAAGTATTGGTCAATGTGGAAAGCATCGCCTACAGCGCTAAGCACGTTGATCGTGCCAGTGAAGGAATGTTTAAATTGCGTGTACTCATCGCTGACGAAGGCATGCTTGGAGTTGCCCGTAATATTGATGTAACCACATCCCTCAAATTCGGGGTGACCGTTAACGAAGAAAGCACCCTTGTGCGTACCGCCGGCGCAGTCAGCAAATGAGTTAGAACCGCTCACCAGAAACTTAATGCGCTTTCCATTGAGGATGTTCATCGGGGGAAGACTCACGGTGTTTGAAGTAAGATGCAGACCGTTTATGGCAACGGTAGCCTTATAGTCGCCCTCAAGGGTAAAAGAACCCGAGGTTGAAGTACCACTCAACAAGTAAGTCACTTCTTCTTGTAACTCTTCGTCGGCAAAGATGCTGACATTCGCACCCTCTACGTTTACGGTGAGGTAAGGTGCAAGGTCGCCACTGATTTCTACTTGCGCTGTAGCACCATCGTACACCACGCCGACGGTAGTTGCCGCCACGGGCGTGTTGTTAATCGTCACACGGTCGATTGTGCTTACGTCATACGTCTTACCGCCGAGTGTAAGGGTAGTTCCGCCTGCGGCAAAGTTAGACTCCCCAAGGGTTAAGGCGTCAAATGCTGTGGTCACACTGCCCTGCTCAATGCGCAGTGTCTGTGCCGTTGCTGTCAATGTCGTTCCAGCAAGGGCAAGGAGGAGTAAGTACTGCTTCATTGTGCAAGAATTTTAAAGGTTTGTTGACCAACACGAACCACGTAGATGCCCTTCGTTAGGGGGAGCGAGAAGCGCTCGTTGCCGTTCGTGCACTTTTTGAGTGTTGCAACGGTGCGTCCGTCAAGGGTGTAAACACCCACCGGATTTCCTGCAGGCCCCACCACATAGAGTGCTCCGCCAGTATAGCGCACACTTACTGCAGGTGTTTCCACACCGTTGATACCCGTAGGTTCAGCAGTAAAGAATAGTGCTTCAAGGTCGGTGAGTGAAAATTCAAGACTTGGTTCCGTCGCTTGAACCACGAGACTCGTATTCGTAAAGGTAATTGTAGCGCCCGCAGCGATGTTTTGACTATACTCATTACCGTTCAGTAGGCGGAAGGTGAGATAATCCAAGCGCTGTGCGTTAATTGTTGTTGCCGCAAAGAGGGCAACGATGAGGGAGAGGATTCTCATGATGAAATAATATAGGATTGACGAGTTGACAAGGTACGCATAAGTAAGATGCCTCAAAGTGAGCAAACTATCTTGTTTACTCGTACCTGTAAACTTGTTTACTTCATTAGAATTTAAACTTATACCCCACGCTTACAGCATGGATGTTTGCTTCATCGCTATAGTGTCCGTCGTTGAAGACGTAGGCAATCGAGAGGGTATTCTTCTTATTGAGTTTCCAGTCTGTACCTACGATGAGGCGAGTTTCTTCAGTCGCCCCACCCTTTTGAAGTTGCGTTTTGATTTCGTAAGTAGCAAAGGGCGTAAGCGGGCAGTTCTTGATGTCGTATTCTACACCGATGCGCGAGCGGAGAAGGTGGTTGTTCTTGTGATTCTTATGGTCTTTAACTACTTCAGTTTCAAAAAAATCATAACCACCAAAGGGGTATATAGGAAGGTTTTCTGTATTTACAAAACCATCTGGAACGATTTCGCGATATTTGATACGCTCAACATCCTTACTCATAGAATGCGTATATTGGTATCGTTCGCGCAACGAGAAGGTGAAGCGTCCTACCTTTACCTTGCTGGAAAGGTCAAACGAGAGGCGGTGTTTCGCACGGTGGAATGCTTCGTCCACATTGTAACCGTTGAATTTGCCACTCTTCTTCTTGAAGTCTTCCTTTACTTCTCCGCGACTCAAGTCGCTGATATACTGATAGGTTGCAGCTACCTTGAGGTAGTCACACACCTTATAGCTTCCGCTGATGAAGGCATTGGCGCGTGATACTTCGCCAAGGTTATCGTTAGCGCGCATACCGAGTCCCAGTGAAAGGTCGATGCGCTTTGTAATCTTCTTTTCGCCTTCAACTTCAAGCCAAGCACCAAATTCGTCCTTCTGACAGAATGAGGTTGCCGTAAAAAGCAGGGCGCAACCAAGGGTGAGTAGTTTTTTCATAGTGGTAGGTTGATGTTTTTTTGAGTTTATGGTGTTTAGGATAACCTAGGACTGCCTAGGAATCCCTAGGACTGCCTATAACAACCTTATAATTATTACGCCTCAGGTGTCTTAAATATGCGGTCAACAGACTTAATGCGCTTGTCGGGGTCTACGTAGAACACGCGGAGCATAGTCATGTCTGTCAAGAAGTCTACGGCGCCCACTTCTACGCGGGTAATCTTTACGCCGAGGCGCTCTTCAAGGTCTTTCACAAGGTCGTCGTAGCGTTCGGGCTTGATGAGGTCGATGTTGTCGTACTTGACAAATTTACACCCCTGGTTGTATGCCGAGTGGAAGTTTTCTGCCAACCACACAATGACAATAAATACCAAATTGATGACGAGGCGCTCAACGATGTGGAGGTCTCCCGTCTTCCCGTTCAACACCGAGAGGGCGATGAGGAAGAAGAGGTAAGTCATTTCGCGAATGGGCACACTTTCCGTGCGGTAACGGATAATGCCAAAGATGGCAAAGAGTCCGAGGGCAGCACCCACCATGCCTGCGTCGGAAATCGTTCCAGCAATTTCTCGACCCATGAACAAGTAGATGAGCATAAAGATGCTCACGGAGAGCAGAATGAAGGTGAAGTAATAATCACGGCGTTGTCCCTTGGGGAAATAGAAGAAATGAACAATCGACCAAACTGTCACACAGTTCAGTACAAGACTTCCAAGAAGGTGGAACAACTCTACGTTAGCTTCAAATAATTCGTGCATAAATATAGGTTATGAGGTTTAAGGTTACGAGGTTTAAGGTTATGAGGTCTTTAGGGTCTCCTAGGAAAACCTAGGAAAACCTAGGATCGCCTATACTGCTCACTTACTAATCTTCTCATAGCGGTGCAGTCGCTTCTTAAATCGGTTGATTTTGAGATTGTCGTTGGTGAGTGCCGAACCGATGCAGTATTTGCTGAATCCGCTGGGTTTGATACGCAGTTGGCGGAGTAGGGCGAGGATGGGGGAGTGTACGCGTCCGTCGCGCTTGAGTTCGATGATGACCAGGTTGTCAAAATCCGCTTCTGCTCCCGTCTCGTGGTTAAGGATATGAATGCCGAAATCAATGGTCAAGCGTTCCGTCTTGGCGTCGTTCACGAGGGTGATGCGGTGGAAGTTATTCTCTACAGTAGGGATGATATCCTTAAATGTATATCCCGTGCGCTCCGTGAGGAATGCTTCGCCAAAATGGTTGTCAATAACCTCCTCAATGGAGGGAATCTCAATGCGCTTCTTGCGCGTCTTCCCGTGGTTATCCTTCTTCTTGATTTCTAAGAAACAATGCCCAGAGTCGAGATAAGTACGGGCGCGAACTTTCGTGCGTGGGAAGTGTCCACAGTGGTGTTGCCGAAACATTTCGTGCGTCTTGGGAGTGTCCCAATACACTGTGCGATATCCCGCAATGCACTTCCCATTATTGTGCTGTGCCGAGTAACTCTCCCGCGTAAGTTCCAGCAACTTCATGAGCATCTCGTTATTGGTCACAAACTTCGTGTCCGTGCGCTTCATGAGGCGTACGGACTTCATCTCTTCCAGCGTGATGGGGCGCATCTGCGCTACGAGGGAGTGAAGTTTGTGGTACATGGGGGAGGGAACGTTGAACGTTTAGGGTTGAACGTTTAGAGTTGAGGGGCTAGGCAAATCTAGGCAATCCTAGGCGTTCCTAGGCAATCCTAGGGGACCCTAGGCAATCCTAGGTATTTACTTTACTTCCTTCACAAAGTAGGTTTGTACAGGAAGGTGGTCAGAATAGCCATTGAGCCATACGCCTCCGGCGGTGGTGCGCTTGGGCGAACCTTTATACTTTCCTTCTGTTTGGAAGAGGTAGTCACGCATGAAGATTTCGCTCTTGTAGTACTTCCACGTAGAGCGGTCCTTGCCAAGAAGGTTGCCAGTGAATACAATTTGGTCAAAGAGGTTCCAGTTGCCTTGATAGAGTAGGGTGCCTTGTCCCACTTTGTAGAGGAAGTCCCACCAGGGATTGTAAAGGTCGTCAGCGCCACACGCCTCCTGCTTTTCCTTACATCCGAGGTTCTTGCGCATACTCTTATTCTTGGGGTCGTCGTTAAAGTCACCCATAATCACAATGTGCGAATTGGGGTCCTGCTTCAGCAGCGCCTCCTTGAGTTCCTTCACCTGGTCGCCCGCACGTTCGCGTGCCGGACTTGCTGCGCCACGACTGGGCCAGTGACACACAATAAAGTGAAACTTCTCGCCATCCATCTTTCCGCTCATCACGAGGAACCCACGGGTAATATAGGTCGTGTCGCCACGCAATTCAGGAATGGCCTCCACGCGTCCGTCTTTCACCTCAAACCCTATGGTACAGGGATCATCCTTCTTCAGATAAATGTAAGGCACGAGCATGGAGTGCTCCATCTTAAAGAGTTTAGGGTTGTATAAGAAGGCACAGTCCACCCCACGGCGGTCAGGACCTTCGACGAAGCAGATTTCATACCCGCGGTCCTTGAGTGCGGGTTGTTTCAGCAGGTCTTCGAGCACCGTGCGGTTCTCAATCTCCGAAACACCAATCACCGCCGCGCCCAAAGGGTTCTTCATCTTCCCCACCTCCGTGCAGAGCGATGCCAGCACCTGCGACATGTTCGTCAACTTGTTCGTATACTTCAGCGTGTTCCACTTATACGACCCCTGAGGTAAGAACTCATAGTCATTCTTTCCTGCCGCATGAATCGTATCAAAGAGGTTCTCAAGATTGTAAAATGCCACACCATTCATCTTGTACGTTTTCTGTTGCGCTACTGCAGTAGTGGTACTGAAACAGCAAAGTACAAAAGCGAGAAGTGCGAGAAAAATCTTTTTCATGTGTAATATTGTTAGTCTTATACATCCGCAAATTTGTAAAAAAAATACTTAATAGGAGGTTTTTAAGTATTAAAAAATAAAAAATAGTCCTGCTTTTGTCGCTGATTATTGGGAACATTGTAAATTTGTCTCGAATAACAGTTTAAAAACTAACCCAACCATTTATGAAAAAAGGTGTATTCCTGTTTGCGGCGTCACTGCTTGTTGCCCCATTCTGGGCCACGGCACAGACTCCCGCTGACAGTCTTTTGATTCCCGACGACAGTCACGACTTCTCGTTTACGGAATCTCAATTAGACGAGGATGCTGATGCAGCGCAGACTGTTTCCACCATCTCCTCGGCATCTAACGACCCCTTCCTCTCCGAAGTGGGTTACCTTTTTAGTCCGATGCGCTACCGTGTGCGTGCTTTTGAAAACACCAGCAGTCAGACGTACATCAACGGCGTAATGCTTAACGACCTTGAGCGTGGACAATTCTCTTACGGTATGATTGGTGGTCTGAATGATGCCACACGCAACCGCGAGAGTGCTTCCAGTTTTGAGGCCAACAACTTTGGTTTCCTTGGCGAAGGCGGCGGTCAGAACATCCAGACCCGTGCCAGTCAGTTTGCCCAGGGAAGTAAGTTGGCACTCTCTGCCTGCAACCGCAACTACGTAGCACGTGCCATGTTCACCCATGCTACGGGCATCAGTCCCAAGGGATGGTCGGCAGCATTTTCTATCGGTTACCGTTGGGCAGAAAAGGGACAGATTGAAGGTACGTTCTACAACGCCTTCAGCTACTTCCTTGCCCTTGAAAAGCGCCTCAATTCGCATCACAGCCTTTCGCTCGTTACTTTTGGTGCGCCCACAGAGCGCGGTCAGCAGGGTGCTTCTACGGAAGAAGCCTACTGGCTCGCTAACGACCGCTACTATAACCCTAACTGGGGTTACCAGAACGGCGGTGTGCGCAACTCACGTATTGTCAACGACTTCTCACCCACAGCCATCCTTACGTGGGACTGGAAGATGAATCCCGAAACGAAACTCGTCACTTCGCTTGCGGGAAAGTACAGCATGTATAGTTCTACAGCCCTCGGTTGGAACGGCGAAGCTTACGACCCCCGCCCGGACTATTATAAGAACATGCCTTCGTCCATCTTCAACGTGTGGGACCCCGAGAAGAACAATGCCGAGTGGCTCGCGGCGAATCCTGAAGCGGTAGACCAGTGGAACTCGTTATATAACTATTGGACCTCTGACAAGGCCAACCGTCAGATCAACTGGGACCGCATGTACTACGTCAACCGTCAGAATGCAGCGCTCGGAGGCGAAACACTTTATTACCAGGAGCGCCGTCATAATGACCAGATGACTTTTGCCTTAAATTCCGTGCTTGAAGGTCGCCTCAATCGCGCCAGCAAGTACGTCCTTGGCGTAGAACTCAACCACACCGAAGGTTATCACTACAAGACCATGGCCGACCTCCTTGGTGGCGAAATCTATATCGACTACGATAAGTTCTCGGCCAACGACTACGGCCGCGACAGTCAGGAAGCCCAAAACGACCTTCGCAACCCCAACCGCCGCATTTACGTCGATGACAAGTTTGGTTACGACTACGACATCCTTGTAAATAAGGCACGACTCTGGGGACTTTACGAAACAAAGCGCGGCATCTTCGACCTCACCCTCTCTGCTTACGGTGAGGGCACAACGATTGAGCGCGATGGTAAGATGCAAAACGGTCGTGCGCCCAAAAACTCTTTCGGCAAGAGTGGTGCTGCAAAGTTCTTCGGCGGTGGCGGTAAGGCGCAGTTGCTCATCAATCCAGGAGCAGGTCATCGCATCAGCATCGGCGCAGGATATGAAAAGCGTGCACCTCTCGCACGCAACGCCTTCGTAGCACCCCGCCTCCACAATGACTTTGTCAACAACCTCCAGTTGGAGGACGTTCTTTCTTCCGAATTGGCCTACACCTTCCGCTGGGGCATCCTCTCGGGTAAGGTGAATGCTTACTACACACGTTACATGAATCAGGTAGAACAAACCGCCTTCTACAACGACCAAGAGTCGCGTTTTACCTACCTTGCCATGTCGGGCATTGATAAGGAACACTACGGTGTTGAAGCAGCCCTCTCGCTCCAGGTGACCAGCAACTTGAAGTTCAATTTCATCGGTTCTATCGGCGAAGCGAAGTACATCAACAATCCTTACGCACAGGTTAATTACGAAGGCATGGATGCCAAGACTACCGCAACGCTCAACAAGTGGACCATCAACCTCCCCAACGGTACAACGGTTGACAAACCCCTCCGTGTGATTTCCGATGGTTGCCGTGTGAGCGGTACGCCCCTCACCGCCTTGAGTTTGGGTGTTGATTACAGTCGCAACGGATGGTTCCTTGCTGCCAACCTCAACTATTATGACCGCACCTACATCGGTTACTCCGCTTACAGTCGTTTGAGTAATGTGATTCCCAACGAAGTGTTTGGTAACTCCTTCGATGCCAATGGTAATCCTGCTTGGCAGCATGCGGGTGAAGAATACGACACCAATGGTGGTATCCGCCTCGACCAGAACGGTAATGTCGTAGAAGCACGCACAGCGCGTCAGGAAAAGTGTAAGGGCGGTTTCATGCTCGACGCTTCAATCGGTCGCTTCATCCGCCTCAATCGTGGTCGTTCGCTTTCTATCAACCTCTCGCTCCAGAACATCCTCAACAATCAGGACCTCCGCACGGGTGGTTACGAGCAAAACCGCGACGACTACTACGCTACGGGTGAACAGCGCACCTACCAGTTCTCTAAGAACCCCAAATATTATTACGCTAACATGTTCAACTTCTTCCTCAACGTAGGTTATAAGTTCTAATCCCCTAATGCAAGCAACTATGAAAACATATCTCAATATACTTCTTGCCGTTCTTGCGCTCGGACTTACCTCCTGCCTTGACGAACACGGCGCTCCCGATCTCACGGATTTCCCAGAGACAAAAATATTTGCTTCATCCGTAAGCGGTGAGGAATACACCATTAAGCAGTTGAAGGACGAATTTGGTCCGGGTTACATGAATAGTTCTAACCAGATGACATGCGTAGACCGCGACATCGTGGTGAGTGGCATTGTAGTGGCCAACGATGGTATCAACGGCAACCTCTATCAGACCGTTGTGCTCCGCCAAATCCTTCCCGATGGTTCTGACCAGAGCATCCAACTCGGCATTCGCAACACCTGCCTCTACCCCTACTTCCCCCTCGGTCAGGAAGTGCGCGTAAACCTTAATGGTCTGTGGGTTGGTAACTACAGCAAGGTGCCCAAAATCGGACAACCCTATTACACCAGTAGTGGCAACCGCCGCCTTGGTCCGTTGCTCTTCAACTTGTTGGAAACTAACTTCGCCCTCGTAGGCACTCCTAACCCCGAGGCTCCCGAACTCCAACCTATTCAAGTGGATGAAGCATGGCTCAAGTCTACAGCGCAGAAATACATCAACGCTCCCGTGCTTGCAACAGTAGAAGGTTATTTCTCAGCTGTGCAAGGCGCGAATAAAGAAAAGGCAGAGACGGGAACAGTAGAGGAATTTGCTGGTCAGGCAGAACCCCTCCCGAAAATCATTGCACCCGAAGTGCTCCGCGATGCAGGTTACGGCGTAGACCGTGAAATAAAGGTGGGCAACCAGAAGATGACCCTCCGCACCAGCACGGAAAACGAAATATCCTACACCCAAATTCCTGAAGGAAAAGTCCGCCTCACAGGCATCATGACCTACTACAGCGGTTGGCAAATCCAGCTCCGCGATATTCATGACTTCGAGGTTTTGGAGTAAAGCATAGAAACCCCAAGGCATCCCTAGGCATTCCTAGGACAACCTAGAATCACCTAGTACAACCTAGAATCACCTAGGACAACCTAGGATCACCTAAGGATTTCCCGAATTTATAAAAATCCCCTTTCATCACAATGAAAAAATACATTTCCCTCCTCGCCGCAGCGATGCTCACCTTTGGCTTTACTGCCTGTGAAGATATTCCTGCACCTTATACCAACCCCAATGATTCGGCTGAAGCACCTTCTACACCCGAAAATGAAGATATCATCGTAGAAGAAGCCTTCGCCACTTCCCTCGGTTCCTTCCAGAACTTCACAACCAGCGGTGAAGGCTCTTGGATTATCGACTACAGCACAGCCAAGGCCACTGGTTATGACAATACCTCAAAGGTAACGACTGCCGGTACTTACCTCCTCGTAAGTAAGCAACTTGACCTCACAAATGTTACAGAGGCATTTGTGACTTACGACTACATCCTTCGCTATAACAAGGGCAAGGACAATCAGCGCTTCGTAATCACTACAGAAGTAGACAAACCCGTGGGTGAAGCAACTTGGGTAACCCTCAACAACGAGCACGTGGAAGGTGCCGACTGGGAAACCTTCAGCACTGCCACGGTCAACATCCCCGCAGAGTATCTTGGCAAGGTGGTAAAGGTAGCCTTCTACTATAACACCAATGCTACAAGCGGTTCTACCTGGGAAGTGAAGAACTTCAGCATGAAGAAGGGTAGTGTGGCTGCTGAAGAACCCACTCCCGTGGGCGACCAGAAACTCCCCTACAAGGAAGCCTTCGCTTCTACGCTCGGCACGTTCACTTCTGAAACCGTAAGCGGTGAGGGCGCATGGATCATCGACTTCCAGACGGCTAAGGCTACAGGTTACGACAACGCTTCGGCAACGACTACAGCAGGTACTTACTATCTCAAGTCTGCCGTTATTGATCTCGAAGGCGTTACTGCGGCACACATCTCTTACGACTACATCCTTCGCTACAACGTAGCCGATGAAAACCAGCAACTCTTCATCACTACCGACATCGACAAGTCTGCTAAGGAAGCCGCTTGGACCCTCCTCAAGAAGGATCATACAGAAGGTGCCGACTGGACAACCTTTGCCAATGCTGACGTAGCTGTTCCCGCAGAATTCCTCGGCAAGAAGGTGCGCGTGGCCTTCCTCTACAACGCAGCTGCCGACGATTGCTCTACTTGGGAAGTGAAGAACTTCAACATGTCAGAAGGCGCTCCTGGTGATGCACCCTCAGGGGGCGACGTCGTAGGCGACCTCACATCTTTCAATGGCGACTTTGAAACATGGGTAGACGGACTCCCCAATAACTGGAAGACTGCTTCTACAGCCGGCAACGCAGCGCTCTCACAGAGCACAGATGCTCATAGCGGTAGTTACTCCGTTCGCGTAGGCGGTACAAACTCTGCCAACAAGCGCATCGGTTACAAGGAAATGACCCTCAAGGCGGGTACTTACACCATGAAGTTCTACGCCAAGGCAGCAACAGCTACAGGCGGTAGCGTACGTCCGGGTTACACTCCCGTGGATGCAGCGAACAAGGTGGGCAGTTATATGTACGGCGATTATGTCAACGACCTTAGCAGCACGGAATGGACGGAAGTGAACCACACCTTCACCCTCGATGCTGACACACGCCTCGCACTCGTCATCATGAACTCTAAGAACCCCGGTGCCGACGTGCTCATCGACGACTTTACGCTCGAAACGACCGACGGCGGCATCCTTGACGGTGGCGAAACGCCTGACACTCCCGACACTCCCGAGCAGGGTGGTGACACTCCCGCACTTCCTGAAGGCACTTCTGAAGTGCTCAA
Organism: Alloprevotella sp.; assembly: GCA_045636885.1. Classification (GTDB taxonomy): domain Bacteria; phylum Bacteroidota; class Bacteroidia; order Bacteroidales; family Bacteroidaceae; genus Alloprevotella. The sequence continues at coordinate 21,251 of JAZTYI010000111.1, forward strand.
CGGCGACTTTGAACTCTGGAACGGTTCAACTCCCCTCTACTGGAAGAGCGCGTCAACAGCCAGCAACGCCACCCTTTCACAGAGCACCGATGCGCGTGGCGGTCAGTATGCCGTATGCGTGCAGGGCAATACAGCTGCCAATAAGCGCCTCGCTTATCAGGAAATGAAACTCGCCGCAGGTACTTACACCATGAGTTTCTACGCCAAGGCAGCATCTGCCAGCGCCGTGTCAAGCGTGCGTCCCGGTTACGTACCCATGAAGACCGACGGTTCTATCGACTCTTCTAACTACAAGTACGGTAGTTACACCAACGATATCCCCGCAGAATGGACTTTGATCACGCATGAATTCACCCTCGCAAGTGAAACTACCATCTGCTTGGTGATCATGAACCCCAAGACAACTGCGGCACACACTGCTTCCGATGTCCTCATCGACGACTTCACCTTCGTGAAGCACTAAGCAACCTATAGTGCTCACGCCAAGAATGTTTTTATCAACTGATTATACAGATTTCACGGTTAACTATGCAGACATAGCGCCAGTGAAATCTGTATAATCATTTGATTTTTTATTATTGCTGTCCGGTAAATATTTCTCACGCAGACTAC
>JAZTYI010000112.1:0-25724 GCA_045636885.1 Alloprevotella sp.
CGTGACCTTTGCCCGATCCATGCTTCGCGTTAATGAGGTTGAAGGCAAAATCGTGGCCTTTTTTGTATGCAAAAAATGACGAAAAATGAGAAATAATGTTGGTGTTAACAAGTGTTAACAGATTTGGATTTCGCTCCGAAATTTTGTATCTTTGTACTGCGGAAGGGGAGATACCCCTAGGAAACAGGGGTATCTCCTCTTTTTTTGTCCAAAAAATCCCATTTTTGGGGGCAAAAAATAAGTTACCTAGTTTTTTCAAGGTTAAACAACCGGTTTTTAATGTTACTTATTCTTACGCCGCAAATAGACATTGTCGCAAGGGCGAGTAGGCAGAGTGTTAATGTTTGTTAAAGTTTTCAGCGAAAAATGACGAAAAATGAAGGCTGAAACTGTCACAATTTTTCGCCATTATAATTGCAATGGCACGCCTGACTTGCGGAGCGATTTATCGCCCCCGCAGGAGGGGATTACGGATGGTTACACAATTTGCTGTATAGAAGGAAACGCTATAATCCTCCAAAAACGGAAAGCGAGTCACTCTTCATCGGGTGACTCGCTTTTGTTGTGTTATTACTGTTTTCAGTTCGCTGATCAAATGGCGCAAGGCGTCTAAGGGATAATGACATATCATACGAGGACCAGCAAAGCGCATGACGCGTTGCATCTTTTCACGTTCGTCGGGTTTGTAACAATGAATGGGGCATAACCGGCACGTGGGTTTCTGCTCCTTAAAGGGACAACGTGACAGTCGATGCTCTGCATACTCCATCAAGGCTCTGCATTCGTCACAGAGTTGAGCGTTCCCCTCGTACTTGTTGCAGTAAAGGCAGATCATGCGTGCTACCACGCGCTTCTCTTGGTCGATCTTCCCCATCTACTTAATTTCTATTTAGAATAATAAGCGCTGCAAGCACACCAGGAACCCAACCACAAAGCCAAAGCAAAGTGACAATAATAACGGAACCACAACCGCGGTCGATCACGGCCAACGGCGGGAAGACAAGACAAAGTATAACTTGAAGACAAGACATAAATGGGAAATTAGAAAGGAGAAATTAGAAAGGAGAAATTAGAAAGGAGAAATCTGCGATTAAGCAAGAGCAAAAATAGTTCACTTTCTTTGCCGAGCGCAAGCAGATTCTAGCGAAGCTGAAAGAAGAAATTAGAACCGACACAGGATTAAAGTAGAAAACCTGTTTACCTGCGTTTGTCGCGCTGTTTACCATAAGAACTTTTAGGACGCGCCGTCTGCGGTGTGAAGGTTGCCCCAAAGAGTTTGTCGATGAGGTCAGGGCGATTCATGCGGCGGAGTTCGGCAATGATCTTTTGGCGCTCCTCGGGTTTGTACCAAAAGAAGAACATGCGTTGGCGCAACTTATCAGCTTGCGACTTTGCAGAGAAGACGGGTTGAAGCGTGTAGGGATGTACACCTGCGTGCCAGGCCTCGGTGCTGACGGTCATGGGCGTGGGAGTAAAGTCCTGCACTTGCTCCAACTGGAAGTCGAGTCGCTTGGTGAGTGCTGCCAATTCCGCCATATCTTCAGGGGTGCACCCTGGGTGTGAACTGATGAAGTAAGGAATAATCTGTTGGCGCAATCCTGCCGACTTGTTGATGCGGTCAAACACCTGCTTGAAACGCTCGAATTGCTCAAAGGGCGGTTTGCGCATGAGTTGCAGCACGCGTGGAGAGGTGTGCTCAGGAGCCACTTTAAGGCGCCCGCTCACATGGTGGAGGATGAGTTCACGCGTGTAATCGTCGGTAGCCTTGTCTATAGACGCGTCTCCCGTGCGGTGTAACAAGAGGTCATAACGCACACCCGAACCGATCGTCACTCGCTTTACATCTGGCATTTGGCGCACTGTGCGGTAAATATCAAGCAAGGGGCGATGGTCATTGCTCATATTCGGGCAAATCTGCGGGTGCACACACGAGGGGCGACGGCACTTGCGGCAAAGTTCCTTGTTCTTCCCTGCCATGGCATACATATTTGCCGAGGGACCTCCAAGGTCAGAAAGGTGTCCCTTAAAATCGGGCATCTGTGTAACAGCCTCGACCTCCTTCAAAATGCTCTCCTTACTACGACTGGAAATAAACTTTCCCTGATGCGCTGAAATGGTGCAGAAGGAGCACCCGCCGAAACAACCGCGGTGGATGTTGACGGAGAATTTTATCATATCGAAGGCAGGGATGCGCTTATCCTTATACTTGGGATGTGGCAGACGTGTGTAGGGGAACCCAAACGAACGGTCAATCTGCTCCGTTGTCATGGGGGGATATGGGGCGTTGACCACCATATACTTATCGCCCGTCTGTTGCACAATACGTTGGGGCGTAAGGCGGTTACTCTCTTCTTCAATATGCTTGAAGTTTGCGGCTTGTGCCTTCGGATTCTTCACAGCCTCTTCATAGGAATGCAAAACGATGTCTGTCTCCGTAATACCTCCCCAAATATCTTGCATCTCTACATAAGTCACTGTCTGAAGCACGGGATGCTTGCAGAGCATGTCGTGAAGGGCGGCAGTGGTGAGAAGGGCGGCGGAGTCGTGGTGCGTAATGTGCTCCTCAATCTGTCGGCAGAGGTCCGCCATGGGCAATTCGCCCATGCCATAAATCAGCACATCAGCCCCACTCTCTTTCAAAATGCCCGGACGCAGGCGTTCCTGCCAATAATCGTAATGTGAAAGTCGGCGGAGCGATGCTTCAATACCTCCCAACACAACGGGCACATCGGGATAAAGTTCCTTGAGGATCTTGGTGTAAACTATCGTGGGCATCTCGGGGCGCATATCGTGGCGACCGTTGGGGGAATAAGCATCCTCTGAACGCAGACGACGGTTGGCGGTGTACTTATTCACCATCGAATCCATACACCCTGGGGCTATGCCGAAGAAAAGGCGTGGACGCCCCAACTTCTTAAAGTCGCGATAATCGCCATGCCAGTCGGGTTGTGGCACTATTGCCACACGATAACCTTCAGCCTCCAATAAGCGACCAATTACCGCGGCGCCAAACGAAGGATGATCCACATAAGCATCTGCACTGAACAAAATAATGTCCAGTGCCTCCCACCCGCGAAGTTCCATCTCTTTCTTCGTCGTGGGCAACCAGTCGGTGAGTTTGTATTGCATGTTATCTAGAGTACAGATGACAGAGTACAGAGTACAGAGTACAGATGATAGAGTACAGATGACAGAGCTGAATTACTATTCTTGTTCAAACTTCACATACGCCTCAATCAACTGCTTCAACCCATAGGCCTTCATCTTATCATGACATATCACTTCGGCATAGAGGTCAAGCAAATTCTGAGGCACAGGTGAGGCATTCAGCAGCAAGGAGCGTGTGTGAAGTTTCAAGCGCAACAAGATATCTTCTGTCACATACCCTGTGCTATCTACGAGATCCTTCAACAAAGCATACTCTTTCAGTGTCTGAAAATGCAAGTCGGTAATTTCTAGAAAGTGCGAACCTTTTTCGTTTAATTGAATACGCATAGATTGTTCGGTTTAGCGTGGGTAAATAATTACTTGCGAAGTTACTCCAAACTCTCCAAAGCACAAAAGCAAAAGCTTCTAAATCGCTTATGGGAGGGTTGTTTTACTGCGTCAGGTAATGAAGAATGGCGCGCATCGCTTGCTCACGGTTTTTGCTATCGACTATACATTCAAACGGTACGCCCATCGTAATAGTCCTGTGGGATGAGCTCTTGTATGCTACGCCCGCAGCATGTCCGTCAGTATAGGCAAAGGCAGAGAATGCGTCGGAAGTGGAGGGTTCGAGTATATCGGGATGACCAACACTGTAATGCAATTCTGAAGGACGATTGTATAGCGGCATACGTAAATTAAGTCCCAGTAAAGTGTCACACTGGTTGGCGCGCATCGACCCTGTACACACCACGCCGAGCGTAGCAGAAAGAAACTCACGTTCAGCGGGTGATGACATGTCACTTCCAAGGTGTGAACCCGAGACGAACAAGTTTCCCCCATGGCGAGTATAGTCAACAAGGCGTTGCTGAAGAACTGGGGTAAAGGTCTTTGCAGCACGGAGATTTTCTGAACTTTCAGCCTGTCTACCAAGGATGAGGTCGACTACATGATAGGCATGAAGAGGAATCATGCCTTGTTCTACGGCGCTCACAGAGGTGGAGGCAAAGGAGTATTCCTTCGTCTGCGCGATGCTACGCCCATGCTCGGAGGTAAAGTCGAAAGTGTTTCCCGCAATTGTTTTGCCCTCATATTCAGTTCCGCAATACCCTAAAGCGCCTTTGCCCTCTCGTCCAGCAGCGTGAGGAGAGAAATTGTATTGTTTTCCCAGAATCGCATTTGTGGAGCGCCATGGCAGTCCTATGTTTTTATCGAGATCGAAACCGACGCTATCTGTTGTATATACAAAAGAGGGACCAGAAAGGCGCGTAAAACCATTGACAATCAAAACACGATACTTTTCGTTGAGCGCCTTATAGACGGTCATTTCTTCAGACTCAAAACTTTCACCACCATCATTAACAGCTGAAACCTTAAAACAATATTGGATGCCAGGGGTTATGGGCATCGTGAAGGTGGGTGAAGAAACTATTTGCCCCTTGTCAAAAGCAGCATCGCCGATCTTTGTATACACCATGTAATGCGTGGGGAGCGCTGAGGGTTCTAACTCATCAGGGGTATGACTCCAGTTGAGCGTAACACAGTTTTGTGTTGCATCTAATTCTGCTCGAATATTTTTGACAGGGAGAGGTTGTACCACTGCGTCCGTTACGCCATGCTGATAGTTAACGTATCGAAGAATTGCCTTATACACACTGCGAGCGATATAAAACTTCACATAGGGATCATGTGCATAGCGCATGTCGGTAAAGTTTTGATGTGAAAGGAGTTCGACAATAGCAGACGGTATATTAGGCGATCTTGTTTCGCTATAATTACGATTCCACGTTTCTCTGCGCGTCCAGGTTTTTCCTAAAAGATGGGTAAGATCGTTGGTCACGGTTTGGGATAAGTGGTGTGCAAAATCCCACGAAGCCATGCGCGAGATGCCACTAGGATATTGCCCTCCAGTACTCTCATCATAAGTAGTACTGATTGCCATTGTGCCATAAATCGTATCGGGTCGATAACCTGCATCCGTATGAACGGCGCAGACGAGTTCGATGGGCACGCCAAGACCTTCTGAAGAGGGGAGATAAACAGAACCACCCGCCAAATAATTCACAAAATTGGAGCGACAACGGAGATCATCTACATAATCATTTCTGCTCTCTTCGGTGTTGTAGAGTCCTTCGGGGAGTCCTGCCCATTGGGTGTAATAGCGTGCCGACTCGAGAGAGGCAGGAAGATGTGAACGTTTACCTTCGCGCAACGTCTGTCCCATGCCGCCACCCAAACGCACGGCATCGGCTGTCACAATTCCCTCATAATCACTTTGATTAGAAAGTGTTACTCCCTGAAATTTAGTGGCATTATCAACAAAATCAAACAAACCGAGATACACCCAAGTACAACCTCCTATTTGCTGATTAACTTTGAAGGTGGACACACCCCCTGCATGATGAACTGCATAGCGCGCATCGGGTATGCTATTGGGGAGTGTCGCGTAGGTGACATAAACGGCATAACGCCCAGATTTCTTAATCTTTGGAGTCCACACAGCGGAATGTGAGTTAACCTTTTTCTGGGTAGATACAGATGAGCGCACCGTGCCGTAATCAAAGGGATTGTATCCGTCTGTAAGGTGGGCACGAGGTATTGAAAATCCCTTTGTGAGCAACTCGGTTTTCCAAGAATCTGGTTTATGCTCTACATAGTTTCCACTGGGAGCGTAGTCATCGTTATCCACAATTAACATCTCAGTTTGAGAGTCACGTTCACGTGGTGTCACGACAATAGCGCCAGCCTTCTCCAACATAGGCAGCAGGTAGGGATAAACGATGGATTGCGAAAGCAGGTCTTCCGTCGTACAGAAAAGGTTGGGGCGTTGCCATTCCCAACTCGACACCTTGTTTTTATAAAAACGCCCATGACTTGCCCATACCATGAGATGGCGATTTTGCAATCCCTTTGATACTGAATAAGGTCTACTCAAAGGGGTCACCCAAGTTATGTCCGTGTCATGATGTTTACCCCACTTACGCTGAACATCAAAACCATCTTCACGCAAATAATTGGGCACAAGTTGCTCAAGCGGTTGGTGTCTTTTGGCAAAAAGGCGCAAGCGATAAGTGGTATATGCCTGTGGAAAGTATGTAGAAAGTTGGTTATAAATATCCTCTAAACGTTGAGAGGTAAGTGGTTGAGAATAAAAGTTTTCTGTAGGATACACCCATACTTCTCGAATCGAGTCGTTGATGCGCAACGAATCTATGTCGAATGCCCTCCTCACCTTATACCCATCTAGTTGGTAATTTGCAAAATAGGTGCGTAGAGAATCCTTTAGCGCTAATTCTCGCTTTTGTTGGGCAGATACAACTACGTGCACCCTCTTCTTCTTTTTCTTGTAAGAGGATGCACGAGTCGATACTGCAAATAAGTTTATTAGACCAAATAGGAGTATAAAAAACTTCATTACACAATTAGATTTCTTCAATAGCAAACTTTTCTGGATACTTGGCGTTAGAGTTCTTGTAATACTCCATAATCTCGCGCATGTCGGCATCGACATCTCCCGTGGGCATCAATTCTTTGGTACACCTGATGACCTTGTTTTTATAATCAAGGTCATAAAGTTGAATAGGAATGCCGGCCTTGAGAGCAATGAAATAGAAACCTCGTTTCCAAGTTGTTACTTTGGAGCGTGTGCCTTCGGGGGTTACCGCCAGTTCAAAACGCTCCATCTCCTTGATGCGCTCAGCCAAAGTGTCGGTCATACTGGTCTTTTTAGAGCGATAGACGGGGATGCCTCCCATCTTTCTGAACAAGATGCCAAGGGGCCAGAAGAACCACTCTTTCTTCATCAAGAAACCTGCCGTACGCCCAAGGGAGCGATAGTATAATTGGCCAATAATGAAGTCCCAATTACTAGTGTGGGGCGCTACGCAGATGATGCATTTGTCACGGTGTGGAATGCTCACTTGCTCACTCCACCCCATGCGCTTGAACAACAAGCGATGATAGAAATTGGCCATGATTATGCCTTGATAATTTCTTCAGCGATAGCGTTGATAGAATCCGTAAACTCTGCTACTAACTTCTTATAGAACTTCTTTTCGTTGCCCTTTTCTGTGTGAGAAAGACGTGACACGAAGTCTTGACACAAATCAACTAACTTTTGTTCGAGCGCAAAGAGCGCTTCCTTATTTGCATCCTTACACATGCTGAGCGCAACACAATCAGCAAAGAGTTCGCCACAAGCACCCTTGATGGCCTTCTTAAGAACTTTACGACTTGCCATAGTAATAAATTTTAGGATTTAATCTATTGATTAAGAAATAGTAAGAAGGCGGATAGGACAAGCCCCTACCCGCCCCTTTATTTTGTTGTTTTGTTTACTTGATGATTTCCATACCCTTAAGGATGGCCTGTTCGTTGACAGGGAGAAGTCCGTGGTGACGCTCAGGAAGTGTCTTTGCAAGTGCCTTCATCACACTTTCGAGGTTCACAATGGGATGCTTCTTCAAGTAACCACCCAAAATCATCATGTTGAAGCACTTCATGATTTTCATCTCTGCCGCCGTCTCCATCGCACTAATGCTATAGATGTTGATATCAGTGCGTGTGGGAGGGTTGAGAATGCCAAAGCTATCGTAAATAAGCGTGCCACCAGGTTTTACCTTTGCCTCAAACTTATCTACCGAGGGTTGGTTCAAAAGGATGGCTGTGTCATACTGGGAAAGGATGGGCGAAGAAATGGGTTCGTCGCTCACAATCACCGTCACATTTGCCGTCCCCCCACGCTGTTCAGGACCATAGGCGGGCATCCACGTTACTTCTTTATCTTCCATCAATCCGGCATAGGCCAAAATCTTTCCCATAGAGAGAACACCCTGACCGCCAAAACCGGAAATAATTATTTCTTGTTTCATATCTCGGAATACTTCGGAGCGCCTTATTCCTTGTCTTTAAGGTCGCCCAATTGATAATACTTAAACATGTTTTCCTCCATCCATTCGTTGGCCTTAACGGGAGTCAACTTCCAACCTGATGAGCATGTAGAAACGATTTCTACAAGACTTGAACCCTTGCCAGCCAATGAATTTTCAAAAGCCTTGCGGATGGCCTTCTTGGTCTTGCGAATAGCTGCTACATTCTGCACACTATTGCGCGATACGAAGCAAGTGCCTTCCAAAAGTGCCGCCATTTCGGAAATCTTCAAAGGATAACCGTGCAACTGAGGGTCGCGACCATAGGGGCAAGTCACCGTCTTCTGACCAATCAACGTAGTGGGAGCCATCTGTCCGCCTGTCATGCCATAAATAGCATTGTTGATGAAAATCATAGCAATGTTTTCACCGCGATTCAAGGCATGAATGGCTTCGCCCGTACCGATACAACCAATGTCACCATCTCCCTGATAAGAGAACACCAACTTATTGGGCCACAAGCGCTTGATAGCAGTAGCGAGCGCGGGAGCACGACCGTGAGCCGCTTCTTGCCAGTCAATATCAAGGTATCTATAAGCAAATACGGAGCAACCTACGGGGCAAACACCAATAGCATCTTCCTCCAATCCCATTTCCTGAATAACTTCAGCAATGAGTTTATGTACAACACCGTGTGAACATCCAGGACAATAGTGCATGTCCGTATCGTTCATCAATTTGGGCTTTTCATACACCAAATTTTCGGGTTTGATAATATCTTCTTTACGCATATGAATTCTTATTTCTTATATTTTTTCATTCCAGGCATTCTAAACATCACCTCTACGATTTTAATGCACACGGCAATGAGTCCGATAATATACCACTGATTGGTATATTCAGGAAAAGCCCAAATGCCAATCATCGTCATGGCAGCGAGTAGCATAAATATTGCGTTGAGAATGTTGCGGAGTATCAACATCTTGCGCTCTTTCATGCGTTGACGCTCTTCGCGTTCGGGGTGATTTAGACGCTCAAAGATGGAATGTCGTTCGTTGGGATTACTAACCATTAGCTTTCTTTGTAAGCGCTACGAGTGCTTCTACTACTTCTTCGGGATCGGGAACAATACCACCCAAGCGACCGAAATGCTCTACGGGAATACGTTCTCCCACAGCTAAGCGTACATCGTGAACCATCTGTCCGGCATTGATTTCCATAGTCAACACACCCTTGAGGTTCTTTGAGTATTCACGAATTTCCTTTTCGGGGAAGGGCCAAAGCGTAATTGGACGGAACACACCCACCTTGATACCTCTTTCAGCTGCCAATTCTACTGCCTTTTGTGAGATACGTGCAGCCGAACCAAAGGCAACAATCATGTAGTCGGCATCTTCCATTCCGCTTACTTCATAACGCACTTCGTTGGCCTTAATCTCAGCATACTTCGCTTGGAGGCGGAGGTTGTTCTGCTCCATCACTTCTGATTGAAGTTCTACCGACGTAATGATATTATGCTTTTCGCGCTTACCCTTACCTGTTGTAGCCCAAGGACAAGTTGCCTTAATTTCTTCTTCCGTACGGCGGGGTTTGAAGGGAGGAAGCAACACCTTTTCCATCATCTGACCGATAATACCATCAGAGAGAATCATTACCGGAGTGCGATACTTAAACGCCAAGTCAAAAGCCACATCTACGAAGTCTGCCATTTCCTGTACAGAGCAGGGTGCCAATACGATGACATTGTAGTCACCATTACCACCACCACGAGTTGCCTGATTGTAGTCGCCTTGTGAGGGTTGGATAGTTCCCAAACCAGGACCACCACGTTGTACATTCACAATAACACCAGGCACTTCTGCACCAGCCATATAGGTGATACCTTCCTGCATAAGTGCCACACCTGGACTTGATGAAGAAGTCATCACGCGCTTACCTGATGCACCACCACCATAAATCATGTAAATAGAAGCGACTTCACTTTCAGCCTGGAGCACCACCATACCTGTTGTTTCCCAAGGCTTTTCAGCAGCCAATGTTTCCAAAATCTCTGATTGAGGCGTAATGGGATAACCAAAATAACCGTCACATCCACAGCGAATTGCAGCATGTGCGATAGCCTCATTTCCTTTCATCAAAAGGACTTCCTTATCTTGCTTCATAACTTTTATGCGTCAATCTTTGTTTTATACACCGTGATGCAGGCATCGGGACATACAATCGCACACGAACTGCATCCTATACATTCCTCGGGTTGTACATCTACACAAAATGCATAACCCTTATGATTTACTTCCTTGCCGCTGAGCGACAAACATTTCTTGGGGCAAGCCACAACACAAAGGTTACATCCCTTGCATCGCTCGGTGTTGATCACCACGGCTCCTACAATCTTTGCCATAATGGTTCTTGTGAGTAATTTGCACCACACACTGAAAGTGGGTACTGTTATATATTCTAATTTAGTTATCTAAAATCTACCTGTGATAAATAGTTATGTAGAACGCTTAATGAACCAACCTTTAGTCCTTCAACAGCAAGAACTCTAATGATTATACATATCCTTATTATAAAAGTCCATGATATCCTTAATCATCGCCAACTGTTCTTGAGCGGGTCCATCTGGATTTAGCGCTTGTGCTTGGAGGTAAGCGTCTGTCGCTTTCTTCCACTCACCCATTCTCATCAGGGTTTTTCCTTTAAGGTAGTAGAGCGCATCATCATTTGGCGATTCTTGAAGCATTGTATCAATCAAACCCAAAGCTTCATCTAACGCCCCACTATCAATAAGCGCTTGAATGCTTTCTTTTGTTACCACTTTGTAAGTCCTAGTTTAATTATTGAAAGCAAAATTAAGTTTTTTATAACAAACTATCGCACCAATCACAGAATATTTTGACTTTAATCACAAAAAAAAGATTGACAACCTTACGATTGTCAATCTCGAATAACTCGTACACCCTCAGGGATTCGAACCCAGGACCCACTGATTAAGAGTCAGTTGCTCTACCAACTGAGCTAAGAGTGCGTGTTATGTTATAAAAATTGTACACCCTCAGGGATTCGAACCCAGGACCCACTGATTAAGAGTCAGTTGCTCTACCAACTGAGCTAAGAGTGCATGCATTGATGTTTCTCGTTTGCGATGCAAAATTACAACTAAATTATTTATCCAACAAGCATCCTTCGCCTTTTTTTTACTGAAAAATACTTTTCTAAAGAACAACCGCCGCAAATGCAACTCAGAGGTGCCAATGTAAAAACAAAAAGAGGGATGCCAATGATTTGACATACCCTCTTCTATTACTAATGTATAACCATAAAGGTCTTATTATTGAATCACTCCAAGTTCGCGGAATACCTTTGCGAGTTTTTCAACCGCGGTATCTACTTGCTCCTTTGTATGTGTTGCCATGAGCGCCACGCGCACCAAAGTATCTTGAGGTGCACATGCGGGAGGAATTACGGGATTGATGAATACACCTTCTTCAAACGCCATCATGGTTGCAGCAAATGTCTTTTCTGTGTCGCGCACATAAAGAGGAATGATAGGACTTTCAGTGTCACCAATCTCAAATCCTGCTTCACGGAACTTCACAAGGGCGTAATTAGTCACATCCCAAAGTGCTGCGATGCGCTCGGGTTCTGCCTGGATAATGCGGAGCGCTTCAAGGGCAGCAGCTGTAGCAGCAGGAGTGTTTGAAGCCGAGAAGATGTAAGTACGACAAGTATGGCGAATCCAGTTGATGATAGTGCTATCAGCCGTAATGAAACCACCGATACTTGCGAGCGACTTTGAGAAAGTACCCATGATGAGGTCAACCTCATCGGTAAGTCCAAAGTGATCACAAACGCCACGTCCGTCACGACCGAATACACCTACGCCGTGAGCTTCATCAACCATGATAGTTGCGTTGTACTTATGCTTGAGGCGCACAATTTCGGGGAGGTTACAAAGGTCGCCTTCCATAGAGAACACGCCGTCAACAACAATGAGCTTCACCGCATCTGGTTCACAACGCTGAAGCTGCTTTTCAAGGTCAGCCATGTCGTTGTGCTTAAACTTGAGTTGCTTTGCCATAGAAAGGCGGCGTCCATCAATAATAGAGGCATGGTCGCGGTCGTCACAGATGATATAGTCGTTGCGTCCACAAAGGCAAGCGATAACACCTGAGTTTACGGTAAAACCAGTTGAGAAGCAGAGCGCTTCATCCTTACCCATAAACTTGGCAATCTCCTTTTCGAGCACGACATGTAGGTCGAGCGTACCATTCAAGAAGCGACTTCCAGCACAGCCAGAACCGTACTTATCGAGTGCGTCCTTCGCAGCCTTGATAATGCGCTCATCGCCGGGAAGACCAGTGTAAGCGTTTGAACCGAACATCAAAACACGGTGACCACCCATTTCTACTTCCGTGCCCTGCTTACCATCGATTTCACGGAAATAAGGGTACATACCCTGTTGCATCAATTCTTGGGGAAGCGTATATTGCGCCAATCTTTCTTGAAGTAAACCCATAATAATTATATTATAATATTGTGTTAGTTCGTCTGGGGGCGTCGCTCGCTACATTGTATCGAAAATACGACACACCAAATTTCCTGCAAAATTACAATTTTAATTCTACAAATACACCTATACGAAGAAAAAAACTACGCATAAAGCGCTTCTATGTGCAATTTATGATATTCCCCCGCTCCTAAAATGGGGGATATAAGCAAATAATCATTACCTTTGCTAAAGAATACATAGAGGAACCATCAACGAGTTCCCCCATACTGTCACCCTTACTTTCTTAATATAGGTTATGCAAACCATACGATTCATCATCAATCCCAAGTCGGGCACGGATAAGAAAATATACATCCGCCAAAGCATCGGACGCTGTATCGACACCAGCAAGTATGAGTATAGCGTGCGCTATACGGAGTATGCTGGTCATGCAGAGGTCATTGCGCGTGAGGCGGCTCACGAAGGAATTGATATCGTAGTGGCGGTGGGAGGAGATGGCACCGTCAACGAAGTTGCACGCGCACTTATCCACACCAACACGGCATTAGGCATAATCCCTTGTGGAAGTGGCAACGGACTCGCACGCCACCTCCAACTTCCCATTGACCCTGAAGGTGCCATCAGCATGATCAACGCTGGAAACATTAAATCACTTGATTATGGCACGATGAACGGCCTTCCCTTCTTCTGCACCTGTGGCATGGGATTTGATGCCTTTGTAAGTATGAAGTTTGCCAATAGCGGCAAGCGCGGACTTATCTCATACATCGAAAATACCCTGCGCGAAACCCTCTCTTACAAACCCGACACCTACACACTCATCATCGACGAACAAAAGGTGGAGCAAAGAGCCTTTGTCATCGCCTGTGCCAATGCTTCGCAATATGGCAACAATGCCTTTATCGCCCCAGCAGCTACTATGAGCGACGGACTCATGGACATCACCATTCTCGAACCCTTCACGCCCATCGAAGCGCCTCAACTTGCCCTACAACTTTTCAACGGCACACTTACAACTAATAGTCGCGTGAAGACATTTAAGGCGAAAAAGGTGAGCATCACGCGCACTGGCGACGACCCTGTACACGTTGATGGCGACCCACTCACAACAAGCAAACAGATTGAAGTTGAAATCCACCCCAAGGGAATCAAGATGGTTGTCAACCCCTACTCTCCCACACGTCGCCTCAACCTTCTACAGGTTTTCTCCGATCAACTCAATGAATTCCCCCAACACCTACAAGATTTCAACACCGAATTGGCGCGTACGAGCGAAAAAAACATCAAGCAGCTCAACCGCTCGGTAAAGGATAAGTTCAAGTTCATTGATTAAATCAAGCCATATAAACCAAAACAAAATATATTACTAATCTTAAACATTTTTTGGGGTATGAATTACGAAGACCAATTAAACGAATTGAACCGACAAATTGAGGAACAGAAAAAGCGCCTGGAAGCACAAATGGAGGAGCAAAAAAGGCGTCTTGAAGCTCAAATGCAAGCCATGCAATCCTCCTTCAATCAGTGGCAAAATCCGTTAAACGACCCCACCGTAAGCAACGATGCTACGAACGAAGGGAGCAACGATGAAGACGGCGAAAACATTTGTCCCGAATGTGGCGAAAACATTATCGCTGGGGCACGATTCTGCCCCATGTGTGGATGCAGTTTAACAAACCATGAAGAACAAGAGGATGAATTCGTAGAAGATGATGACGATAATAGTGAAAATGAAGATGACAGCGAAGACGAATCCCTTTTCTCTGACGATGATGACTTCGAAGACGATATCTACTTTGAAGATGACGACGATGAGGTTGGAAGCATTGAATATGACGATTTTGATTTCAATATTTACGAGGGATATGCATTTATCTATCGCTACACATCTGGCGGGGAAGAGATAGAGCGTGAAGTTGTCGTGGCTTGTGCCAACGATGGCACTTTCTATATGAACGACGAAGGTTTTGATTTAAAACATGATTCATTTAACGGACTCATAGATATTGACGATTGTGGCATTGTCATAGCCAAACACATCATCGACGATAACGACGGCGAAGTGCGCATGACCTTAATAAAAAATGGCGACAATGAAAGCACGCTCACCGAGGTGCCGTATGAGGTACGACTCGACAAGCACTTGAATTATGTGGACACAAACGATGAAAGTTGGACACTCTGCCTGGGAGCCTCTGAATATATAGACGCCATAAGATGCGACATCTATGAACTGGATGATGAAGAAGACAGCGAACGCATCAAGGAGTGTATAGAAGAAGAGGACACGGACGAATTGGAGGAAATCCTTGGAGATTATTCGGAGGATGTGATTGAAATATTAAACATTGTCGGCGATCGTGAGAATGAGCGCTTAAACTATGAACTCACCGATAATGAAGGAAACACCATTTCAGAGGGTGAAATTTTAATTGATACAGACAATATATTTGAAGATCCTGACCGCACAGACTGTTATGGCACACACCATCACCCTTGGCGCGTGTTAGTAAAAACAGACAGCATCAAGCGCAGTTGGGCGACATTCAACGTGCCCGCTAATTTCGAAGTAGGTGGCATTCACTTTATACTACAAAATGATCTTCCCAACTCTCTTGGCGCACAACTCACCAACCACTTCTACATCAGACATGCTGGAAAATATTACCATGCGGATGTTGATGATGCCGGCACACTGGGCGATATAAACTATTACCTATTCGAGTGGGATGAAGATATGGAACGCTACTTAGTCATTGCACGAAGCAACTAACTAATATTCTTATATGAGGGTGTGTCGAGATTTCGCATTTCGGCACACCCTCTTAAGTCATGTAAGAGTGGAAAAAAATGCAAGGCGCTGAAATTGCGGACGACGGAAGTGTACTGATTGTACATAACCAAGTCAGAAATTAAGAAGCAACGCAGCAGTTGCTCGTTATGCCACAACGCCTTTAATAGTGACATAAGAACTAGTTAGGAGAGAACAAGGTAGAGGCTTCATTGTAATATATCAACTTCTATTTTTTTGCGTAAGACTGCAATAATATTGGCGAAAAATTGTGACACACTCACCCTTCATTTTTCGTCATTTTTCGCCGAAAACTTTAACATACATTAACATTCTACCAACTCCCCGCCTCAACAATATCTATTTGCGGCGCAAGAATAAGTAACATTAAAAACCGGTTGTTTAACCTTGAAAAAACTAGGTAACTTATTTTTTGCCCCCAAAAATGGGATTTTTGAGACAAAAAAAGTGGAGATAACCCTGATTTTATGGGCTATCTCCACTTCCGTAATACAAAGATACGAAATTTCAAAGCGAAATGCAAATCCGTTAACACTTGTTAACACCAAAATTATTCTTCATTTTTCTGCATTTTTCACATAAAGAACAGGCGACGATATATCCTCCAATCTCAATACCGTGAAGCGAGCTACCCATATAGAAAAACTCCCCTGTATTATTGCCGATATTTCAACAAAAGGCTTTGTGTCATAATGAGCAAACTGCTGTATTGTTTCTCTAATTCGGTTTTGGTTATGTACTTCAATACACACCTTCTGCACCTTGAGTTTTACTCGCTCTACACAACGTAAGAGGGAGGTGCCGAAATTTTGCAATTCGACACCCCCTCTCACATATATAAAGTCAAATACTATACAGAAATGTTTTGGAAATGATATAGGTGTTGTGCACGAAAACTCGTTTGTTTTATTTCGAGCCACTAATGAACACGAACCGAAGGTCGCGCTAGTCAATTTTCACGAATATCCATCCGGTCTTAAATACTCCGCAAGGCATTAGTGAAAATTAGTGCCCATTAGTGGCTACAATAATAAGAGCTCAACATCTTTGGTGTAAGGATTATTTGTGGACATCTGCTATATTATTACCAATGTTTTTCAATATTTCTAAAGCTCCGAAAGTTTATCAATCTTGATACGTCACCTGCTGTATTGAAGCATCATCATAAATAACTTCGCGCAATTGCTCAGGCGTAGTGCTCACGGCGTTGCGTGTAAGTTCTGGCACGTTATAACTCTTCATACGGCAGAAGTTGTGCTCTGGATCTAACTGTGGTAACACAAACGCCTTATGGTCATTTCCATTTGCGTCAAAGTAAGCGATATAAACGCGTGAGTAACTACCATCGTCACGACGTGACGCGACAACGATCCAACGTCCATTACTACTCCAAGTGTGGTAACTGTCGGGACCCATGCCTGAAGCTTTGTCTAAACAGCGGGTTTCTCCTGTCTGCAAATTCTTTACATAGAGATCTGCCTCGGGATGCCAAATGTGGAACTGCCCACGAGTACCCTCTGTATAGAGTACATAGTTACCATCAGGACTCACGCGCGACACAGCGGCGCTACGTCCGTTAGCACTACATGAAACTTCAAGTTGTGGTTCGCCAAAGGTACGTGTTTGCGGATCAAAGGTCATACTCATAACGTCGTAACGCAAACTGTCGATAATGGGAATAATACTATCTGACCTCACACTGTCGGGGATCATGGCTAAACCGGGAGTATAAGCACGCGTAAAAAACAAGCGCTTGCCATCAGGCGCCCAGTGAGGGAAGGTTTCAAGAAAATCTTTCGTGCGCAAGATGTTAGAGATTGTATTTTGCTCTACGTCGTAAAGCACAAGGTCACTGGCGTAGTCTATCACCTCAACTTTACTACGATCGATGAGGTGGAACACTTGTCCCGTTTGGTTGGATGAAAATGCAACCAGAGGTTGATTGGGATGCCACGAAGGATAAACGGAATTGGCAAGGACAGAATCAACTGTCATCTTCATCTTCTTAGCTTTCCCGTCTGTAACAACAATCGTTCCTCCATGAGAGGCACGAACGTGAAAGAGCATGTTTGAAGCATCAAAGTTCTTATAATTATGACAATTCACGCAGTGATTATCAACCTCCGAAAACGTGTTATTATTCTCATATATAGGTTGTTCATCAAAGTTTGTGAGGTTGCGCTGATACAATCCCAACTGACGGTAGAGTTCATAACTCGGTTCAATGAGTCGGTAAGAGAGAAACGAGTCAATGGGTTCGGGAGCAACATTTAGCGAATGAGGCGCATAAGCATACCATTGATCTGCGCGCTTTACAAATACTTCTACCTTCAGTGTTTCACCTTTAGACGCATCTAAGAGGGAGCGCCATTCTGCAGCATCAAAAAAAAGTTTGTTCTCATCACACTGTGCCACGACTTTCATGCCCGAAGACGAAGTGATAAGACCTGAAAATGCTTCACCAGCATCATTCACCATTACATTTAGAGGCGCTATATTGCAAGGAATCGTCACGTCACGATAATCCGGGTAAATAGGTGCGGATTCATTCAACGACGTGTAAGTGGCGGGAACCTCTTGAGTCATCCCTCCACATGATACAAGGAAAATCAATAAGAAAAATAGATATGCCATGTGTTATCAAATTCATCAAGTTATAAGTTAAGTCTAATTCACACCACCAACAGAGTTTTCAACTTTGCGTACCTGATATGGTTCGTTATTCTCACAATAATAGTAGTAATAATACGTACCTAACCAATTTTTCTTCATGCGCTTGCGCAATTCCGCCTTATCTTTCAAATAGGGTTTTGCTTCAGCCACAAACGCCTGAAAAGTGGTTAAGAGCACACGGTCATTACATACCTCAGGGAACACATTTTTAACATCTTCATGGGTCATTGAATAAACCATGATTGCTTGGCGTACGATCATAGGCAAGCGTCCTCCTGTCTTTTGGCGCATAACAGTTGCCATATTCATGAAGCGCATCAGATCCTTAGAATAGAGCGTTGATGCAATTGAGGTAATAAGTGTTTGGTCGGAACCGTAACTCAATCCTACATTATACCCCAAGAACACGGGGCGTCGGTAATTCTGTTCATAATTGATTTCGCGAGGAGCAAGCGAAAGAACCTTCACCAGTTCTGGATCTTTAACAATCAATTGAGCGTCATCAAGCATAGGGGCATAACGCGCAACAAATTCATTCTCCCAGGGTACTGCTTCAATAGCTTTTAGATAACGTTTAGCGAGTTCCTTTTCACCGTTCAGAATACTACACAGCAACATGCGCTTGTAGGTATAAATTGAAGGTCCTGTCATGACATGGCGTTCCATAGCCGCACGGTATGCACTATTGATAAGACCAGCATAAAAGTTACAATCTGCCTCATAAAGACTGGCTTCTGACTTACCATTAGCAGAAAGATTGGGACCGTCTTGAGGATAATCAAATGCGAAATCAAACAGATGCTCAAGCAACTGATTCTGTTGTACCAATGATATAGCATAATATGCAGCAACGGCACGATCACCACGGCGCACACTTAAAGCGTCATCTGACATACCCTTCCAATCTTCCTTCAGCATTTTGTTTTGAAGACGAGCCACAACTACATCATTTTCACGATAGTAATTAGTAAAGCCCAACAAACCTACACACAAAAGAAGTGTTGCCAAGAAACTACCCCAATGCGCATAAACATGGTGTTCTGCGCTCTGACACTTTTGTTTACGAATGACTGTTGCTATCGCAGCCAATAGCGCTGTGAAGAGGAAGACCAATAGGGGCAACCCCATTATCAAAGAGGGTTCATCAAGAAAATAAATGCGCGTGCCTCTCCATACCAAGTACCCTAACATTGAGAGGGGGAGTGCAAAGGAAAGCAATTTCCAACGACGCGACAGATGAAAGATACGCGACAAGCAACACGCAGATCCCACAAGAAGAACGGTCAACACAGCTCCGCCCAACCAGATGTTTTTATAAACCAACATCAAGTAGCGCATTCCCCAGTAAAACACTCCTAATGGTTGTCTCAAAACAAAGGCCATGCGCTCCGAATCAGATGATACATAACAATCCTGTTGCGCACGCTGAAACACATCGCCAAATATCAACGTACAAAACGCATAAATAAATAGCACCACCAGTATATGCGGCCACATATAGGGAAGGCGCACTTTTGCAAGTGTATATTTGCCCTTGGCATCATGATCAACAGATGATTTTACTTTCTTATAACTTGCCATATAGATGAGTATTTAATCTAATTTCTATAATATATTTACCTTGCAAATTTAACAAAAAAACTTATTTCTCTTTTCCTACAGTGGCAAATATTCTTTTTTTCTATTACCTTTGCACCGATTAAAGCATGCAAACTTGTCCACCCAAGTTTGACTTCAAGGCCCCATAGCTTAGTTGTATAGAGCGTCAGATTCCGGTTCTGAAGGTCGAGGGTTAGAATCCCTCTGGGGTCACCATTCGGAATATTACAAAAAATAAAAAGGATGCTTCCATTGGAAACATCCTTTTATTTTTCGTTGTGTGGGCGCAGACGGATTCGAACCGCCGACCCTCTGCTTGTAAGGCAGATGCTCTGAACCAGCTGAGCTATGCGCCCGAAAGTAATCAGTGAAGTAATCAGTGTGGGCGCAGACGGATTCGAACCGCCGACCCTCTGCTTGTAAGGCAGATGCTCTGAACCAGCTGAGCTATGCGCCCTGAATTACTTTCGGAATTATGTACCTAAATCGGTGTGGGCGCAGACGGATTCGAACCGCCGACCCTCTGCTTGTAAGGCAGATGCTCTGAACCAGCTGAGCTATGCGCCCGATTAGGATGCACTGATGAGAAGAATGGAAAAAGTTTGTGGGCGCAGACGGATTCGAACCGCCGACCCTCTGCTTGTAAGGCAGATGCTCTGAACCAGCTGAGCTATGCGCCCGTTCTTCTCAAAAGCGTTGCAAAAGTAGAAAGTTTTTTTCGTTCCACCAAGTGTTTCATGCAAAAAATAGTTCTACAATAAAAAATTACACCCACGATCTCGGATTTTACCCCTGTTTTGGCAAGCATTCAATACAAATTAACTACATTTGCATAGGAAAATCGCTACCATAACGCTCCGCTCAGGAATCAGTCTCTGATGAATGGGGACGAAGAGGATTCTATTCAGGGAAAGTTGTGGTGTGACAACACGAATTTATCACATTTTAGAATATGAAGAAATACGCACTTGACCTTTGTGTTGTGGAAAAGGAGTTTCCACGCGACGGATATGTTTTACTAAAACTGAATAACCCTCAAGGAGCACTCCCCGAGATGCTGGCGGGTCAGTTTGTAGAACTCCTCATTGCGGGAAGTTCAGAAACTTTCTTGCGCCGTCCGATTTCTATTAACTATGTAGATAAGGAAAAGGGCTTGCTTTGGTTGCTCATCCACGTTGTAGGTAACGGCACGAAGTATATGTCTGAACTCAACGTGGGCGACACCATCAACTGTGTGCTCCCCTTGGGCAACGGATTTAGCATGCCTGAAGGTGAGGGCAAGAAGGTGTTGCTCGTTGGTGGCGGTGTGGGTACTGCTCCCCTACTCTACTACGGCAAGTGCTTGAAGGAGGCGGGGCACACGCCCTCATTCCTCCTTGGCGGCCGCTCGGCTGGCGACTTGATGCAACTTGACCTCTTCGAGACTATCGGCAATGTTTACACCACTACCGAAGATGCTACTTTGGGCGAAAAGGGTTTTGTAACGAACCACTCTATATTAAATAAGGAGCAGTTTGACCTCATCGCGACCTGCGGTCCCAAACCCATGATGAAGGCCGTAGCGGCATGGGCACGCACGGCAAATTGCGAGTGCGAAGTATCGCTCGAAAACATGATGGCGTGTGGTGTTGGCGCCTGCCTCTGTTGCGTAGAAAAGGATGGTGAAGGACACAACGTATGCGTATGCAAGGAAGGTCCCGTGTTTAACAGCAAAAAACTTAATTGGTAATTATGGCAAATTTACATGTAAATATAGGCAACCTCAGCCTTAAGAATCCCGTAATGACGGCTTCAGGTACATTTGGTTATGGCATCGAATTTGCCGACTTTATCAACCTTGAAGACCTCGGTGGTTTTATCGTAAAGGGCACAACGCTCAATCCTCGTGAGGGCAACGACTATCCCCGTATGGCGGAAACTCCTGCGGGCATGCTTAATTGTGTTGGACTTCAGAATAAGGGCGTTGATTATTTCTGCGAAAACATTTACCCAGAGTTAAAGGACTTAGACACCAACGTCATTGTGAACGTATCAGGTTCTACGCCTGAAGATTATGCAGAGTGTGCCGCACGCATTGATGCTTTGGGGCACATCCCTGCCATTGAACTCAACATTTCTTGCCCCAATGTGAAGAACGGCGGTATGGCATTCGGTGTGACTCCCGAAGGTGCTGCAACTGTGGTTAAGGCGGTGCGTCAGGCATACAACAAGACGCTCATCGTTAAGCTTTCGCCCAACGTGACCAGCATTGCTGACATCGCAAAGGCGGTTGAAGCAGAAGGTGCAGATAGTGTTTCGCTCATCAACACCCTCATGGGCACAGCGATTGATATTGAGCGCCGTTGCACAAAACTCAGCATCGGCACAGGTGGCCTCAGCGGTCCTTGCGTAAAACCCGTAGCGCTCCGCATGGTGATGCAAGTGGCAAAGGCGGTGAACATTCCCATCGTGGGATTGGGAGGCATCATGAATGCAACCGACGCTATCGAATTCCTTATGGCAGGTGCTACCGCTATTGAAATTGGTACGGCAAACTTCATCGACCCTGCCATCACCGTAAAGGTAGTGAACGGCATCAACGAATGGATGGACAACCACGGGGTGAAGGACATCCACGAGATTATTGGATGCGTAAAATAACATTCCCATTATAGTAAAAATTAAGTCCGAGAGAATTCAATTTATCTCGGACTTAATTTGAAATATGTACGACTTATTTTTTGGCACAACAATTTAGTTCTTTCTCAAGTAAATCTTAGTGAAGAAAACCCTCAAAGGTGTCTTCTTACTTACTCAATAATTATGACCATCTGCGCTATCTCAACGGCTCACGGCGGAGCTATCGGAGTGATTCGTACTTCAGGACCGAATGCCATAGAAATTACGGATAAAATCTTTCGTTCAGTAAATGGGAAACCACTTGCTGAACGAAAAGCCTATACACAAAGTTTCGGACACATCGTCAATGAGAAGAGCGAAATCATTGATGAAGTGCTCGTGAGCGTTTATCGTGCGCCCCACTCCTATACGGGCGAGAACAGCACTGAAATATCTTGCCACGGTTCGGAGTACATTCTTCGCGAAGTGCTCCACCTGCTCATTGCAAATGGGTGCCGCCTTGCCGAACCTGGTGAATTTACCAAGCGGGCCTTCATGAATGGCAAGATGGACTTAAGCCAAGCAGAAGCAGTGGCTGATTTGATTGCGTCCGACTCTGCAGCAAGTCATCGTGTGGCAATGAACCAAATGCGTGGTGGATTTAGCAAGGAATTGGGTGCGTTAAGAGACAAACTTCTTACCCTCACATCACTCATGGAGTTGGAGCTTGACTTCTCCGACCATGAAGACCTTGAGTTTGCCGACCGCACAGAACTCCTTGATTTATCAACTATTATCGAGCACAAACTCAGCGAACTCGTACAATCATTCCGAGTGGGAAATGCCATTAAAAAGGGGATTCCCGTAGCTATTGTGGGGCAAACCAATGCGGGTAAATCAACCCTACTTAACGCGTTATTGGGCGAAGAGCGCGCCATCGTTTCCGACATTCACGGCACTACGCGCGACGTCATTGAAGACACCATGATTATCAACGGAACGACCTTCCGCTTTATTGACACGGCAGGTATTCGCGACACGGCAGATGCGATTGAAAGTATCGGTATCCAGCGCTCCTATGAAAAACTCCAGCAAGCGGACATTATTATTTGGATGATTGACGTGTATCAGATTTCAGAAACACTTAAAGATCTCGGTCCCGACATCCTTTCGGCAACTACCGATAAGCACCTCATCCTCGCAATCAACAAGGTGGACGAATATTCTGAACAAATCACCTCAACAATTGAGGCAGAAATTTCCCAATTCCTATCCACCAACAACGAGAGCATTTCTTCTTGCCTAAAGGTTGAAACTGCCCTTCTCAGCGCCAAACTAAACAAAGGCGTCAACACACTGAAAGAAAGTCTCGCCACCTCCCCCTGCATTCCCCAATGTTCAGGAGATAACACCATCGTCACCAACACCCGCCACTTCGCCGCCCTCAGCCAAGCCCTTGCCGCCATCCACCGCATGCAAGAAGGGCTAAATCTCCAACTCTCTGGCGACTTCATCTCCCAAGACCTCCGCGAGTGCATCCACCACCTCTCCGACATCGTCGGCGAAGTCTCTACCGACTCCGTCCTTCAAAACATATTCAAGCATTTCTGCATCGGCAAATAACAAACGTAACGCATTGATACACAATGCTTTAAGTCGGGTTTTTACGTGTGTAAATCAGAAATTTTTCGATTTGCAAGGAGGTTGTAAATTGTTGTATTTCAGAGTATTGCAAAATTAAATCTAAAAATTAAAGATATACAATAAATTTTCCATCATGGAAAATGTAAGGCCTGAATTTTAACGAAAAATTCGGGCTTTTTACATATTTACCCTCCTATTTTCGATAGTTTTTACAATTACGATACGTATATGCGACGAAATTTAGGGGCTGTGCACAGATTTATAGTGTAATAAAGCTCTTATTTACTGTAAATAGCCTACAATCTCTAACAACAAACTTGAAAACTTACAATATGTACATATATTCCCCATAGTGATATTTGCATTTCATGGTAGTTTATTACTCGTTTCTTTTCTATTATGAGATACAATTTTGTCCCTCGTTTGTACCCCAGATACTCGAGGAACGCAGTTTTTTGTGTCCCTTTTTGTCCCTTGGGCACCTATGTGAGAATTTTGAATTATGTTAAAATGCTTTGTATGAAGCGTTTAACAATTGCATCTAAAAGCGATTTTACTACGACGTATATATTTGACAGAAAATTCAAATTTTTCGCATTCAATATTTAGTTGCAATTTGTAAGTTTCTTGTTAAATACACCTTCTATTCCCATCAAATTGAGAATAGTCAATAGGGGTGAGTTATATATTATTGTGCCGCTCTAATGTGGCTCATATATATAATGAATACAAAGTTTTTTAATCATTATCCAAGAGAATGGGATATCTTGGGTAGTGAATGGAAAGAGATTATCACGGGTGATATTCTTTCAATTTCCCAAGCAAGTGAGTTGTCTGGTTTCAGTAAACGTTTCATCTATGCACAGATCCATAGCATGAAATTATTATCCACTGACAAAGACCCACTATCAAAACAAATATACAGCAAAAGTCTTCAAATCGAATGGCGAAGATTTCTTATGTGGTATTCGCATTTTGATGTATTGCCGGCTTCTCCATTCGGTCCTTCCTCCTATTCACTTAAAGGGATGATGAACTATATGGGAAGAAGCCGCTCGTGGTCATTAATATTTGCCTCAAGGTACAATATTCACACATTCTTCATCGGTTCACTCCGGCGTTTTAATAGATATGATGTAGAAGAGGGATGGAAGAAAGAATCAATATATTTTAAAGATTGGATTGATATTGATGAGATAGAAAACTACTTGCACATTTCAAAAGCAAATCTATATTCCTGCGTAGCCAAACGTGAAGTCAGAACACGATTCCATAGCGGAATAATGCAATTCTCACAGAAAGATGTATTAAGGATTATAAAAGACAATCAAATAAATTACCACAATGAGTTATAGAGTAAAAGTACGTGAAAGAAAAAAGAACAAGGGAACAATGTTGTCTTTATACTTAGAATTTATGCCTCCATATGTCGCGCCTAATGGTGAATGTGTTAGATATGAGAATCTCAATCTGGAATTATATGTTAATCCGGCTAACGAGATTCAAGAAAAGCATAATAGAATGATTAATGAAATAGCCGAAACTATTCGATGCGAAAGGTATATTACTCTTGTACAAAAAGATTATATCACTCTATCGAAAGACAAGCTCTCGTGTGATTTTATTGAGTATTTTCATAACAACTGTAAGTATTATGGAATCAAATTTGAATGCAGCCTGAGGCATTTCAGGAAATACAGTGGCAATAAGTGTCAATTTAAGGATATTGTCCCCAGTTATTGTGAAGGATTTAAAAATTATCTACTTCGACATAAATGCTTGCATCATCAGAAAAAACTTGCAAGAAATACTGCTGCAGCATACTTCAGTGCATTCCTGAATATTGTTTCACTTGCTTACAAAGATGGGA
>JAZTYI010000113.1:0-48803 GCA_045636885.1 Alloprevotella sp.
AGGTTGGAAGGGGGCATAAAGGAGAAAAACCCCACCTAAATCCTCACCTAAAGGGTAGGACTTATCCATCCGGACGGTTGCCTCACCCTTTAGGGGGAGGTTGGAAAGGGGATTCTTGTCTAGTAATAAAAGAAAGGAGAAATGGAAAAGGAAAAAGTTGCTGGCACATTCATGTCCCGCACGGTTATTTCTCCTTTCTCATTTCTCCTTTCTCATTTATGAAATGGTTTTATTGGCGTGAGAAGCGGAAGCCCTTGAAGTAAGCTTGTACTTCTTCACCTGAAGTATTGGTGAGACGAATCTTCTGTGCCTTCATGCCAGAGAGTTCACCACCTGTGTGGATAACGGTGTCGTCTGCAGAATAGTGGAGGAGGCTCACCTTGCGCCAGTTGCCGTCTTCGCCCTGAAGTTCGAGTGTGAACTTTTCAGCCACACCCTTCACGCCAAAGTTGAAGTCCATGCCCTGCATGCTCACTGCGCGGTCAGAGTTGATCACAAATTCGCCACCAGGTGCCCATGTTACCACTTCAAGTACGTCGTTTACGCGAACGTCATTGCCACGCGCTGTAACTGTCAACTTCGCCAACTGAGGAACAGTAGCAGTGATTGAGTAGGGTTGGTATTCGCAAACGGGGTTGTAGGCTGTGTTGTGCGCAGCGTTGTAAGCGTTCACCGTGTTTGCAAAAATCTCGTTCAACGCAGGCATAAGCACGAGTGTACCTACCTTAATACCGGGCTGGTGGGGGTGAAGAATGTCAGAGTTCGCAAGGTTGTACATCTGCGTTTGGATAGAGCGTGCTTCCTTATAAAGATTGTCGAAATTGATAAAGCCAGAAGCCTTGTCAAGGTTCGTCATCGCTGTAGCACATACGTTCATACCAAACTGCGCCACGAGTTTGCCGTATTCCAACCAGGGACGCTGTTCCACGATAAGTGCGGGGTTCGTCTTGTCAGCAAGAAGGAGGTTGATCGCCAACTCAAGTTCCATACACTTGCCGTAGAGCTGAGCAATAGCATTCTTGTCGCCCTTCACAGCTGCCTTAGCGATGGGCTGGAGTTCGCGGCTTTCGTCACGACGGAAACCATGGCCGTTAGGACCGAGGTCTTCGTTGTAAGAAGCCCAAATCTTGAGCGCTTCAGCACTTTCGGGAAGGAGATCCTTGAGCGCCTTATCCCAACTTGACATGTAGTCATAGTTCTTCATATTCCAAGTGTAGTCGGCAATGCTGTAGAGCGCAATCTTAGAAGACTCAGCGTGCTCCATGGGGTTGCTTACGAAACCAGAAAGGTCTTCAGCTATGTCAAGACCGTTGCCGTAGGTGGGACCGAGAAGAATGTGGTCGCGCACGAAGTCAGACACGGGGAAGTTCAACCAGATATAACCCTTGCGCTGGATGCGTTCGTTGATCCATTCCATAGACTCCTTGTCAATCGTGTGAACTACAGAGTTACCCGTCCACATGATTTCAACCGACTTGTCCATGTTGCTACCGAGTGTGCGGAGGTAACCGCCCTTTTCGTTTGCCCAACCGCGGTTGTATTCCGTGGGACACATTACGAGCGGACTAACGTCGCCCTTTGCCTTCACGAAATTCGTGTTGATGTAGTTGAGAAGTTCTGCCTGCTTGTCTGCCTTTGTGCCTTCGCCCCAAATGTCGTCGAAGAATACGGCGAACGAGCGCACACCAAGTTGATACATGGTTTCGAGTTTGTTCATCATCGCGTCGCGGTCAGCTTCTGTCCACTTGATATCCACCCCGGGGTGAATTGCCCAGTAGAAGTTTACACCGTTCTTGTGCGCTGCATCAAGAAGCACCTTAAGGCGTGCTGCTTCTTCGGCGGGATAAGGCACGCGCCACTTGTCGCGGTGGTAGGGGTCGTCCTTGGGGCCGTAGATGTAAACGTTCATTTTGTTCTTCGCGTAGAAGTCGAACTGTGAAAGGCGGTCTTCCTGACTCCAGGGTGTGCCATAGAATCCTTCAACTACGCCACGGAATGCTACGTCGGGGAAGTCGGTGATGGCACAAGTCTGCAACTTGCCATACTTCATCATAGCGAGGAGCGATTGTACGCCGTAGAACGCACCGCGTTCGTCAGCGGCAGCAATAACAATCTCCTTGTCAGTCACCTTGAGGTAATAACCTTCTGCCTTTGTGGGGACGAGCTTCTTATACTTCTTAATAGCCTTCTGATTCCCCCAACCGAGGGTTACCTTAAAGGCTGCCTTGGGCGCAACGGCGGGAGTTGCCGTGTTGAGTGCGTCAAGGGCATAAGACGAAGTGACAGTCTTGTCAGTAACTACCGTCCATTCTGCGGGAATGTCAATCAAGAACTCCGCAAGGTTTTCTACCTGCTGAGGAACGGGGTTGATGTTGCTCACCTGTGCCTGAGAAACGGCTGTGCCGAGGCAGAAGAGGGAAGCAAGAATGAGTTTTTTGTTCATAACTATTGAGGTTTTTTAGGTTATGAGGTGGTGAGGTTATGAGGTTGCCGTTCGGTCCGCAAGGTTCTTATAACCTAAAAGCGAAGCGACCTTACAACCTTATTGCCTACTGAATAATTTACTTTTTCGGAGTGCGTTCCAAAGTGGTCAATACGAACTGCCAATACTTTTCTACGCTGGGGATGTAGCAACGTTCGTTGGGGGTGTGGGGAGAACGCATGGTGGGACCGAAGCTGACCATATCCATCTTGGGATACTTCGCACCGATGACACCACATTCCAAACCTGCGTGAATCACCTGTACCTTGCTTTCCGCACCGAAGAGTTCCTTGTAAACATCCTTCATGAGCGCCACGATTTCACTTTCGGGGTTGGGCTGCCAAGCGGGATAAGCACCGTCGAGTTCAATCTTCATGCCTACCATTGAGAACACGCTTTCCAACGTTTCGGAACAGCAATCACGCATACTGTCGCGAGAAGAGCGCACAAGCACCTTGAACATCACCTTGCCACCACCGATTTCTACGATTGCGAGGTTTGAAGAAGTTTCTACGATGCTGGGCACTTCGGGAATGAAGCGCATCACACCATTATGGCAAGCGCAAAGGGCATTTACGAGATTGTCCTGAATTTCTTCGGGAACGAGCGCTGCGGGTAAGTCTGTGTCTTCAATATCAAGAGTCAACGCCTTTTCTACAAAGCCATATTCTCCCTTAAATGTTTCGCGCCATTCGTCAACTACTTCCTTGAGGGCGTCTACATTCTCTGCGGGAACGGTAAGTACTACATCGCAGTCGCGAGGAATCGCATTGCGCATATTACCACCCTGCCATGAAGCAAGGCGTGCTTCGAAGTTGGCAATAGCATCCTGCACGAGGCGCGCCATCATCTTATTGGCATTACCACGACCTTCGTTGATTTCAAGACCTGAGTGACCGCCGAGCAAATTGTGGATACCAATCTTCACGGCAGCATCACCCGCGGGAACTTCTTCCTCCTTGTATTCCAAAGAAGCAGTGAGGTTCACACCACCTGCCGAACCAATCATGAATTCTCCGAAAGTTTCGTTGTCAAGGTTGAGTAGGATTTCACCCTTCAAGAGGTCGGACGCCATATTGTTCACACCGCCCATTGTAGATTCTTCATCAGCTGTGATGAAACCTTCAAGCGGACCGTGCTTCAAGGTGTTGTCTTCCATAATTGCCATGATGGTAGCTACAGCCATACCATCGTCGGCACCAAGTGTGGTGTTCTTCGCCTTTACCCACTCGCCGTCAATCCAAGTTTCGATGGGGTCGGTTTCAAAGTTGTGAGGAGACTCCGGAGTCTTCTGAGGCACCATATCCATGTGGCCCTGAAGCGTCACGACCTTGCAATCTTCCATGCCGGGAGAGGCAGCCTTGTACATGATAACGTTTCCAGCGTCGTCCAATTTTGCTTCTACGCCCTTTTCCTTTGCCCAGTCGAGAAGGAACTTCTGAATCTTTTCAAGGTGTCCGCTGGGACGGGGCACTTGCGTGAGAAGGTAAAAATTCTCCCAAATAGCCTTGGGATGGAGATTTCTAATTTCTGACATAGTATTAAATTTTTATTTAGTGAATATTTTCAGTCGTAACTTTGGGCGACACTTCCATGCGGTTGAGGTCTGCCCAGCCCCACGCTCCGAGTAAGATAACGAGGGCGGTTTGTATCGTGTGTACCACAAGGGCAAACATCACGGCGGGGGCTTCAGCCACTCCGTAGAGCACGAGCATCGTCTTTACGGCAAAGTGCCAAGAACCTGCACCATTGGGCGTGGGAACCAATACAGCAAACGAACCTGCGCTGAAGATCAGTAGTGCTGCCCACGAATTGATCCCTGCCGTGAAGTCAAAGCAAAAGAACGCCAAGTAAAAGTGTAAGAAATAAGCGCCCCAAATGCCGATGGAGTAAAACCAGTATAACCACGGGCGCTTCACGCGACGAAGCGAACCGATGCCTTCCCACAGGCTCATCACTTTTTCTCGACCCTGCGCAAACATCTTGTATCTGAACAACAAACTGCCACAGATGGCGATTGCCAAGACGACGCAAAGCGCTGTTACAAGGTAGCCCGTGCTGGTAAAGCGGTTGAGCAAACCGTGAAGGTCGGTGCCTGTTTCGTTCAGGAATTTGAGAAACACGGGCAACTGACTGGCAAAGGCGACTCCCGCAATGAGAAGCATCAGCAACGAGTCGACAATGCGCTCCGTCACTACCGTGCCGATGGATTTGGAGAAGCTAACGCCGTCCATCTTCTTCAGTGTGCCACATCTGGTGACTTCGCCCACGCGGGGAATTACCAAACTTGCGGCGTAGGAAAGGAAAATGGCGTTGATGCAAGTGCGCGGTCGTGCTTCTTCTCCAATAGGTTGTAGCGTCATGCGCCAACGCAAGGCGCGGAACACTTGTGGCACCACGCCAAAGGCAAGCGAAACCACCATCCACCCCCAATTGAGTTCGGAGGTAATGATGCGCCAAAAGTCCGCCCAATCCACACCGCGGTACATCCACCAAAGGATGCCTATCCCCAATGCAAATGGCAGGGCGACCTTTAATATATTGCCCAATAGTTTAGTCAAAATCCAAGTTATTTAGTTAATTTTGCAAGCGAACGAACCTAAAGGTTTTGAGGTTATGAGGTTTTGAGGTTATAAGGACTGTGCAGCGCGGATGCCCCTTAAAACCTTAAAGCGAAGCGACCTTCAACCTTGACGAGGTTCCGAGGTGTGAATTATCAGAACAGGTATTTGTCGCGGATGCCCCTTAAAACCTCCAAGCGAAGCGACCTTCCCCCTTACAACCTCACTTTAAAACCTCCAAGCGAAGCGACCTTCCACCTTACAACCTCACTTTAAAACCTAAAGCGAAGCAACCTTTAACCTCCCACCTCACCACAATATTTTACAAAGATAGAAAAAACAAATGATATGAAACTCGTACGCCCTAAAAAATTTCTTGGTCAGCACTTTTTGAAAGACTTAAGTGTGGCTCAAGCCATTGCAGACACCGTTGATGCTTGCCCTGATATTCCCGTGCTTGAAGTAGGTCCAGGTATGGGCGTACTCACCCAATTCTTGCTCCCCAAGGGGCGCGAGGTAAAGGTGGCAGAAATCGACTTTGAGAGTGTTGCTTACCTGCGTGAGAATTTCCCTGCGCTCGAACCCAATATCATTGAAGACGACTTTCTAAAGATGCGCCTTGAAAACACGTTTGAGGGTCGCTCCTTCGTGCTTACGGGAAACTACCCCTACAATATCAGCAGCCAAATCTTCTTTAAGATGCTGGACTACCGCCACTTGATTCCCTGCTGTACGGGGATGATACAGAAGGAGGTGGCAAAGCGATTGGCAGCCAAGCCAGGCACGAAGGCTTACGGCATTTTGAGTGTGCTGGTGCAACTTTGGTACGACGTTGACTACCTCTTTACCGTCGCCCCCGGAGTGTTTAATCCGCCCCCCAAGGTGCAAAGTGCTGTCATCCGCATGACGCGCAACGATGTGGCAGATTGTGGTTGCGACGAGCGACTCCTGCGCCGTGTGGTCAAAACTACATTCAACCAGCGCCGTAAGATGATGCGCGGTTCTATCAAACCGCTTTTTGCGCAACTCGATAACGAACTCGGAGGTGGCGTTGACCACACCGAATTCCTCGCTCAACCGCTCCTTACCAAGCGTCCCGAACAGCTCTCTGTGCAAGATTTTATAGACTTAACCAATGCCGTAGAAGCGCACTTCAGGAAATGAGAAAGGAGAAATGAGAAAGGAGAAATTTGCCATGCGGATTATGACGCAAATCTAACTCCTATTCTCTTCCCCCTTTAACCTTTCCCCCATTCGCGCTACCTTTCCTCCGCACGGTCTTTCTCATTTCTCCTTTCTCCTTTCTCCTTTCCAATCTATGCTTGGCAGACTCCTCTGGGTGGACGACGAAATTGACCTTCTCAAAGCCCACATCATATTTCTCAAGAACAAGGATTACGAAGTGACTACTTGTTCTAACGGGACGGATGCGCTTGACATCTGTCGCGAGCAACCGTTTGACCTTATCTTGCTGGATGAAAACATGCCTGGTCTCAGTGGGCTGGAAACCTTGGCGCGCATTAAGGATATTCAACCCAATGTGCCTGTGGTGATGGTGACGAAGAATGAGACGGAAGACATTATGGATCAAGCGATTGGTGCAAAGATTGCCGACTATCTCATTAAGCCCGTCAACCCTAACCAGATTTTGCTTGCCTTGAAGAAGAATATCCACCGCCGTGAGATTGAGCATGAGGCGGCAGAGACGTCTTACCGTCAGGAGTTTTCACGTATTGGCATGCAGATTGGGGACAACCTTTCGGCGGACGAGTGGAAGGAATTGTATCGCAAACTCGTGCATTGGGAACTTGAATTGGCGCCCACGGATGGGGCGATGAGCGAGATGCTTGGCATGCAGAAGCAGGAGGCAAACGCTGCCTTTGCAAAGTTCATCCGCAAGAATTACGAGGATTGGATTGCCCATCCCGAGGAGCGTCCGCTGCTTTCGCCCGACCTCTTCCGCACTGCTGTCTTTCCCCGTTTGCGAGACGGTCGTAAGGTGATGCTTCTTGTGCTTGACAACCTGCGCTACGACCAATGGCGCATTATCAGCCAGGACCTTGCCGACGATTTTGACATGGAGGAAGACCTCTATTTCAGCATCCTTCCCACCGCCACACAATACGCCCGCAACGCCATCTTCTCGGGACTTATGCCCCTGCAAATCCGCGAGCGCTACCCGCATCTTTGGGTGGATGAGGAAGAGGATGAGGGCAAGAACCTCAACGAAGAGGAACTCATCCGCGCACATCTGGAACGCCTGCGCCGTAAGGAGGAATTTACCTATACGAAGCTCAACGACTCTGTAGCAGCAGAGAAATTCCTTTCGGGAGTGCGCAGTATGCCTTTAGCACCATTGTCAGTTATGGTCATTAACTTCATAGATATTCTTAGTCATGCCCGCACGGAGTCCAAAATGGTGCGCGAATTGGCGTCTAACGAGGCTGCTTATCGCAGTATTACCCAGTCGTGGTTCCGCCATTCCAGCATGAAGGAACTCTTCAAGTGGCTCGCCTCGTTGGATTATGACATCATCATCACTACCGACCACGGCTCCATCCGTGCGGACGAGGCGATTCGGGTAATTGGCGATAAAAATGTCAACACCAACCTGCGCTATAAGTTGGGTAAGAACCTCAATTACAACCCCAAGGAAGTGTTTGAGGTGAAAGAACCCAAGCGACTCGGACTTCCCGCGCCCAACCTCTCTACCACCTACATTTTCGCTACTGGCAACCGCTTTTTTGCCTATCCCAACAACTTCAACTACTACGTGCAGTATTACAAAGACACCTTCCAGCACGGAGGCATTTCACTCGAGGAAATGCTCGTGCCACTAATCACGTTGCGGGCGAAAAACAGATAACCCTACACGAACGTAAAACGCTTAAAAATAGCATCTTGGGCACCACATATCTATTTTAACTACGAATAAACAAAAATGAAGGCAATAATATAGTAGTTACTTGCGTGACCTTTGGTTGACCCCAAGATCGTTTTTAAAAAACTTTCGTCAAAGGATTTAACCATCCGAAATGCCCCCGTAGGAGGGCAATGCATTCATAAATTTCAGATGGGTCAACTCCTATATTATTGCCAAAAAAACTATCAGTGCCGTCGCACTCATTTTGGCGAAAAATTGTGACAGTTTCAGCCTTCATTTTTCGTCATTTTTCGCTGAAAACTTTAACAAACATTAACATACCCCCTACTCGCTGTTGCAACAATATCTATTTGCGGTGCAAGAATAAGTAACATAGAAAACCGGTTGTTTAACCTTGAAAAAACTAGGTAACTTATTTTTTGACCCCAAAAATGGGTTTTTCGGGACAAAAAAAGTGGAGATAACCCTGATTTCATGGGCTATCTCCACTTCCGTAATACAAAGATACGAAATTTCAAAGCGAAATGCAAATCCGTTAACACTTGTTAACACCAACATTATTCTTCATTTTTCTTCATTTTTCGCCTGCAAAATGGTGTCCCATTCGACGGGCATTCCCAACATAGAACATTACTCTTTGCGCCCTGGAGGGCATTACGAAAGATATTTACAGAAGAATCTACGTTGCGGATGATTTCAACATCTACCCCAAAAACATAAACCACAATAGAATAAAGCTTAGCACAAGCAGAAAACACCCAACAGCAAACCTTCTCGAATTTTTTAAAGTCTGTCCTCCCGTTGGGGGCGTTGCTATGGCTGTTCTCTTTTTGCTTTTTCCTTTTTTCTGTGCTTGCGCTTTCCGCTTTCGTTCAATTCTTTTATGCTCCTTAATGATACGCTCTTTCTCTTTTATTTGCAGTTTCAAATAGCGTATTGTATCATCCAACATTTCGTTGGTATCTTTATATTCTACCTCCTTTTCCGCTTCTACCTCTTCAATGTATTCATCTGGATATTCTTCTGTTATATCCTCAAAATATTCAGCCCCCTCTCCGGTGTGCATATACCTGTCGTACATCTCATCGGTATAATCGTTATCGTAGGAACTCATTGGAATTTACGGTTTGATTGTATGATGCGTTGCATTAAGCTATCTATTTCGTTTGCAACACTTTTACTCCAGACAGTAAGGGATACGAGCATATTCGTTGGATCGGTTGTTCCAATAAGCAAAACGCAAGGTTCAGAGGCATTTTCTTTATCACCACAAAGACAAGGAGCAGTCTCCATACGACACGACAATATATCGCTGAAATTATACTTTTCATCGTTAATAAAGAGTACTCTGGAGTAGGCAAAGTCTAAAACATATTTTCGTCTCTTCTTGCTTATCCAAATTAGGTTTGTCGCCTTCCCGTACTCTTCTGTAAGGGATTGTATAAACTCATTCCATTCTGTATTCATATCAACCTTAATCTTCGTAGTTTCAAATTTGACACACGTCCACACTCAAGACCAATCCTGATTACACAAAAAAAGTTGCAATAGTTTTTTTGCTCAACCAATTAAAACTATCACAACTTTCGTACCATGTGGATCAAACAAGTTTCTTTAACCTGCTGAAAACCAATATCGTTCAAGATTCTACAAATAAATCTCGTTTGTGCGCCTGATAGGACTCGAACCTACACATCTCGCGATACCAGATCCTAAGTCTGGCGCGTCTACCAATTTCGCCACAGGCGCTTACGAGTTGCAAATTTACATCCTTTTTTTGAACCGCCAAACTTCAAGGGACGAAATTCTGTCCACCAGGGCATTTTTATGGAACAAAAAAATAGGTGCTTTAATTAAAAATGTATAGTGAGGTGCAAATTTTCTGAGAGTTAGGTGCAAGCGATAGGACTTTTTTACTAATTTTGTGGTAAATATAGCATTACTCTTGTTATGAGCGACGAAATAAAAGACTCACAGGAAGATTTGGAATCGATAGAGGAAACGCAAGTTGAAGCACATTCGAACTATGTTCCCACATCAGGAAATGGCGAAGACGTGCGCCACCAACTGACGGGCATGTACCAAAATTGGTTCCTCGATTATGCCTCATATGTAATTCTCGAACGTGCCGTTCCCCACTTGGGCGACGGTCTTAAACCCGTGCAGCGCCGTATCCTTCACACAATGAAGCGTATGGATGACGGGCGCTACAATAAAGTGGCGAACATTGTGGGGGAAACCATGAAGTTTCACCCTCATGGTGATGCCTCTATCGGTGACGCCCTTGTGGGGTTGGGACAGAAGGACTTGCTCATTGACTGCCAGGGTAACTGGGGTAACATCCTGACGGGCGACGATGCGGCTGCACCGCGTTACATTGAAGCGCGCCTTTCGAAGTTTGCCCTTGACGTGATGTTCAATCCCAAGACGACGGAATGGAAACTTTCATACGACGGTCGTAACAAGGAACCCATCAGCTTGCCCGTAAAGTTCCCGCTTTTGCTCGCTCAGGGTGCAGAGGGGATTGCCGTAGGACTATCTTCTAAGATTCTGCCCCACAACTTCGGCGAACTCTGTGAGGCGGCCATCAGCTATTTGCAGGGCGAAGAGTTCAAACTCTATCCCGACTTCCAGACAGGTGGCCTTATTGACGTAAGTAAGTACAACGACGGTCAGCGTGGTGGCACCGTAAGAGTGCGTGCCAAGATTGAGAAGCGCGACAACAAGACGCTTGCTATCACAGAAATTCCCTACGGTAAGACTACTGGCACGGCACAGAAGCAGAGTGCCTTTATCGAAAGCATCTTGAAGGCGGCGGAAAAGGGCAAGATTAAGGTGCGCAAGGTGGAAGATATGACGGCGGCGAATGTAGAGATTCTCGTGCACTTAGTGCCGGGCACAAGTTCCGACAAGACTATCGACGCCCTCTATGCCTTCACGGATTGTGAGATTAGCATTTCGCCCAACTGCTGTGTGATTGACGACAAGACGCCGCGCTTTGTCAGCGTGAGCGAAGTCTTGAAGCACTCGGTGGATAATACGAAGCACCTGCTCCAACGCGAGCTCGAAATACGCCGTGGCGAACTTCTCGAGAGTTTACACTTTGCGTCGCTCGAGCGCATCTTTATCGAGGAGCGCATTTATAAGGACAAGGCTTTTGAAAACGCCAAGACCGTCGACGCAGCGTGTGAACACATCGACGAGCGCCTTACGCCCTTCTACCCCAAGATGATTCGCGAGGTTACAAAGGACGACATCCTGCGCTTGCTCGAAATCAAGATGGCGCGCATTTTGAAGTTCAACAAGGATAAGGCTGATGAACTCATTGCACGCATGAACGCCGAAGTGGAAGGTATCAACCGCGACCTCAACAATATGACGGAGGTAACCTGCAACTGGTTCCGCCTCATCCACGAAAAATATGCCGCTCAACATCCCCGTCGCACGGAGATCCGTTCGTTCGACACCATCGAGGCTTCGAAGGTCATTGAGGCGAACGAAAAACTTTACATCAACCGTGCGGATGGTTTTATCGGTACGAGCTTGAAGAAAGACGAATTTGTGAGCAACTGTTCAAACATTGACGATGTGATCATCTTCTACCGCGATGGTACGTACAAGGTGACACGTGTGCAGGAAAAGGTGTTTGTGGGCGAAACAACCCGTTCGAAGGCCGAGAAAAAGAAAGCAGAAATCATCCACATCGCCGTCTTTAAGCGCAATGATACACGCACGATTTACAATGCCGTTTACCGAGATGGTAAGGACGGACCTTATTACATCAAGCGCTTTAACGTGACCAGCATTACCCACGACCGTGAGTACGATCTCACAAGTGGTACGGCGGGAAGTAAGGTGCATTATTTCACGGCCAATCCTAATGGCGAGGCCGAAGTGATTAAGGTGACTTTGAAGCCCAATGGTAAGCTCAAGAAGATTCTCTTCGACCGCGACTTCTCAGAAATCATGGTCAAGGGCAAGCAGTCACGCGGTAACCTCTTGACGAAAAACGATATTCATAAGATTACGCTGAAGTCACAGGGTGGCAGTACGTTGGGTGGCAGACAAGTGTGGTTTGATCACGATGTGCAGCGCCTCAACTATGACAGTCGTGGCGACTACCTCGGAGAGTTCCATAGCGATGACCTTATCTTGGTAATCTTGAAGAATGGTGAGTTCTACACCACAAACTTTGATATCAACAATCACTATGAGCAGAACATCCTGCGCATAGAGAAGTTTGACGAGCAAAAGGTGTGGACCGCAGTGCTCTTCGACGCAGATCAGCAGGGATTCCCCTATATCAAGCGCTTCACGATGGAGCGCACGCCGGGCAGTCGTCATTTCTCATTTATTGGTGAGAATCCCAAGTCGGAACTTCTCTTGCTCAGCGACATCGTATACCCCCGCATCCTTGTGACACATGGGGGCGTCGATGACTTCCGCGAACCCGTGGAAATCGATGCCGAGCAGTTTATCGGTACCAAGAGTTTCAAAGCAAAGGGCAAACGCATCACGACGCTTGAGGTTGCTAAGGTGGAAGAACTTGAACCCTTACGATTCCCCGAACCGAAGGAGGAAGAAGAACCCACAACGCCCGAATTGCCCGAAGAACCCGAGGAAGAGGAAAATCCCAACGACGTGCGTGATGCTCTCATTGGTCAACTTCACTTTGACTTGGAATAAATTTAGGTTATAAAGGTTATAAGGTTGCTTCGCTTTAAGGAGGTACGTTTCAAGGACCATGCAGGGGGAGAGTACACCTGATAGAGTACAGAGTACAGAG
Source organism: Alloprevotella sp. (assembly GCA_045636885.1). GTDB lineage: Bacteria > Bacteroidota > Bacteroidia > Bacteroidales > Bacteroidaceae > Alloprevotella. Next base: position 12,714 of record JAZTYI010000113.1, read on the forward strand.
TACAGAGTACAGAGTACAACTACCATTCGGATGGACTTCTGAACCTCTTAACCTCACAGCCTCAGAACCTCAGAACCTCAGAACTTCAGAACCTCTTAACCTCAGAACCTCACAACCTCTTAACCTCCCAACCTTAACAAAAATATGCAAGCACTTCATATCATCACTCCCGTTAAGGACAGCATCGACTCCACGCTTGAAACGGTGCGCGCCATTAAGGCGTCAAACATAAATGTGCCTTTTACATACACGATTTACAACGACTTCTCAACGCCTGAAAATACGCAGCGCCTTGAAGCGGCGAGTAAGGAATTGGGATTCACGCTCGTAAATCTGTGCGACCTTACGACGCACCCCTCGCCTAACTATTTGCTGGTGCTCCAACGCGTACAGCAGGAATGTATTGAGCGCGATGCTGCTATGCTTATTGTAGAGAGTGATGTGGTGGTTGCGCCCAACACGTTACAAAGTCTTTACAACGGTGCAGCACAGCGTGAAAATTGTGCCATAGCGGCGAGCGTTACGGTCAATGATGCGGGTGAAATTAACTACCCCTATGAGTATGCGAAAGGAAAGGAAAATCAGGTGGTCGAAGAGAAGAAGCATCTCAGCTTTTGCTGTTCTCTCCTGACGCCAGAGTTTCTCCGTCGTTTCGACTTCCATGAACTCGACCCCGAGAAGAATTGGTTTGACGTAACGATTTCGCATAAGGCACTCGAGATTGGCATGAAGAATTTCCTCTTCACCAACCTCCCCGTCATTCATCGTCCGCATCAAAGTCGACCTTGGAAGCAACTCAAATACACCAACCCCTTGAAGTACTATTGGATTAAGTGGACCAAGGGATTTGACAAAATTTAAGGTGGATTCTAAGCGTCCCTCCTATTATAAATAGAGGCGAGTGCTTTAGTCAAATAGCATTTATAGAACACACCTCAACTACTCCAATTTATACACCTACAAAATGGTTACAACTCAAAAATATGATTTTCTCATTGTTGGTGCTGGACTTTTTGGTGCCGTATTTGCGCATGAGGCGAATAAGGCAGGCAAAAAATGTCTGGTAATAGACAAACGAGAACATGTTGGTGGCAACATCTACAATGCTGACGTTTGTGGCATCAAAGTGCACCAATATGGAGCGCACATCTTTCATACGGACAACAAAGAGGTGTGGGACTATGTCAACCGTTTTGTCACCATGAACAGGTTTACCAATTCGCCCTTAGCATATTACGACGGCAAACTGTATAATTTGCCCTTCAATATGCACACGTTCTATCAGTTGTGGGGAGTAAAAACGCCTGCTGAAGCACGCGAGAAATTGGAGGCACAACGCGCAGAATATGCGCACATTGAAACACCCGCCAATCTGGAAGAACAGGCGTTGAAACTCTGTGGACGCGACGTATATGAAACCTTAATTAAAGGATATACAGAAAAGCAATGGGGACGCTCGGCAAAGGAACTTCCTGCTTTTATCATCAAGCGACTGCCCTTTAGATTCGTGTATGACAACAACTACTTCAACGACACCTATCAAGGTATTCCCGTAGAGGGTTACAACACACTTATCGAAGGACTCTTGGCGGGCATAGAGGTGCGCCTCAACACAAATTTCTTTACGGAACGAAAGGAGTTTGAGCAGTTGGCAGAGAACGTTGTTTTCACGGGATGTATTGACGAATATTTTGACTATTGCTATGGCAGATTGGATTATCGCAGTTTGAAGTTTGAACACAAGCTATTGGACATCGAGGATTTCCAGGGCAATGCCGTAGTAAATTATACCGAACGCCATGTGCCTTACACCAGAGTGATTGAGCACAAACATTTTGAGTTTGGCAAACAGGAGAAAACGGTTGTCACCTATGAGTATCCTGACGATTATGCTCCGGGCAAGGAACCCTATTACCCGGTAAACGACGAACGCAACACGCAACTGTGCCAAAAATATAAGGAACTGGCAGCTACGTGTAAGAATGTGTATTTCGGAGGACGTTTAGCACAATATATGTATGCCGACATGGACGACACCATTGCCGAAGCATTAAAATTGAGTAAAGAAATATTGTAAGCATAGATCATTCAACTATGCTACAACATAAGGAGATAGTCATGAGTTTACTTCATCCTACAACACTGGTACTCCACCCTGATTACCAACATTTGAAAGAATTCATGTATTCACTGCCACAACGCTTCAAGGATTGTGAAGGTGAACTGATACATAATGGGCGCAACCAACTGCGAACGATTGAATACGAAGGTCAGCGCTTTGTCGTGAAAGCCTTTAAGCGTCCGCATCTCATCAATCAATTTATTTATGGGATATTCCGACCCTCTAAAGCAAAGCGTTCGTACGAGCATGCACTTCTTATGCAAGAGATTGGGGTTGGAACGCCTCAACCTATTGGTTACATCAACATTCGTAAGGGATGCTTGTTTGATAAGAGTTATTACGTGTGTCTCGAATCAGAGTGCAAACACGTGTATCAAGAACTTTTTGAAAAGCATTTCGATTACGAAGAAGAGGTGCTTCGCGCCGTAGGCAAGTTGACCGCCCTACTCCACAACCATGGATATGCACATAAGGACTATGGCAGAGCCAACATCTTGTTCGTCAAAAAAGAAGATGGCATTAAGTTGGACCTCGTAGACTTAAACCGACTGGCAATAGGACCGCTTGACATTAACAACGGGTGCAAAAACCTGGAGCGACTGCCTGCGACACCACAAATGCACAGATGGATCGCAGAGGAGTATGCCAAAGACAGAGGATTTGACGTAGAAGAATGCTACAACTTAATGGTGGCATATCGAAGTACTCAACCAGGAAAAATAGACGGGAAATATTAAGACCAAACACCTACCATGAAAATTATTGCAGTAGTTGTAACCTATAACAGATGTGAGCTGCTCAAACGAGGGATTGAGTGCCTGCGCCAAAATGCTCCCATTACAACTATCGTTGTCATCAACAACGGTAGCACTGACGGCACGCGCGAATGGTTGGATACCCAGAAAGACCTTCATATCGTTCATCAAGAAAACGTAGGAGGTTCCGGAGGGTTCTACACGGGGATCAATGAGGCAATGAACTTGGGAGCAGATTGGATATGGTGTATGGACGACGACGTGTTCCCAAGAAAAGACTGTATCGAAACACTGTTGAAGCACACCAACGATTCCTCCGTAGGCATTCTTGCACCAAGAAGATTGATGGATGGAGCAATATTCTGTCATGACTTCCAGGGATACAACTTGACGAATCCTTTTAAATCGATGTACAAACAACGACTGCAAAACGAAAAGGTCAACACACCTACCTACATTGCAGGTACAGCCTTTGAAGGTCCGCTCATCAGGAGAGACGTTGTGGAAAAGATTGGTCTGCCGAACAAAGACTTATTCATCTTCTGCGACGACACCGATTACTGCTTAAGAGCAACATTGGCAGGTTTCAAAATCTTATACGTCCCCACAGCACTGATGGACAAGCACAAGTTCTTCTCCAACGACACATGGGAAGAACGCTCAATAAAGAAGAAGTGGAAGCGCTATTACCAAATACGCAACTCAGCATATCTGAACCATCATTACGGACAAAACTGGAGCGTAAAATACGTCAGAGGTTTCATAAACGTAATCGGATACATCGCCACCGCATTCTTTACCGCCCCATTCACCAAAGCCTGGAATTGGAAAGACATCCCCCAACTCTGGCACAGTTACAGGGATGGGGTTAGGGAGCAACTTGGAAAAATCCTCTAAGTAGAATCTTAGGGAGAACAACTTTAAATTCACACTATGAATCCACACGCAGGTTCAAGATCATTCGGCAAAAGAATAGAGTATTTCTTTGCCAGAATAAAGCAGCATTTTATCATCTTTTACCTCATAAACTTTTGCGGAGGAAAAGATGTAATTAATAAATATAAAGAATACTCTCTTGATGATGTCGAACCTATATCGGAGAGTTCTCCAATTTGGACCTGCTGGTGGCAGGGTGAAAACGACATGCCGCTTATCGTTAAAGCATGCTATCAAGCTATGAAACGATATGCAGGCAAGTATCCTGTCATTCTTGTCACAAAAGACAATTATAAAGAATATGTGGATATGCCCTCCAACATCATCGAGAAACAACAGAAAGGAATCATTGACATTACTCACTTTTCTGATATCCTTCGAATGATGTTGTTAAGCAAACATGGTGGAATATGGATGGACAGCACACTACTCATTGCACTGAAACCCATTGATAAGTTCATATCTCCTTCGGAAAAGTTTTGGACGTGCCATCATAAGACATTGTACAATAATGTTGCACAAGGGGGGGGGACGAGTTTCTTTCTTGCATGTGGGAAAAACAACCCTCTTCCCAGTTTTATTGCTGACATGCATTTAAAGTATTGGGGTGCACAAAACAAATTGATTGATTATCTCCTGCTTGATTACACTTTTGCTATCGCAAGGAAGTATGTCCCCTGCATCCATGAAATGGTTGAAAAAGTGCCTCTTACAAGTATGGGACCTTTAGGGAAATACTTGAATAATAGTTTTAATAGCAATGATTGGGAACATTTCTGCACAGACTATAACTTTCATAAACTTACATATAAGATTCCTTTACAAACGAAGAATGCCCAAGGTGAAATCACATATTACGGTCACATTACAGAATCTTTTTTAGAACAGGAATAACCTTCCACACATTTAAATCTATATTATGAGCGACTCTTTGTTATACAAAATCAGCAGTGGCAAACCTCCAAAGTTTTTATTCTTTATAAAGGGGTTCTTAAAGCAATGCGTACCGGGGTGGTATTATAGACACAAAAGAAATAAGATTATTCACAACCTTCAGCAACGCAAAGATAAAGATTATATTCTTGAACGTGTAGCGTATTACAACAAGACAAATAAGAAACAGCAACTTCCACAAGAAGCGATCAATAATCACAATGGTAGTTATTACATCTTTGTGGACAAGATGAAAAATTTTGGACCATCAACGTTCCATAAAGCTTATTTCTTTGACTTGTATGACGTAACAAGATATTTTGATCGCTCTCAACGTATTGCTTTTATCCCTGGAGACGTCTATTTCACACCTCAATACCCATCTATCGTCAAGAGTCGTCTTTTAAAAGATGACAACCAAAATTCCGTTATTCTTAAATTGGACAAATTGCGACATTTCATGTTTGTCAACGACAAAAAGAAGTTTACGGAAAAGATAGACAAGGTTATTTTCCGTGGTAAGATTAGATTGAGTCGCCAGCGTGAACAGTTCCTCAATATGTATTTTGATTCACCTATGTGTGACTGCGGTGTAGTGGACAAGGAGTGTAAAAACCCTAATTGGAAAACTCCTAAAAAGACCATCAAGCAGCATCTTGATTATAAGTTCATCATGGCACTTGAAGGCAATGATGTAGCATCAAACCTGAAATGGGTGATGTCTTCAAACTCTATAGCAGTCATGCCTCGCCCCACTTGCGAAACATGGTTTATGGAGGGGAAACTCATTCCCAATTATCACTACATTGAGATTAAAGACGACCTCTCTGATTTAGAAGAGCGCCTCAATTACTACATTAGTCATCCGGAGGAAGCACAACAAATCATTGATCACGCCCACGAGTATGTGCAACAGTTCATGGATGAAGAAAGAGAAGAAATCATTCAGATACTAGTCATGGACAAATATCTATCAATGATTAAATAACAAGATTTAAGGGGAGAATATCCTGCAACATTTATAAAAGCTAACACTTCCATGGAAAGAAAGATAACAGTTACTCAACCGCTATTACCCAATCTCGATGAGTATAATTTACTACTCAAAGAAATATGGGATAGTAAGTGGATAACTAACAATGGTACTTTTCATAAACAATTAGAACAGGCACTTAAAGAGTATTTGAAAGTACCTGCTATTAGTTTGTTTACGAATGGTACACTCCCCTTACTTACAGCACTTCAAGCGTTACGTATTACTGGTGAGGTTATAACCACCCCATATAGTTTTGTTGCAACTACACATTCTATATGGTGGGCAGGATGTAAACCTGTGTTCGTGGATGTAGATCCACGAACAGGGAATTTGGACCCTGAAAAAATCGAGGCAGCAATCACTCCTAAGACTACAGCAATCATGCCTGTGCATTGTTATGGGAAACCCTGTGATGTAAGACGTATAAAAGAGATTGCGGACACCTATGGTTTAAAGGTTATTTATGATGCTGCTCATGCTTTTGCTTTAGAAATACCAAAGGATGAAGATGCTTATAACAAAGCCTTTAGCAAAAACGTTTCACAAAACTCCAAAGACAATCAGAATATTGGTGCTGTAGAGACGGAATCTATTCTTAATTGGGGAGATATGAGTACGCTTTCATTTCATGCCACAAAGGTTTATAACACGATTGAAGGCGGTGCTATGGTGATGCCGAACGATGAGACAAAGAAGCGTATTGATTTCTTGAAAAACTTTGGATTTGCCGACGAAACGACCGTAGTGGGACCTGGTATCAATTCTAAAGTGGACGAAATGCGAGCTGCTTATGGTTTGCTTAATCTCCGTATGGTAGATGAAGCGATTGCCTGTCGCCGCAAAGTCGCAATAAGATACAGAGAAGCACTTCGTGAAGTAGAGGGCATTACATTCTTTGATGACATGCCGGGGGTTAAGCACAACTATAGTTATTTCCCTATATTTATAGATGAGAAGAAGTTCGGCATGACACGTGATGAACTTTATTCTAAAATGAAAGAGCACAATATTTTAGGACGAAGGTATTTCTACCCCTTAATTTCAGAATTCTCCACGTATCGTGGTCTTGAATCGGCAGATCCCAAGAACCTCCCCAATGCGCATAAAATGGCAGACACTGTATTGTGTTTACCCATGCATCATGAATTGAGTGAGAGTGATATTGAGAGCATATTGTCATCTATAATAAGCTAAACAATGCGTAAAAGAAGGAACCCCATTTTGAAGAGTTTGCTTCATTACATTGTCACACACGTATACAAGAATTTGTCTTTCCGTGGTGGGTGGATGTTAACTCATGATTTTTATAATGATTATATTGCACACAAGGGAATTTATTGGCAGATTCTTAAGTGTCATGTAAAAGGTTGGTCATATAACGATTGGTGTATACTTGGCATTAATAATGAAAATAGAAAAAAGTATTTATCAACCTATGAGTATTGTAAATTGCACCCTTTAAACAAAGAATATAGTAGTTGGATTGATGACAAATTGGTTTTGAAATATATTCTTCACGGTACAGATGCTGGAAGATACATGCCAGAGTATTATTTTCAAATTGGGAATAACGGCAATATCATTTCTTTAATGGATTGTGATGAAGATTATAAGGGGATCAATGGGGTTGTGGAACTATTAAAAGTTAAACAATGCTTAGCATTTAAACTTATTAAATCCTCTTTGGGAGTCGGTTTTTACAAAGGGGAGTATAATGGAGAAAATATATTTCTTTTAAATGAGGAATCCTATAACGAAGAACAATTCATAGAGAAACTAAAGACACTCAATGGTTATCTTGTTACTGAATATTTAAAACCACATGCAGAGTTCAGTAAATATTGTAACAAGTCTGTTGGATGTTTACGTTTTACTATTGGACGGAGATTAAATGGTTCGCTTTGTCATATAAATACTTTTATGCGCTGGGGCACCTCTCAAAGTAAATTTGTAGAGAATTATGCTGCGGGGGGAGTGTTAGCTTATATACATGAAGGAAAATTTCTTAACGGAAACATTCATGATTTCAATACCAACAAAAACATTGTCATAGAAAGGCACCCCGATAATGGAATTTTGTTGAAAGGAGATATACCACTTTGGGATGATATTGTTAAAGCTGCGCACATTGTTGCCAATGTTCTACCCCAATTATGTTATTTGGGTATAGACTTTTGTATTACCGAAGATGAGCGAATTAAAATTATAGAAATCAATTCTCTATCTTCATTAGATGCACTTCAGTTGGACAAATCAATATTTGAAAAGTCAGGAGGTGTATTCTTTAAGGAAAGACTAACTTAAGGGGATTCTTAAATTAGATAAGATGAAACAGAAGAAACTCATGCTTTTGGGCGGTTTGCGTTATCTACTTCCCGTAATAAAAGAAGCACACAAGTTAGGAGCGTACGTAATTACGGCTGATTATCTGCCCAACAATATTGCTCATAAATATTCAGACGAATACTGCAATGTAAGTATTATAGATAAAGATGCAGTTCTGAAAGCAGCACAGGAATTGCAGATTGACGGTATTCTATCGCATGCAGTTGATCCTGGAGTTGTGAGTGCTGCATATGTCGCCGAACAGATGGGACTTCCGTTTCAATGTTCTTATCACGCAGCATGTATCCTACAGGATAAATCACTGTTTCGAAAGTTCTTGGCAGACAATGGTTTCAACTGTCCTCATGCAAAGGGTTATAACAATGTGGAGGATGCGCTCAAAGATGTTGATTACTTTACTTGGCCTGTCATTGTTAAACCCGTAGATTCAGCTGGGAGTAAGGGAGTTACAAAGGTAGAAACACCTGGAGAACTGCCCAATGCGATTGAAACGGCATTAGCGGTTTCCATATCTAAAAACTTTATCATTGAGGACTTTTTAGAAAAGGAAGGATTTTCGGTTGGGGCTGAATCATTTGTTGTAAATGGTAAACTTTTATACAATGGTTTTTATGACCAATATTTCGATAATGAAGCCGTTAATCCATACACACCCTCTGCTGAAGTTTGGCCTTCAATTATGCCCTCTTTATATCAAGAAGAAATCAAGCGGGAATTGCAAAGGTTAATAGATTTATTGGGCATCACTACAGGGTTATTTAACGTTGAATGTAGAGTTTGCAAAAACGGTAAAGCATATCTTATGGAGGTATCTCCCCGTGCTGGAGGGAATCGTTTGGCAGAGATGTTGAATTATGCTGCGGATGTTAACATAAATGAAGCAGAAACTCGTAAAGCCCTTGGACTTCCTTTAAATAATATCCATGAACCCAACTATAAGGGGCATTTTGCTATTAAAGTTCTCTATTCCGAACAAGCGGGTATTTTTAATGGTATTGAGATTGATGAGACCTTTAGACGGGAGCATGTGATTGAAGAGGAAATACGAATAACTATCGGAGAAAAAGTTGATTCTTTCGCTGGCGCGAATGCCGCTTTTGGAACTTTGTTTTTAAGATTTAAATCTCGAGAAGAACTAACCAAAGCTTTTATGCATCAAAAAGAGTGGTTCAAAATAAAATTAAAATAACACATGGTAGAAATTGGAGGATATTTTAGTTTAGAATTAGATAAAAGTTCTAATAACAAGTCGTTGCATTCTTGCGGTCTGTACTTAAATAGTGGCAGGAATGCACTAGAATATATTTTATCCTCTTTGACAAAGATCGACTGTTTGTGGATTCCATTTTTTACTTGTGAAGTAATATTAGAACCTCTACATAAATTAAAGATTCCATATAAGTTCTATTCTATAAATGAGAAATTGGAGTTAAAGGAAAACATCCTATTGTCAGAAAACGAATACATCCTTTTCACCAACTACTATGGAATTAAAGATGCTTACATCATACAACTAGCACAAAAGTACACGTATCATTTAATTGTTGATAACGCCCAAGCATTATATGCTTTACCCGTAGACGGAATTAAAACTTTTTATAGTCCTCGCAAGTTCGTAGGAATTCCAGACGGTGGCATTGTTTATATGAACAATGGGATAAACATTAACACATTTGATACAGATGTTTCCTACGACCGTATGAGTCATCTGTTAAAGCGCATAGATTTAGGTGCAGAAGCAGGATACAATGATTTCAAAGAGAATAGTCATAAATTAGAGAATCAACCAATCAAAAGGATGTCTAATTTGACAGTTAATTTATTGAACTCAGTTAATTTTGAATATGTAAAGGAGACACGTAGATTGAATTTCCAAAGATTACATGAGAAATTAGCTAGTAGCAATAAATTGAAAATCTCTGATATGGATTCTTTTGAGTGCCCTATGGTATATCCCTATTTTACAGATGATAAAACATTAAAAAGTAAACTTATAAAAGACAAAATATTTGTTGCCACATACTGGCCTAACGTGTTAAAATGGTGTATGGAAGACACCTTAGAATATCAGTTGGCAGACAGGATCATAGCGATTCCTATTGACCAAAGATATGGAATAGAAGAAATTGAGTGTGTAATCAAAAAGTTTGATTCTATAAACCATGTATAAACTTTTAATACTAGGAGCAACATATAGTGAAATAAGCGTTATCGAAAGAGCTAAAGCTAAAGGGATATACACGATAGTCACAGATAATAATACGGACTACTCTAAAAGTCCGGCAAAAATAGTTGCTGATGAGGCTTGGGATATTAGTTGGAGCGATATTGATACTTTATATTTTAAAAGTAAAGCATCTGGCATTAATGGTGTAATAGCAGGATTCAGTGAGTTTCGTGTAGAGAACATGATTAAGTTGTGTGCGAAACTAGAACTACCATGCCCGTTAACTATAGAGCAATTAGACATCACCCGAGATAAAATTCAATTTAAATCACTTTGTCGTCAATATGGTATTTTAGGGGTTCCAGAGTTTAAATATGGAGATGACATACACTTCCCTGTGATTATTAAACCTGTTGATAGAGCAGGTTCTATAGGAATAAACGTTGTATACGATAGAAAGGATTTTGAGGAATGCTATCAATATGCGTTGTCACTATCTCCATCAAAGAATGTAATCATTGAGAAATATATAGATGATGGTGTTAAATTTGATGTATACTATTTTGTCATAAATGGTAAAGTGACTCTATTAGGAACTAGTGATACTGTCATGTGCAAAGGAACAGAAGCTGCTCCAATTTTGCAAAAGGCCTGGACATTCCCGTCAAGTTATGAGGATAAATTCGTTAAAGAAGTAGATACAAGATTACGAAACATGCTTAAGGGATTAGGAATAAAAAATGGTTATGTGACGATATCTGCCTTTTACTGGAATGAGCAGTTCTATTTCTTTGAAGCTGGATTCAGATTAAGCGGAGAACACTCCTTTAACTATTACCAAGCTTTTTCAGGAACTAATTATATAGACTTGTTAATTGATTATTCTTTAGGCATAGAACTGAAACAGGAATTAAGCGAAGCGATAGGCAACCAACATCATTCCGTTATACTAAATTTCTTTGGCAAAAATGGAAGAGTGAAGGTTATTAATCTTCCTGAATTAGATAATTGCAAATCTGTAATCTCATCTAATTTCTATATCAAAGAGAATGAGCAGATACTCAATGCTACCAATGTACTTAAGAAAATAGCAATGTATACGCTTTATTCTTCAGAACCATCACAGATACTTAACGATATTGAATATATAAATTCTCATTTATCCATTGAAAATGAAAATAATGAGAGTTTGATATATGAAAAAGTTAAAATAAGTAGTTTAGGTATAAACGCAATAATATAACACCACTTTAACTGAGATTATCAAGAGGACAATATGTCTACAATAGATTACCCAATTCCGACTCAGGATTATAAGGCATTGGTTACGTGTTTCACTTATAATCAAAGTAAATACATTGAGGAAACCCTCAATGGTTTTGCTATGCAACGTACAAATTTTCCTTTTGTATGTCTTATAATGGATGACGCTAGTACAGATGGCGAACAAGAGGTCATAAGAAAATGGATGGAACGCGAATGTAATATGAATAATGCTGATATTATAGACATTCCAGTGTCCAATGTATACATCGTACCTCATAAGACGAATTTATCTTGCACTTTTGCTTTCTATTTTCTGAAGCAAAATCTGTACGGAACAGGTAAAAAGAAAATCTATATAAACCCTTGGCGAGAAAAAACCAAGTATGAAGCGATTTGTGAAGGTGACGACTATTGGACAGATCCACTCAAACTGCAAAAACAGATAGATTTCTTAGAGAATAATCCTGAGTATGGAATGTGTTATACAAAAGCCAGACATTTCTTTCAGGATCAAATGCGCTTTCGTTCAAAGGATCGTGGAGGACCCAATGAAACATTTACAGATTTTTTAGGCAAAAACACTGTCCCTACCTTAACAGTCGTATATAAAAACGAATTACATAGAAACTATATTAAGGAAATTCAACCCGACAGTCAAGGTTGGGCGATGGGAGATTATCCTGCATGGTTATGGTTTGCACAGAATAGTAAAATAAAGTTTCTCCCTGAAGTTACTGGAGTATATAGGATCTTAACAAATTCTGCAGCACATTCCCCTGTGTTTAAAAAGAATGTTGCCTTTATTAACTCTACATTTGACATCAAGCGTTTCTTCTTATCCAAATACCCACAAGACAGAATTACTCTTGAAGACCTTGAACAACAACGCATACAACGATTATTCTCTTTAGCCTTCAATCATAAGGAAGATGAAGCAATAAAAGAATATCATAGTCTCTTAAATAATAAGACTTTCAGTATATACATCAAATACTGGATTAGACGTCATCTATGGAAGTTTAATCACAAGAAGTAGACCACATTCTATTTTATACAGATATGATACATATAGCTTGTAATATTGATGGTAACTACGTACAACATTGTGCAGTCACTTTAGTCTCTATCTTTGAAAACAACCGAGAAAGCAAATTTTGCATTCATATTGTAGCCACGGGGTTGACAAAGGACGATGAGAATATATTGTCAAGTTTGGCAACAAAGTATGGCAATACGGTATCCTTTTATGCTCCAGATGAAAAACTATTAGAGGGATTTGCCATCAAGAAATTCAGCAAACGAATTTCAATGGCAACCTACTATCGTTGTATATTGGCTGATTTATTGCCTACAACGATCGATAAACTTATTTATCTAGATTGTGACATTGTTATATTGGGAGACATTCGACCATTCTGGAACATCCCATTAGAAGGAATTGGAGTTGCCGCCGTAGAGGACATTGGTTGCAATGAACCACAACGCTACCAGATTCTTCAATATCCCCAGGAAGATTCCTATTTCAATGCCGGTGTGCTTCTCATAAATTTGGACTATTGGAGAAAGCACAATATCACAAAAGCATGTATTGACTACTATCAGAAGTATCCGGAACGAATATTGTTCAACGACCAAGACTTGCTCAATAGTGTTTTACATAAAGATAAAATCTTGATAGATTTGTGCTGGAATGTGCAAGACGGTTTCTATCGTACCCCAAAAGTATTTTCTAAAGAATGGAAGGACAAATTTGTTGAGGTGTTAAAGAATCCTATCATACTCCACTATACCAACCGCAAGCCATGGGATTACGATAGTCAACATCCATTAAAAGATGAGTATTTCAAATATTTAGCGCTCACCCCTTGGAAGGATAACATTCAATTAAAGAATCCACTTTATAAAGTTAAAAGATTCTTCCGCCTCCTTCCCTTCTATCTAAAACTGCGCAAGGCTAAATACGTCAGTTTAGAGAGATTATAACACGACACAAACAATATTGCTACAGGTGACACTGTTACCACTGCAATAAATAACAATCCTCCTTGTGCGTCCCCCCGTTTGGGGACACACAAGGAGGATTGTTTATTTCTCAGTTACATCATGCCACTTGCTGCTTCTGCACAACGTTCGCCGTCAACTGCTGCACTGACTATGCCGCCGGCATAACCGGCTCCTTCGCCGCAGGGATAGAGTCCTTCGAGTCGGATGTGGGCAAGGGTTTCGCCATTACGGGGAATGCGCACGGGGGCTGAGGTGCGCGTTTCGGTAGCAATAAGTTGCGCCTCGTTGGTCAAGAATCCGCGACTGCGCTGTCCGAAGGTCTGGAAGCCCTCCGCCAAGCGGGTGGTAACGAACTTTGGCATCCAGAAATGCAAGGGGGATGCGATGAGTCCAGGGGAGTAACTTGTGGCGGGCAAATCGGCAGAAAGTTTGCGGTTTACGAAGTCGTGCATGCGCTGTGCGGGAGCTGTTTGTCGGCGGTTGCCTTGTATCCAGCAGGCACGCTCAAGTGCTTCTTGGAAATACATCATGCGCAGCGGATTTTCGGCAGCTCCGAAGTCCTTGTGCAGACTCGCAAATGCTTCATCCTGAAAGGCTTCTTGCATAAACGGACGGAGTTCGCCGTCAAGGTCTTCCAAGCGTGTTTCCACCACCATGCCGGAGTTGCTCCATGCCGTGTTGCGCGTCGAGGGACTCATGCCATTGACCACAAGTTGCTCGGGACCGCTTGCCGCAGGGACCACTACCCCACCGGGGCACATACAGAAACTATACACGCCGCGACCGCCACACTGGGCTACGTAACTATATTCCGCCGCTGGGAGGTACCTTCCACGACCTTCGCGATTGTGATACTGAAGTTGGTCAATGAGGTGAGCAGGGTGTTCCAAGCGCACACCAACCGCAATGCCCTTCGCCTCGAGTTCGATGCCCGAAGCGTGAAGGTAGCGATAGACATCGCGCGCGGAGTGACCCGTCGCCAAGATTACGGGACCTTGAAAACTACGTCCGTCTGCCGTTTCTACGCCGACCACCTTTGTACCGTTCTGCACCAAAAGGCGGTCCACACGAGCGTTAAAATGCACCTCACCTCCGCTACGACGAATCTGCTCACGCATATTTTCGATAATGCGGGGGAGTCGGTCGGTACCGATGTGCGGATGGGCGTCCACAAGTATGTCAGTCGAGGCGCCGTGTTGGCAGAAGACGCGCAAAATCTTATCTACATTCCCGCGCTTCTTCGAGCGGGTGAACAATTTGCCGTCAGAGTAAGCACCCGCACCGCCTTCGCCAAAGGAATAGTTACTTTCGCTGTCCACAAGGTGCTCACGGCTGATGCGCGCAATGTCTTTGCGTCGCTCGTGCACGTCTTTTCCGCGCTCCAACACAATGGGGCGCTTTCCCAATTCTATCAGGCGTAGCGCGGCAAAGAGTCCGCCAGGTCCTGCTCCCACAACGATGACGGGCGCAGCACCTTCAACGTTCGGATACTCAATAGGCGAGAAGTCCAAAGTGGGAGGTTCTTCGTTGACATAAGCATCCACGGTGAGGTTTACGTAAATCGTGCGTTGGCGCGCGTCAATACTGCGCTTGCGCACCTTGACCGCCGTCACGCTCTTGGGATTTACCCCCAATTCACGCGCTATGTATTTTCGGAGTTCCGCATCCTGTGCTGCCACAGAGGGATATAGGCGGAGGGAAAGGGACTTCATAAAGAAATGAGAAATAAGAAAGGAGAAAGGAGAAATGCTTTAACCATGCGGGGAGTCATGCGCTAGCACATTTCTCCTTTCTCATTTCTCCTTTCTCATTTAGTTAAATATTTGACACGCGTAACACATCTGCAAACACGCCAGCCGCAGTTACGGCAGCGCCAGCGCCGTAGCCCTGAATAAGCATGGGATATTCGCGATAGCGTTCTGTATTGAGCAAGATGATATTGTTGGAACCCTCCAAGTCATAGAAGGGGTGACCAAGGGGAATTTCGCGCAAACTTACCTTACCCTTGCCGTCTGCCCACTCTGCTACGAAGCGCCAACGCTTATTTTCGCGCACGAGACGCTGACGTTCAGCCTCGAATTGAGCATCAAGGGCGGGAAGACCTGCCCAGAATTCGTCGATCGTGCCGTCGAAGAGCGACGCGGGGATAAAGAGGTTCTTTTCAATCTCATCCGCCTCTACGCGGTAACCACTTTCGCGTGCCAAAATCGTAATCTTGCGAATCACGTCCTTACCTGAGAGGTCGATACGGGGGTCGGGTTCGCTATAACCTGCTTCCTTCGCCATCTGCACCGCCTTGCTGAGGGGAATGTCTGCCGAAAGTGTGTTGAAGACAAAGTTCAGCGTGCCGCTCAACACCGCCTCGATGCGCAAAATCTTGTCGCCCGAAGCACGGAGGTCGTTAATCGTATTGATGATTGGGAGACCCGCGCCCACGTTTGTTTCAAAGAGGTATTTCACACCGCGTTCGCGCGCCAAGTGTTTCAGGTGTTCGTAGTTATCGTAGTCAGACGATGCCGCCACCTTGTTTGCCGCCACCACAGATACATTCGCGCTGAGGAGGCGTCCGTATTGCGCCGCCACTTCTTCGCTTGCCGTGCAATCCACAAAGACTGAGTTGAAGATGTTCATCTCTAAGATTTCATCTACCATGCGTTCCACGCCACCCTCCTTACCACTTTCGGCAAGGATTTCCTTATAGCGCGCAGGGGCAATGCCTTCGCGAGAGAAGGCTGCCTTTGTGCGGCCACAAACACCCACAAGGTTGACCTTCAGTCCGCGCTCTTCCATGAGCATTTGGCGCTGTGCCGCCAACTGTTGGAGAAGACTTCCCCCTACGGTTCCCGTACCGCACAAGAAGACGTTCAATTCTTCGTGCTGACTGAGGAAGAAACTGTCGTGAAGCACGTTGAGCGCCTTGCGCAACTGGTGTTTTTCCACGACGAAGGAGATGTTCATTTCCAATGCGCCTTGCGACATCGCGCAGATGCTGATACCGTTCTTGCCTAATACGGTAAAGAGTTTGCCCGCCGTACCGGAATGTTGCTTCATGCGTTCGCCGACTACGGCAACGGTAGCAAGACCATCCTGCTTGCTGGTGTGGTGCATCGCACCGTCTTGAATTTCCTTCTCAAACTCCTTGTCGAGCAACTGACACGCCTTTTCGGCATCCTGCGTAGTAACACAAAGTGAGGTGCTCGTTTCCGAAGACGTCTGTGCCACCATGAAGACGCTGATACCTCCCTTGGCGAGCGTAGCAAAGATGCGACGGTTCACACCAACCACCCCCACCATTGAAAGACCGCTCACTGTGACGAGCGACATTTCGTTGACCGAAGAAATACCACGGATGGGACTCTTACTACTTTCCGCCTTGGCGTGAATGATACTACCCTTCGCGGTGGGGTTTAAGGTATTCTTGATGAGGATAGGGATGTTCTTCACACACACGGGGTAAATCGTGGGCGGATACACCACTTTCGCACCGAAGTTGCAGAGTTCCATCGCCTCACCATAGGTCAGTTCGTCAATGGTATAGGCGGTAGAAATCACGCGGGGGTCGGCAGTCATAAATCCATCGACGTCGGTCCAGATTTCAAGTACCTCCGCATCGAGTGCTGCCGCAAGAATGGCTGCTGTAAAGTCGGAACCACCGCGTCCGAGGTTGGTTGTAGCCCCCGTTACGGCATCCGTAGCGATAAAACCACCCATCACCGCAATTCCCTGGTGATGAGCAAAGTTGTCAAGGATATTTTTGTTCGTGAGGTCGTAATCTACAAGGTGCTTGTCGCCCTGACGCGTCGTCTTAAAGAGGGTACGACTGTCGTAATGCTTAGCATCGTCGATGAAGGTAGCCACGATGAGCGACGAAAGGCGTTCGCCAAACGCCACAATGGCATCTGCCGTCTTCTGCGTGAGGTCTTGGATGAGATACACGCCGTGAAGGATGCTGCGCAAGTCGTGGAAGAGCGCCTCAAGGTCGTTCATGAGCGCCGACTGCTTTTCCTCCGCAATCTCCGTCTTCACCAAGTCAAGGTGACGGCGAATGATGGCATCGAGATCGCCAATATAGGCAACATCTCCCGCCCCTGCGCGCTTGCCAAGGGCGATGAGTTTGTCGGTAATACCGCCAAGGGCTGATACCACGATAATTAGGGGTTGGTCAGCACCTTCAGCAATTTTCTTGATGTTATGTAATCCAGTAACGGAACCTACAGAGGAACCGCCAAATTTAAGTACTTTCATAATTTAGTGTGTTGGTTTTGTGGGTAATCTAGAAGATATAGAATTCTAGAAAATCTATAGCAACTAAGTTTCTACAACTTCACCTTACACTTCACCGCCTTGCTCTCATTTTGGAGTCGGTCAAGGGCGGTTACGACATAGGTGTATTTCGTTTTGCCATTCTCATAAGGGAGTTTATACATCGTCTTATTGGTAATGGCAACAATTTTCTTAGGATTGTTCAAGTCAATTTTTTCCTTGTTGGCGAAGCGATAAATGACGTAGGATTTTGCCTTGTCTAACTCATGTTTTGCCGAGGGTGCGGTCCAGAAGAGGTAGTATCCATCGGGCATCCACATGTCTTTCATCTTCTTCACCTTTTTGGGCGCTTTGTCGTCCAGGAAAGGCATCAGGGGTTGCAAAGCGGGAGTCGCATGATAATTGGAAATCAACTGCGAAGCATACCCTCCCTCATTGCGCACCACAGCAGCGCTGTACCACAAGCACGAACCGTCAACGTTGGGAAGCGTGCGTTGAAAGCGAAGCTTCTCTGCCATCTGGTTTTGCGAAGGATCGTTCAAGTCTAACGCCTTTACCGTGCGTTCTACGTCTTGACCGATTATCAAGGGCCGATTGCCCGCATAGCGTGACCACCAATGGATGAGTTCGTCGTAATCCGCAGCCTTATGCCCAATCTCCCAATAGATTTGCGGAACGTTATAGTCTACCCATCCCTTGTTTATCCAATAAAGAATATCGGCATAAAGGTCGTCGTAATTCTGAAGACCATTTGTTTTACTTCCTGGAACCGTTCCGCCATTCTTTTCATTGTGAAAGATGCCAAACGGACTTACTCCAAATTTCACCCAAGGTTTCGTTGCATGAATAGTGGTGGACAGTTTTTCAATAAAGCAATTCACGTTATAGCGACGCCAATCATGTCGGTCTTTATATCCGTTACTGTAGAGCGTAAAGGTCACATCATCAGGAATCTGTCTGCCTGCTTCGGGATAAGGATAGAAGTAGTCATCGATGTGTAGTCCGTCTACATCATAACGTTTCACAATGTCCGCCACCACCTTGCAGATGTAATCGTGGTTCTCCGGTTGTCCAGGATCAAAGATTAAGAGGTCGCCATAACTAAAGAAGCGTTCCGGATTTTGCACATAAGGGTGTGTCACCGCCAGTTCCGTTGTGCCCTTTGTCTTTGCACGAAACGGATTAATCCAAGCGTGGA
Organism: Alloprevotella sp.; assembly: GCA_045636885.1. Taxonomy (GTDB): domain Bacteria; phylum Bacteroidota; class Bacteroidia; order Bacteroidales; family Bacteroidaceae; genus Alloprevotella. The sequence goes on from JAZTYI010000113.1 coordinate 31,740, forward strand.
GTTCCATATTACGCTTGTGACATTCCTCCACCATCCACGCCAATGGATCCCAATAAGGCACAGGAGGTTGTCCTTGCTTGCCGGTCAAGAATCTTGTCCAAGGTTCAAACGGACTCTCATAAAGTGCATCCGCCTCACCACGCACCTGGAAAATAATGGTATTGATGCCACACGATTGGAGCACATCTAATTGGTTCGTAAGATTCGCCTGCATCTGATGGCGAATCATGCCCTGAAACTGACCATTTATAATCTGAATCCAGGCACCGCGAAATTCGCGCTTAGGCGCCTCCTGAGCGACACTCAAGAAGGGCAAAAGAGTTAATAGAAACAAAAAAAGTCTGTTCATTGTGTTGGTCGATAGTTCTGTCCGTGCAAATATACAAAAAAACACTTTATGTATGTGCGAGTTATATAGTAATATATATAAAAAAAATAGCAATGATATAGGAGTTGACCCAAAGTTGCATTTCATCCCCCCCTCATCCTACGGAGGCACTCCCCCTTATCTTAAGAAGAGAGAAGAGTTTGATACTTCCATTAAAACGACTCAACAAATGTAAACAACCTCGCTTTCACTTGGTATAAAGAGTGTAGGATTACTCCAAATGGCGCTATCCCCTTCAGTGAATTGTTCTAAAAAAAATTACCTAATGACCTTGAAAATATCAACTCCTTTGCAGGCCTTTTCAAAAAAATAGCACTACTTTTGTCAACGATATTCAAATTGAAGTTTTCAAAATTTCACCTCACTCACAATTTAAGTTTCACTTTGCAAAAACAACAAGATTATGGAAGAACAAATTATTCAGATAGCAGAACGCTTGCGCGGTCTTCGTGACGCCCTCGACCTTACAATTGACGATGTTATTTGCGAGTGCGGCATTTCGCGCGAGGAATATGAAAAGGCAGAAAGTGGCAGTGCAGACATCTCTGTAGGTATGTTGCAGAAGATTTCGCGCCAGTACAACATTCCTCTTGACACGCTCATGTTTGGCGAAGAGCCCAAGATGAGTACCTATTTCTTGACGCGTGCGGGAAAGGGCACAAGCATTGAGCGCTCAAAGGCTTACAAGTATCAAGCCCTTGCTGCGGGTTTCCGCGACCGCATTGCCGATCCCTTTATTGTGACGATCGAACCCAAACCTGCCGACCAACCGTTCCACTTGAACACACACGCCGGTCAGGAGTTTAACCTCGTTATTGAGGGCAGTATGGAAATTAGTATTGGTGATAAAGTGCTCACGCTCAACGTGGGCGACAGCATCTACTTCAACGCCCAACTACCTCACGGCATGCGTGCCCTAAACGACAAACCCATGAAACTACTCGCCGTCATCATGTAACGGCGGGAGAATTTCTATTTGAATTCGACTGTCACGATGATACACAGATTTCTTAATCAAACAACTTTTACTTCTCAAGAAGATTTCAAACAAAACTTCCGCATCAACGTACCCGACAACTTTAACTTTGGCTACGACATTGTTGATGCATGGGCAGAAACAGCCCCCAACAAATTAGCCATGCTTTGGACAAACGATAAGGGCGAAGAGCGCCGCTTTACGTTTGCCGACATGAAGCACTACACCGACCAGACGGCCTCTTACTTCCAGCAACTCGGAATTGGCAAGGGCGACAAGGTAATGCTTATCCTCAAGCGCAGAGCCGAATTTTGGTTTTCTACCGTTGCCCTGACAAAATTAGGAGCCGTTGTCATTCCCGCCACCCACCTGCTGACGAAGAAAGATATTGTCTATCGTTGCAACGCTGCCGACATCAAGATGATTGTCTGTGCGGGCGAAGACATTATCCTCGACCACATTCTCCAGGCGCGCCCTGAATGTCCTACGCTGAAACACGTTTCGAGCATCGGACCTGCTTTGCCCGAGGGCGTTGAAGACTTCCAGGCGGGCCTTCGCACTGCCCCGCCGTTTGTGCGCCCTGCCGAGGGCAACACGAATGATGACACGATGATCATCTACTTTACCAGCGGCACTTCAGGGCAACCCAAAATGGTGGCACACGACTTTACCTATCCCCTGGGACTCATCTGTGTGGCGCACTTCTGGCATAATCTCAAGCCCAACAGTCTTCACCTCACCATAGCCGACACAGGTTGGGGAAAAGCCGCTTGGGGAAAGATTTACGGCCAATGGATTAGTGGCGCAACGGTTTTCGTGTACGACCACGAGAAGTTTACGCCCGCCGACATCCTTCAGAAAATTCAGGACTACAAGATAACTTCGCTCTGCGCGCCGCCCACTATTTTCCGTTTCTTGATTCATGAAGACTTAACCCGCTTCAACCTCTCCGCCCTCGAATATTGTACGATTGCCGGCGAAGCCCTGAACCCCGCCGTCTTTGACACGTTCAAGGAACTCACGGGCATCTCGCTTATGGAGGGATTTGGACAAACGGAAACAACGCTCACCATTGGCAACATGCCTTGGACAACGCCCAAACCCGGAAGCATGGGACTCCCCAACCCGCAGTATGACGTGGATCTCATTGATGCCGACGGACGTTCGGTAGAAGCGGGTGAGCAGGGGCAAATCGTGGTACGCTTTGGCACGAAGAAACCCGTCGGCCTCTTCCAGGGTTACTACCGCGACCCCGAGCGCACCGCCGAAGTACTTCACGATGGCGTTTACTACACGGGCGACGTAGCGTGGAAGGATGAAGATGGTTACTACTGGTTTGTAGGTCGTGCCGACGATGTCATCAAGAGTTCGGGTTACCGCATAGGTCCCTTCGAAGTGGAAAGTGCGCTGATGACCCACCCTGCCGTTCTCGAATGCGCCATAACGGGTGTGCCCGATGAAGTGCGCGGTCAGGTGGTTAAGGCCACGATTATTCTCACGAAGGAATATAAGGAGGCGGCTTCGCCTGAACTGATTAAGGAACTCCAAGACCATGTGAAGCGCGTCACAGCGCCTTACAAATATCCCCGAGTGATTGAGTTTGTAGACGAACTTCCGAAGACCATCAGCGGAAAAATTCGCCGCACGGAGATTCGCAAGAAGGAGTAAATGAAAGCGAAAAGAAACGTCCTCTTCCCCCAAAATTATTGCCTCCATTTCTTAGGCAGATGGGAACTGATTTTGCACCCCCATCTTCGCTCCAAAAAATGAAGAAAAAAAGCAAAAACTATTTGGTGTTAACAAGTGTTAACGGATTTGCATTTCGCTCCAGAATTTTGTATCTTTGTATTACGGAAGTGGAGATAGCCCATGAAATCGGGGCTATCTCCACTTTTTTTATCCTGAAAAACCCATTTTTAGGGGTCAAAATATAAGTTACCTAGTTTTTTCAAGGTTAAACAACCGGTTTTCTATGTTACTTATTCTTGCGCCGCAAATAGACATTATTGCAAGGGCGAGTAGGTAGAGTGTTAATGTTTGTTAAAGTTTTAGCGGAAAAATGAAGAGAAATTAAAAAAAATGAAGGTCAAATTTGTCTCATTTTTTCATCTATAAAGTAGCTGTTACTGGCAGGTATTTTTGGGGTTGCCCTGAATGTGTTTTTATTCTGCCCATTTCAAGTGCTCTTGCGATTCAGCCTCGCGCCCTAATTTTTGGAGGGCAAGTCCCAAAAGGCGGTGCGCCTCGGGATTTTCAGCGTTGAGGGTGAGAGACTTTTGAGCGTAGGTTACGGCATTGTCATACTGCCCTACTACAAGGTAAATGCGGGCGCATTCCTGATGGTAGTAATAATGGGAGGGATTGAGGTGAACGGCGAAGAGCATATCGTCCAATGCCTGTTGGTACATACGCGCAGCGAGTTCCACCTGTGAACGCAGGGCATAGAAGCGGTCGGTCAAATTTTGGGCGCCCATAATCTTCTCATAGGTATCGTAATCTGTAACCGCCTTACGGTATTCTCCCACTTCATAATAAAGGTTTGCACGTTCCATCACATAACCTGCATTTCTGGGGGTAATGGGTTTGGGCAAGCGCACAATGGCGCTATCCAGCAAAGCAATGCGACGGAGTGTGTCGCCCCCCATTGCCTCTACACACTTCGAAGCGCGGTAAAAGGTTTCTGCCGTGGAAAATTCCGTCTTGCCCACTGCTTCAAAGTCCTCCAAAGCCTTTTGATAATCGCCTCCAAGATAGTTGCACAGGGCCATGTGTTGGAGATAAAGGGGCATAGGATTCAAAGCGTAGGCAGCACTGGCCTCAGTGGCTGCTTTCTTAGCGTTCCAATCGGCATAGGCAGGCGCTCCTGATGCTGCAAACGTGTAGAGCAACTTGCTGAAAGCGAAATGCACTTCGTCCCTTTTTTCGCTCACTTCAAAGGCTTGGTTAACGTACTCCTGCGCTTGGTCATAATTGCCATAGGCGGTGAAGAAGTTGGCCAAATTCAAGTAACCCTCGGGATTCTTGGGGTAGGCCGTGTTAAAATCTTGATAAGCCGTGTGTATCAACAACGAATCGGCCACGTCAAGCATCAGTACGTAACTCAACGCCTGTTCTTCGTTGGCAGGGAGTTGCTTGGGGAGGCGAATCTTGCGGAGGTCGGAATTTAAGGCACTTACGGCCGTAATCTTAAGTTGGGCAATAAAGCGCGCGTCGATGGCACACGAAGTTGTAGCGCTGGGCGTAACATTGCGCTGCACCATTCCGACCACCTCGCCTGCGTGATTTAGCAACGGGCATCCGAAATTGAGGAGTTCGTTAGCGGCAGTCGTTTCATAATAATGAAGACCATCGTAGGGCGTCACGACTTTCATTTCCACCGTTACGGGTTTTGCCTTCTTTGACGTGCTATACTGATAAAGAGTCAAAGTTTCTCCTACGCGTGCGCTATCTTTTGCTACGGTAAAAAAGTCGAATTGGGGTTTCTCGGACTGAAGCGTCACCACAGCAAGGTCGTAGGTGCTGCTTGCTCCGACAATGCGGTGCACGGGATAGCGTTTGCCCTTTGCGTCAATCACTTCGGCACGCACAGCGCCTTCAAGCAGGGTGTAAGGTACCACCGTTTTGCCTTCGGCGCTGAGCAAGAAACCATAGCCCGAAGCAAGAATGGTGCCGTCAGCCTTATAGCTGATAAGGTTGACCACCGCCTGCTGCGGTTTCTTCGCAGCAAAGATCGAAAGGGGGAAAAGTAGAAGCAGGAATATAATCTTTTTCATTGCATAAATAGTTGAGGAACGAGCGAGAACTTCACCACTCTATATTCTAAATTCTAAGCAGCGCCTTGGCATTCTCCATGGCCGCCGCGGTGAGTTCTGCACCGCTGAGCATGGTGGCAATTTCGCGAATGCGTCCCTCGTTGTCCAGTTGCTTGATGCTACTTGTTGTGGCGTCAGCGCTTTCCGTTTTATACACAAAGTAATGCGCCTCGCCAAGGGCGGCAATCTGTGGCAAGTGGGTGATGCAAATCACTTGGCACGACTTGGCCATCACTTGCATTACCTCTGCCATTTTTTCTGCCATCTTACCGGAAACTCCGGTATCAATTTCGTCGAAGATGATCGTCGGCAGGTTTTGATGTTCCGAAAGAATGGCCTTCAACGAAAGCATGAGGCGGGCTATTTCACCCCCAGATGCAATTTGTGAAACATCTTGCATCGGCACATTTTTGTTGGCGCTGAACAGGAAGGTCACGGCGTCCATCCCTGAAGTTTCGGGGTTGGCACGTTCCGTAATTTGGAAGGCTACTTGTACGGCAGGCATGCCTAAAAGTTGCAGGCGCTCGCAAAGGCCAGATTGAAGCGTTGTAGCTGCCGTCATGCGCGTCTTTGTAAGTGCCTTTCCGATGGCGCAAAGCGACTTATAGAGTTGTTCTACTTCAAGTGTTTTCTTCGCAAGATACTCGTCGCTGTTTTCAATACGGTCGAGTTGCTCGGCAAGGGAGTCGCGAAGGGCGATAAGTTCTTCTACACTCGTCTTGCGGTGTTTCTTTTGCAAACTATAGAGGGTGGAGAGGCGCTCATCAAGATAGGCGAGGCGCTGAGGGTCGGCCTCGGTGCGCTCTGCGGCTTGCTCGATGTCTTGTTCAAGGTCGGCAAGTTCGATTCTGCAACTCTCCAAGCGCTCAGCCCAACTTGCGGCGTCGGGCATCACACGCTCCACCTGGCGCAAGGCATTCACGGCTTGGCGCAACTGTTGGGTGACGGCGCAATCCTCAGCGTTGAGCATCGTGTAGGCACCCTGGAGCGACTGGCGGATTTCCTCGGCGTGCTCCAGGAGTTCTTGCTCCTGCTCCAACTCTTCTTGCTCGCCCTCCTTGAGGTTGGCGTCCTCGAGTTGTTGCAACTGGAACTGCATATACTCCGTATCCGTTTGGTCCTTCGCCACCTGCTCACGTAGCTGTCGGAGTTCCTTTTCAGCAACAGTATAAGCGTGGAAAGCGCTGGCATATTCCTTGCGACAATCCGCATTATCCGCCATCACATCTAAGACAGAAAGCAGAAAATCTTCGCGTCCCATGAGGAGGTTTCGGTGTTGCGAATGGATGTCAATAATATACGCCGAAAGTTCTTTGAGAACGGTGAGCTGAACTGGGGTATCGTTGAGAAAAGCTCTGCTTTTGCCCGCCGCAGTTATCTCACGGCGCACAATACATTCCGCGCCGTCGAAATCAATGTCGTTATCCGCAAAAAATTGTTCGAGTTGCAGACCCGAAACATCAAAAGTGGCTTCGATAAGACACTTGGCAGCACCCGCCTTCAAGGCTTTGGCGTCCGCACGTTGGCCACAAATCAACCCAAGTGCGCCTAAGATGATACTCTTACCCGCACCGGTTTCACCCGTAATCACAGAAAAACCACTCGACAAGTCAATGTCGAGTTTTTCAATAAGGGCGTAGTTGGATATAGTGAGGTGGGTTAACAATTTTCTTATAAGGTTTTAAGGTTTATAGGTTATGAGGTTATAAGGTGCCATTCGGTCTGCACAGCCCTTATAACCTAAGAGCGTAGCGACCTTATAACCTTTCCCCTAAAGGGGATAACCTTACTTCTGTATCTTCCTCCAATAAGTATTCTGCGAAGCGTTGATACGACTCAAGAGTTCGTAGAGTTCTTCCTTCTCTTTCGCCGTAGCCTTGCCGACATAGATATTCACAATTTCGTCACGCTTGTACTCCGTAAAGAGTTCGGGAAGACGGGACATGGGTTTGTTTTCACGAGCTGCCTTTAAGAGGTCAAAAGCTTCCGTAATCGCGGCACGACCTCGGTCGGCGTTTTCCGCCATTATGTCTAAGCCCTCGCGGTAATACTTATACTGGAACTTGCGATAGTCCTCCATGCCATTATCCAAGTAATCGTTGATAATGGCAAAGCGATTTTTCTCATCATCAAAGGCTTTCCAACCCTTGGCTGAGAGAAGCAGACTCTGGGAATTCGTTACGATGGTCTTCGCCGTCTCTAAAGCGTCCGTACCTCCGAGTGGCGCCATCGTGTCTAAGTCCATGCCGATGATGAGATAGGCATAGTAGGCAATGAGTGCCGTGAGGTCCTTGTCAATTACGTCTGCGTTAAACTCCAGTTGGTCAAACTCGCGATAGTTAAAGCTAAAGTTGGGGTCGTTTGTGCTAAAGACGGTCGTCGTATAGGCACTATTATACACGGGTCGGCTACTCTGCACCATGAGTGAGGCTGTGGCGTCGCCCGTTGCGTCATCGTATTTTTCAATCGTGATAGAAAAACTACACGAAATGCGTTCGTTGGGACGGAATTGGAGATTCGTCCACTGGCGCGTATTGATAAACTCCTTCAATGCCTCTTGTAGCGCCTCGAATACGGCGGTGTTGGTGCCCTCAATCTTTTGCGCATTCACCGTTACCTTTGCGTCCAACTCTTGTGCGCAAAGGGTGGCGGGCATCAGGAAGAGACATAGGAGCAATGCCCAAAGGCGAGAAACGCAGAGGTATTTTAATCGAGCGAACATAGATAATCGAGAATGTCTTTGGCAACTTCCGTCTTCGACTTGAGAGCGAAGGGCACGGGAGCGCCTTCTGCGGGAATGATGGTCACTTTATTCGTGTCGTGTTGGAAACCTGCGCCGGCATCATTGAGGGAGTTGAGCACGATAAAGTCTAATTGCTTGCGACGCAACTTTTCCTGAGCGTGCGCCAACTCATTTACGGTTTCAAGGGCGAAACCCACGAGGCGCTGGTCAGCACGTTTTTGCGCGCCTAAGGTAGCAGCGATGTCACGAGTGGGAACAAGATTGAGTTCCAACCCACTTTCGCCACGCTTTATCTTTTCCGCCGCCACGGCATCTACGGTAAAGTCTGCAACAGCGGCACACATGATTGCTGCATTGCACGAAGGGAAGAGCGCCGTAGTGGTTTCGTACATTTCAGCAGCACTTTCCACGTCCGTACGTCGGATATTGGGATGCTTCACTTCCAGTTTCGTAGGACCACTTACGAGTTCCACTTCCCAACCTCTCTTGGCGCATTCCTCCGCTAAGGCATAACCCATCTTACCACTGGAATAATTACCAATGAAACGCACGGGGTCAATCTTTTCATACGTAGGTCCCGCCGTAATCAAGACACGGCGCTTCGGACCTTGCTGTTGCGCAAAGAAGCGAGCGATGCGATCGAAAATAACTTCGGGTTCCTCCATTCTGCCTTTACCTACAAGGTGAGAGGCCAACTCTCCCGAAGCGGGTTCTATGATATGATTGCCAAAGGAACGGAGGCGGTCAAGGTTTTGTTGCGTAGAGGGATGCGCAAACATATCTAAGTCCATCGCGGGTGCCACAAACACGGGCGCCTTCATCGAAAGGTAGGTCGTAATCAGCATATTGTCGGCAATGCCATTCGCCATTTTGCCAATCGAAGACGCTGTAGCGGGAGCGATAACCATAACGTCCGCCCACTGTCCAAGGTCGACATGACTATGCCACGAACCGTCGCGCTGCGCAAAGAATTCGCTGATTACGGGGTTGGAAGAGAGTGCCGAGAGTGTAACAGGTGTGATAAACTCCTTACCTGAGGGAGTAATAACTACCTGAACCTCGGCACCAGCTTTCACAAAGAGGCGAATGAGTTGGCATGCCTTGTAAGCAGCAATGCTTCCGGTGATGCCCAAAACGATATGTTTTCCTTTCATCATAGTCTTCTAAACTTTAAGAGGGCAAACGCCCTAATATCTTGCAAATTTAAGACATTTCTAAAGAATAACGGGGAGTGGGAACTGAAAAAGCGTCGTTTTAGAGGTCGGCATACACAATATTTATATAATACCGAAAATTCTCCGTTGATTTCCAAGCCCTCCATAAAGAAATTTGTACCTTTGCAAGTCTTATGGAAAACTTTATAGATGCCCTCGAACGATTCGTCGTTGCCGAAATACGCACCAGCGGTGAACCTGCCGATTACAACCATGACGCAGTGGAGATTCTGGATGCGAGAAATCACCTCTTCCGCAAGCGTGAGAATTGCACGACTGACGAAGAGCAGAACATCTATGCCTTACGTGAGTTTTTCCGTATTGACGACGAGACATTAGACTTCGTACCCGACCGCGGACGTATGAGAAGCGTGGCGCGAAATTGGTTCTAACATTGAGGTTTTGAGGTAGTAAGGTTATAAGGTTTAAGGCCTTGCAGAATTTTTCCCAAGACGTTAAATACCTTAATGACTTTAGAGACCTTAAAGACCTTTAATACTCAATTTCAGCGCACCCCTAAAAACCTATAAACTCAGAAACTAAAAACCTCACATAACTATGGAACCCGTATTCAAACGCCGCATCCCCATTCAGTTACGTTTTAATGACGTTGACGGATTCGGACATATCAACAATAATGCTTACCTCGCCTATTACGACTTGGGCAAGGAGGATTATCTCATGAACCTCATCGACCGTGAGTTTTACCGCCGCGACATTGTACCCGTGGTGGCAAACATCAAGGCTGATTTCTTCTTCCCCATCTTCCACGGCGACGAAATCGAAATGCAAACGCGTATCTCTCGCCTTGGGTCGAAGAGCATTACCTTCCACCAACAAGCGGTGAACGTTAAGACACAAAAGATACTCTGCGAATGTTACACCGTAGTGGTGACCTTCTCCCTCTCTCAGCAATCGCCCGTGGAAATTCCCACTTGGATGCGCGAGAAGATTGAGGATTTTGAAGGAGTAAAGTTCTAAATTAAAGGAGAAAGGAAAAAGGAGAAAGGAGAAATGCGCTCCCTGTCATCAAATTGAAATTACTGAACAAGGTGAGGGTTATACCCCGCATGGCATTTCTCCTTTCTCATTTCTCCTTTCTCATTTCCCTGCCCCATGCAACAAATCATTTATGCGCAAAACCTTTGCGACGAATTAGATAGTCTTGTCGCGCAAATTGCGCCCGACCGTGTGTTCGTACTGACCGACACGACGACGCAGGAGTGTTGCTTGCCCCTGTTGAAGAGTAGTGTGGCGGTTAGCAATGCCCAGCACATCACAATTGGGAGTACTGACGCGAGCAAGACGTTAGAAAGCCTTGCCACGGTGTGGGAAGCGCTCGGCAATGGTGGAGGAAGTCGCCACTCACTCTTACTTTGCCTTGGCGGAGGGATGGTTACTGACCTCGGCGGATTTGCTGCTGCTACGTTTAAGAGAGGCATTCCCTTCATTAACATACCCACAACGCTCCTTGCCATGGTTGACGCAGCCGTTGGCGGTAAGACGGGAATTAACTTTAATGGGTTGAAAAACGAAATTGGAGTCTTTCGCGAAGCTGAAGTCGTCATCATTGACACGCAGTTTCTCCGCACCCTCGATGCTCCAAACTTACGCTCGGGTTATGCCGAAATGCTCAAGCACTCCTTACTTGACGGCGTAGAAATGTGGGCAACACATTTGAATTTCGAACTCTCCCAGCCCGATTATTCCCTGCTTCAGGACCTTGTGCGCCAAAGCATTGACGTCAAGCGTCGCATTGTGGCGGAAGACCCTACGGAAAAAGGCATTCGTAAAGCCTTAAACCTCGGGCATACTACGGCGCACGCCTTTGAAAGTCTTGCCCTGCACGAGAATCGTGTCTTGCTTCACGGTTATGCCGTAGCTTGGGGACTTGCCGGTGAGTTATACCTCAGCGCAACAAAATTGGGTTTCCCTACTGACCGAATGCGCCAAACGGTTCAGTATATCAATGAGCACTACGGCAAGTTTGATTTTACCTGTAAGCAATACGCGCAACTCTACGACTATATGACGCACGACAAGAAGAATGTGGGTGGCGTCATTAACTTTACCCTCCTCAACAATGTCGGAGACATCTGCCTCAATCAGCATGCCACGAAGGACGAACTCTTTGACATGTTCGACTTTTTGAGGGAAGGGAATTAGGAAATGAGAAAGGAGAAATGAGAAAGGAGAAAGTCACCATGCGGGTTGCTTTACTTTTCTAAATTCTTCCGACTCAGCAAAACCGACTCCCCTTACATTCCCTCTCACTCCACCATACCCTCTTTACTTCAAACGAGAAGTACCGCCCCGCAAGGCATTTTCTCCTTTCTCATTTCTCCTTTCTCATTTCTTTAACCTATGTTCTACCTCCTCCTCAACGCCTTTACCGTAATTCTTGGTAGCCTTATCGGCGCCCTTGCCAAGAGATTCATTCGCGATAAGTACATCACGGTGATGAACACCGCCATGGGGCTCGCTGCCTTAGTTTTGGGCATCAGCGTGGCTATGGAAAATATGAAATTGTCCAACTACCCCGTGCTCTTTATTGGGTGTCTTTCCGTGGGCGGACTTATCGGCACTGCCCTTCGTTTTGACCAACGCATGGAGAGCGCTACGCAGAAGGTGAGCAAAGGAAGTGGGAACGACATTGCCCAAGGAATCACGACGGCAGTACTCCTATGCTGCGTCGGTACGCTTTCCATGATGGGGCCCGTGCTTTTGGCGCTCAAGGGAGATAGTACGTATCTCATGACGGTGGCAATTTTGAACCTCGTAACGATGATTGTCATTGCCTCCTCTTACGGTATTTGGACGGCAGTTACTGCCATTTTCGTTTTCCTCTGGCAAGGCGGTTTTTATCTTATTGCAAAAATGTCGGCAGACTTAATCTCCGATGAATTGGTGGCAGAAACCTCCATCGTTGGGGGTGTTCTTATCGCGGCAGCTGGACTTGGTGTGATGCACATTAAGGATTGTAAGACCATCAACCTACTCCCTGCGCTCCTCATGCCACTCCTGTTCTTCTTAGTCAGAAGCCTTTTCGTTTAAGATTGGAACGCTATAAATTAACCCATTAAACATACCCCCTCCCCGCCGTTGGCGGTACTCCCCCTAACTTAGAGGGAGAATTTATATACACACTTCCGTTAGAAAATTCCGCATAAGATTCTCATAAAAAATCAGTTGGAAAATTCTGTGAAGTACACATTCTAAATTCTCCCTCTAAGTTAGGGGGAGTACCGACTTTAGTCGGGGAGGGGGTATGTTTGAGATAAATGATACTTACATCATGAAAAAAACATCCCTCCTACTCACCCTCTTTCCCCTTTTAGCAGCAGCACAATCGCCGTCTGTTGCCATTAAGGACTACTTCAAGAAGGTCATTAGTGCTCCTGCCGGAACACTTGTTCCTGCACCCGACGCCACCTTACAAACGGCACAGATTTCTGCCGACGAAGCATGGACGCTTTGGCAAGAAAGTTTCACGGAAGCCTCTTGCTACACCAAGCAGGCGATTTCTGCCGACTCACAAGGGGCATACGAAATTCCCGAAAACTTGGAACCCAACGCCCGCATGCCTTACTACTACGGCACAAAGGGAGAAAAGCCTGCCGAGGGTTATCCCTTCTTCCTTTATCTCCATGGTTCGGGACCGAAGGCGAATGAATGGGCTACGGGACTCAAACTTGCCAACTATTTCAAGGACGGTCCGAGCACCTATCTCGTACCTCAGATTCCGAATGAGGGAGAATATTACCGCTGGTGGCAACGTGGCAAGCAATATGTGTGGCAACACGTGTTGCGTAGCGCACTTGTGGATAAGAACATCAATCCCCTTCGCCTCTATTTCTTTGGTATTTCCGAAGGAGGTTATGGCAGTCAGCGCTTGGCGAGTTTCTATGCCGACTATCTTGCAGGTGCGGGTCCGATGGCGGGAGGAGAACCGCTCCAAAATGCTCCTGCTGAAAACTTAATGCACACGGCATTCTCGCTTCGCACAGGTGAACTCGACCGCGCCTTTTATCGCGACATTTTAACCCGTCGTACGGGTGCGGCGCTCGATACTTTGGCAGCCCACTTCCCTGGTTATTACCGCCATTGGATTCATCTTCCCGAGGGTCGCGGACATAGCATTGACTATGCGCCTACAACGCCCTGGTTGGCAGGACATGTGCGCAACGCAGCGCCTCAAGTGTTCCGCTGGGAGAATTTTGAGATGGACGGCTGGAAGCGTAATGCGTTTTACAACCTAAAGGTAGTGGAAGAAGTGGCAGACAGCGCTGGCAACCGCACGTTCTACACCTACGAAACCCGTAAGAACGAGATTCACATTACGGCTGAACACGTCACTTACGAAATTACGATTCGCGATCCGGGAATGGGTATTCCCTTGAGCCAAGTGAAGCACTACACTCCCTCACCCCACGGAAAATTGCGCATTTTCCTTGACGAGCGTCTCTTTAACCCCAAGCGCGCAGTCACGGTTTTTGTAAACGGCAAGCAGGTGTTTAAGGGCAAACTCAAACCCTCAGCAGCCGCACTCGCAGAAAGCACCGCCACCTTCGCCGATCCCTGCCGCCGCTATCCCTATGCAGTGGATGCGGAATGGTAAACATACACCTTATTATATAGTACAGTAAAGTGGAGAGGACCTCAACAAGAAGTCCTCTCCACTTTTTTATACCTGCGTCTTCTCATTATCCACGTGACCAGGATGAGACTTTTTCTTCTTTGAACACGAACTGAAAGGCACTTGTAAATGCCATCCGGATTGTACTTGAGAGAACACGAATTGCGCGAATAACGAATTTAGCATGCGGGAAATCTTTTGCTTATCGCATTCGAATATCACTCTCTGTCAGCAACAACGGAAGTCCCATCCCCGCCGAGGTGAGAAGCGAAATCTTCATCCCCTTCTTCACCACCAAACCCACAGGCACGGGCATCGGTCAGCCCCTCTAGCGCCAGATGATGATGAAGCAGGGCATCAACCTCTGGCTCAGCGACCGCCCTTTGCCGGGTTATCACGCCACGTTCGTGCTTTGCAATTAAGCAGACGCTCATACGCTCACCTCGAAGTATCTATTATTCGGTTTTATTGATAATGACGCCGAAGGTTTCACCGCTTAGTAACCGTGGCGGTTTGAGCGTAGCAAATACCTCCAGATGGATGTCAGATAGGAGTCGCATTCTAAAAGAGTGCCCCAGCATCAGGCATACCTTATTGCTCGGACACTGCTCCAGTCCTTTCTGGATATTCGCGTTCATTCGCGACTTAAAAACAAAGGCTATCAGTGGCGAAAAATTGTGACAGTTGCTGCCTTCATTTTTCGTCATTTTTCGCTGAAAACTTTAACAAACATTAACACTCCACCTACTCGTCCTCGCGACAATGTCTATTTGCGGCGCTAGAATAAGTAACATTAAAAACCGGTTGTTTAACCTTGAAAAAACTAGGTAACTTATTTTTTGACCCCAAAAATGGGTTTTTCGGGACAAAAAAAGTGGAGATAACCCTGATTTCAAGGGCTATCTCCACTTCCGTAACGCAAAGATACAAAATTTCCAAGCGAAATGCAAATCCGTTAACACTTGTTAACACCAATATTATTTCTCATTTTTCTTCATTTTTCAGATGAGAACTGGTCCCCCGTTTTACGGGATTTTCGATATAGAACAAACTCTTCATTTTTAGTTTTCGAACTATTAGAGTAGCGCCAAGTTGTCTATATACTATTATCGCTGTCCGGTTAATGCTTCTAACTCTCAAACTATGATGTCATTTCATGTGTACAAGCCCCCCTCTTTTTATTTTTTCACGCAGAGACCGCAGAGATCGCAGAGACCATGCGGACCCAGGATAAATATGGATGGAATTACGCAGAGGGCACACACTTTGTTTGTGCTTGCCATCCGGATGGTTACATACGAGCGAAGCAAAGTATGTCTTTGCGAAATCCGCCATTAGAGAAGAATTTTTTTCTGCATAGTCTTTGCGAAACTCTGCGGACTCTGCTTGAGATTTTTTACCGGACACCAATAATATACTATTTAATCACAATCCGCTCCACGGGTTGCTCCTTCACCTTGTCAAAGGGGTGCGCTTGATACGTTACTTTAGTGAAGTCAATCTTTGCCAGTTCGATACACCGAATGGTGTTGTTGTAAGCCGTTTTGAAATACACTTTGCGGTGTGTCAAGTCAATTACAGAAGTCCAATGCGTGGCGCTGGGAATGTCGGGGACTGTGCCCAGCGGATGTTCGGCGCCTATGGGGAGGTCGAAGTTATTAAGGATGTGGAAACATTGTTTCACCGTGCTGAAAGCGTCATCTAATTGGGGCGCAGTGGCACGATAGAAAGCGGCACGCACAAAGCGCGACGGGGGAGTGGCATCTCCTGGCAACCCAAGGAAACCGCTATTGCCGCCCATGGGGAAAAGTTCCTGCCTGCCTAAGATTTGGCGTTGCGCATCTCCGGGAAAGAGGTTCACATAATTGTTTAGATTGGTAAGGTGCCACTGAAAATCGGGCGCATTAGTGATTACGCCCACCGTGTTTTCATAAAAATGAGGCACACCGTCCATAATTTCAAGCACAACCTGACGCCCACTGGCATCGCCAATTCGCCAATGCACCACCGCCTCATTGTCTAATCCCACAATGCGCAGGTCTCCCGACTGAATGGCAGTAATAACTTCATCCACCGTAGCAAATTGGGTGAGCATCCATTGGTTCAGTTGCAGGTCACCTATAGTATTCTCGCGCAAGTGTTCTTCAAAGGGGTGGTAACTGCCGTAGTGCGGAAAGAAGAACAGTCCTGTGGACAACCCTTTTTCGTTAATCCCCTCGGCAATAAATTCTTCGCGCACTACGGAAAGTCCTACGACACCATATTTCGCCACGAACTTCATGCCGTTAGCATCCATGGGCGTAAAGGATTGCAACTCCTCGCCACGAGGAATCACAACATACATCCCCGGCAAATCCATTTGCGCCCCCTCAATAGTGCGCGCTTGAATGTAACTTCCATCCTTGGCAGTAAGCGAAATACCCGTGCAGGCCATTCCGACAATCGCATTGCTCATAGCAACGACTCCTAAAACAATCTTTTTCATAACATGAGTTTTTAGATGTTGCAAAGGTATGGTGCGTAAAACGGTTGGTGCTAACTCTTTGTCATAAATAACCTTAACGGGAAGTATAATAAAACTTAATACAAGTTTCGCATGTGCTCAACTTGTTAGGTCTTAAGGTTATAAGGTGAGGTTATGAGATGAGGGTATGAGGTTTGAGGTTATGAGGTTGTGAGGTTTCCGTGCGGAATGCGTGCCAGCTTGACACTATTCATTATTCTTGCCTCGTTTGCGATTCACCTTTTGTTCGTTTAGCACCTCATCGATGGACTGAAATTGTTTCTGCGTAAACACACTATCGAAGTCTGCTAATGCATTCTGTGCAAATGCAATTTGAAGCAGTCCCCTCAACGCGATTTCACCCGTCTGCTCAAATCTACGATAGGTAGCAAACTTCATCCCAGCCCTCGTCGCCATTCCTTCCTGCGTCAGATTGAGTTCTAATCGGCGTGCCTTTACTCTCGCCGCAATTTGCTGCGCCACGTCGTTTGGCGTGGAAAGATTAAATGCTAATATATTGTTCATAGAGGTACAATTTTATAGACTACAAACATCATTTTATTTGTTACAAAGTTAGCATTTTATCTTCAAGCAGGCAAAGATTACTGGTATTTTATTGTTGTCTGGTAATCTTTTCAAGGATGACACAGTTGTTTAGTACATCATCTTATAATATTGGTGTCCGGTAAAGTTTTTGAGAAGTAACGGCCTGAAAGGCCAATAAGCACCCAGCCCAGGGCAACGCCCTGGGTCTATGGATGTTTGGGTTTGCGCCCTGAAGGGGCAAAAGCA
>JAZTYI010000114.1:0-7114 GCA_045636885.1 Alloprevotella sp.
TGGGTCCTCCTACGGGGACCGATAGAGAAACTCAACTGTTATCCCTAATCCGCAGGTTCACTGCGTTCACCAGCGGTTAGGCAAGTGTGCCCTCCTACGGGGGCAATGCATTCATAAATATCAGATGGGTCAACACCTATATTATTGCCTTTTTATTTCTGTATAATCGCCTCTGCCAGAGGGTGAAGTTAGGCATTCGCGCCTCAGTCATACAACCATTTAAAACCCTATCTTAAATAGTCAAAATTTAATCACTAATAGCGCGCACTAAGTCACTAATAATTTAAATTCACGCACTAATAAATTCAACGCTATCTGAGAGAGTTTTTTCTATGATGGATTTACGCTTTGCAATGTGATTAAAATTTCGTAATTTTGCACACTCATAGGCGCCTATACGAAATAGGCACCCTTCTGAATCCGTAAAAACACTCCACAAGAATATGGCAAACGAAAAGATTATCCTTACAGGCGACCGCCCTACGGGCCGCCTTCATATTGGTCACTTTGTAGGTTCACTCCGTCGTCGCGTTGAACTTCAGAATGAAGGTGACTTCAAGAAGATGTTTGTGTTTATCGCCGACGCTCAGGCACTTACCGACAACATTGACAATCCCGAAAAGGTGCGTCAGAATGTTATTGAAGTGGCACTTGACTATTTGGCGTGCGGACTCGACCCTGAAAAGGTAACACTCTTCATTCAGAGTCAAATTCCCGAACTCTGCGAACTCTCGTTCTACTTCATGGACCTCGTAAGCGTGAGTCGCTTGCAGCGCAACCCCACGGTGAAGACTGAAATCGCCATGCGCGGATTTGAAAGTTCCATTCCCGTAGGTTTCTTCACCTATCCCGTATCTCAGGCTGCCGACATCGCGGCCTTCCGTGCGACAACCGTTCCCGCAGGTGAAGACCAGCGTCCCATGATTGAGCAGGCGACTGAAATCGTGCGCCGCTTCAACCACATCTATGGCGATACGCTCGTAGAACCTCAGATTATGCTCCCCGAAAATGCGGCTTGTCTCCGCCTCCCCGGTACTGACGGTAAGGCAAAAATGTCTAAGTCGTTGGGCAACTGCATCTACCTCTCGGAAACTGCCGACGAAATGCGCAAGAAGGTCATGTCGATGTACACCGACCCCTTACACGTAAATGTAAGTGACCCTGGCCATGTAGAAGGTAACGCAGTGTTTACTTACCTCGATGCGTTCTGCACCGACGAACACTTTGACCGCTACTGGAAGGACTATGCTAACCTCAACGAACTCAAGGAACACTACACACGTGGCGGACTCGGCGACGTGAAGTGCAAACGCTTCCTCGAAAGCATCCTCAACGAAACACTCGAACCCATCCGCCAGCGCCGTTTGGAGTTCCAAAAGGACATCCCCGCCATTTACGACATGCTCAAGCGCGGTTGCGAAGATGCACGTGAAGTTGCCGCAGCCACACTTGATGATGTGCGTCGCGCCATGAAGATTAACTACTTCGACGATGCCGAACTCATTGCTGAACAGGTGAAGCGCTTCTCGGGACAGTAAAAATAGAGTACAGAGAACAGAGTACAGAGTACAACTGACAGAGTACAGAGAACAGAGTACAACTAACTTGCGGAGGGGGCTTTCCCTGAAAGGGATAGAATTCACTACGCAAAAACTACCCAGCACCCCTGGATATTCTGAATATACCTATGTTTTCCAGGTAATCCAAGGATATCCTACCCATCAATCTTTAAAAAAGACGGTTAATATTTTGCAGGGTAAAAAATTATTCCTAACTTTGCACCCCGAAAACCCACATCCGTTGATTAACAAGAAAATAATATAAGACAATGAAAAGAACATTCCAACCTCACAACCGCAAGAGAAACAACAAGCATGGTTTCCGTCAGCGCATGCTGACAGCAAATGGTCGTCGCGTTTTGGCAGCTCGCCGCGCAAAGGGCCGCAAAAAGTTGACCGTATCTGACGAAGTTCACGGCAAGAAGTAAATCTCTGCGTAGTCGAGAGACTACATGCGACGAGGTTTAAAGCATAATGAGAGAAGTAGGTTTTTCTTAGAAATCTTACTTCTCTCATTTTTTTATTTTAACTTTGCCAAAGGACTACACATATATATACTATGGACTTTAAGAATATCGGAAAGAAACTCATCAGCCCTATGGTTTGGGGTAATGGCCTCGCAATGCTATTATTTCTTGCCATCGTGATTTGGGGCACCATGATCTTCCTCAATAATTATACGCGCCACGGTGAAAGCATTGAGGTGCCCGACCTTCGTGGTCAGAAACCTGAGGCGGCCATGATGCGCCTGGAATCGCTTGGACTTATCGGTGTTGTAACCGATACTGGATACGTAACAACACAAGCGCCCTACACACTTCTTGACCAATCAATCGCGCCCGGCAAGCACGTAAAGACGGGACGCACCATCAACCTCACGGTGAATGCCAACGGTGCCCGACCTATGACGGTGCCTGACTTGGCCAACAACACGTCCGTGAGAGAAGCCGAAGCGCGACTGAAAACGCTTGGTTTCACCCTCACAGAACACCAATACATCTCTGGCGACCGCGATTGGGTGTATGCCGTAAAGGTACGCGGACGCGACGTTAATGCTGGCGAAAAGATTCCCGTTGACCTTCCCCTCACGCTTGTGGTAGGCAAGGGCACAGAGGATGATTTTGCCGCTGAAGAAGATGCTGAAGAAGAGTTTTAACGAATAGCGTTAGCCGTAAAGAACAACACGTACGATGACATTCATTAGCGAAGAAGATATAACACTCCCCAACGCACCGCTCTGTAGCGAAGAGGAAACGGATGAAGAGGGTGAGAGCGGTGGACTCTACGAACACTTCCGTGCTGTAGCCGATAAGGGGCAGGAACTCCTGCGCATTGACAAGTTCCTCATGAACCTCATGCCCGACACCTCGCGCAACCGCATTCAGGCGGCCGCTAAGTCGGGGTTTATTCATGTTAATGGCACGCCCGTCAAGAGTAACTACCGCGTAAAACCTAACGACGTTGTTACCCTCCTACTCGACCGTCCGCGCTACGAAAATCTCATCCTCCCTGAAGATATTCCCCTGGATGTGGTGTATGAAGACAGCGACATCATGGTCATCAACAAACCTGCGGGTCTTGTGGTGCATCCTGGTTGCGGAAACTACACAGGCACACTCGTCAATGCCATTGCGTGGCACTTGCGCGATAATCCCGACTACGACCCTAACGACCCCAGCGTAGGACTTATCCACAGAATTGACAAAGACACCTCTGGACTTTTGGTAGTAGCAAAGACACCCGATGCCAAGACCCACCTCGGTTGGCAATTCTTTAACAAAACAACGCGCCGCCGTTACAACGCCCTTGTGTGGAGCAACTTCCAGGAAAACGAAGGGCGCATAGAGGGAAACATTGGGCGCCATCAGAAAGACCGCATGCAAATGGCGGTGTATCCTCCCGACTCTGGCATCGGCAAACACGCCGTGACGCACTACCGCGTATTGGAGCGCTTCGGTTATGTGACGCTTGTAGAATGCGTTCTCGAAACAGGTCGCACCCATCAGATTCGTGCGCACATGAAACACTTGGGACATCCGCTCTTCTGCGACGAGCGTTACGGCGGAGACCAAATTTTGCGCGGTACGCAGAGTTCGACCTACAACAGTTTCATCCGCAATTGCTTCGCCACCTGTCCCCGCCAGGCGCTTCACGCCATGACGCTCGGGTTTAAGCATCCCCGCACGGGCGAAGAGATGGACTTCTATGCCCCTCTCCCACCCGACATGACGGCACTCCTTGATAAGTGGCGCACTTATACTGCCGGAGCATTAGGAAATAAAGACTTATAATTATTATAGGTCCTATAGAAACTATAGACCTTATCCCTCACCCTTTAAGACTTTGTCAATGAAAAATATAGCAATCGTCGCTGGCGGCGATTCCTCTGAATACGGCGTATCCTTGCGCAGCGCCGAAGGCATCCTTTCCTTTATGGACAAGGAGAAGTTCAACCCCGTAGTTGTAGAACTTCGTGGTCAGGAGTGGTTTGCGCTTTACAACGGTGAGCGCCTTCCAATGAACAAGGCGGACTTCTCGTTCGCTACTCCCGAAGGACAATTCACTTTTGACTTCGCCTACATCACTATTCACGGCACACCCGGCGAGAACGGCATCCTACAAGGATATTTAGACCTCATCGGCATGCCCTACTCTACGAGCGGCGTGTTTGTAGAAGCGCTTACATTCAACAAGTTTGCCCTCAACAACTACCTCCGCACCTTCCCTCAAATCCATGTGAGTGACAGTTACGTGGTGCGCAAAGGATTGGAGCGCCCCGCGGATGCCGAAATCATTGAGCGCCTCGGACTTCCCTGTTTCGTAAAGCCCAATGCGGGCGGAAGCAGTTTTGGCGTAACCAAGGTCAAGACCGAAGCCGACCTCGCTCCCGCCATTGAGAAGGCGATGAACGAGAGCGACGAGGTAATGATTGAAAAACTCATGGTGGGCACAGAAATCACCTGCGGTTGCTACAAGCGTAAGGACGGCGAAGTTGTAACTTTCCCCATCACGGAAGTAGTTACCACTCAGGAATTCTTCGACTACGACGCCAAATATAATGGTAAGGTAGAAGAAATTACGCCCGCCCGCATTGCCCCCACTACAGCACAACGCGTGAGCGAAATGACGAAGTTCATCTACCGCGCCCTCGACTGCTTCGGCATTATCCGCATTGACTATATCCTTTCGGGCACTCCCGGCGAAGAAGAAATCAACCTGCTCGAAGTCAATACCACGCCCGGTATGACCGCCACCAGTTTTATTCCCCAACAGGTGCGCGCTGCTGGCTTGGACATCAAGGATGTGCTTGCCGATATTATTGAAATGAAACTTTAACTAACACCCCTTACCGCCATGAAGATACCCGCAGAATTTGATAACATCCGCCCGTACGCTCCGGAGGAACTCCCCGAGGTGTTTGAACGTCTTTTGGAAGACAAGTTCTTGAAGAAACTCATCAAGAAGACACTACCCTTCATCCCTTACTGCCTCATTAAGAAGTATGTAAAGTCGTGTAAGACCAATCTTGAGTTCCAGCTCAAGATTATCAAGCCCATCATCTACTTAAGTTGGTGGAGCGCCACAAAGGGTTGCACCCTCGACGCCACAGCACTCCCCGACCGCAAGGCGCGTTACACCTTCGTGTCCAACCACCGCGACATCGTGCTCGACTCGGCTTACTTGAGTTGCCTTTTGGTAAAGAACGGTTACGAGACTACCGTAGAAATTGCCATTGGTGATAACCTGCTGATCAAGCCTTGGATTAAGGACATCGTGAGGGTCAACAAAGCGTTTATCGTGCAGCGCTCGCTCTCGATGCGCGAAATGTTGGAGGCCAGCAAGACTATGAGCCGCTACATGCACTTTGCCGTGACGCAGAAGAAGGAACACCTCTGGATTGCACAGCGCGAAGGACGTGCGAAAGACTCTAACGACCGCACACAGGAGTCCGTGCTGAAGATGCTTGCCTTGGGCAAAGACGGCAATGTGATTGAGAGCCTGAAGGAACTCAATATTGTGCCACTCACCATCTCTTATGAGTACGACCCCTGCGACTATCTCAAGGCACAGGAATTCCAGCAGAAGCGTGACGACAAGACTTTCAAGAAATCGAAGGCCGATGACATGAAGAACATGGCTACGGGTATCAAGGGGCAGAAGGGACGCGTGCACTACGCTTGCGCTCCCTGCATCAACACATGGATTGATGAACTCGCCGACCTGCCGAAGAATGAAATCTTCCCCGAAATTGCGCGCCGCATGGACAAGGAAATCCACAGCCGTTACAGGATTTATCCCGGCAACTACGTAGCTGCTGACCTCTTGAGCGGAACAAATGCTTACGCCGCTAATTATACGGCGAAGGACAAGGCAAAGTTTGAGAACTACCTCAACAGCCGCATCGACCTTATCGACCTTCCCAACAAGGACGTGCCCTTCTTGCGCGAATGCATCTTGAAGATGTATGCCAACCCGCTGTATAATCTTGAAGCAGCCAAGTGATCTGCAAGTCAAATTTTGAAGGATTTACAGGACAGCAAAAATGCAGAAAAATGAGAAATAATATTCATGTTAACAAGTGTTAACGGATTTGCATTTCGCTCCGAAATTTTGTATCTTTGTACTACGGAAATGGAGATAGCCCTTGAAATCAGGGTTATCTCCACTTTTTTTGTCCCGAAAAACCCATTTTGGGGGGCAAAAAATAAGTTACCTAGTTTTTTCAAGGTTAAACAACCGGTTTTTAATGTTACTTATTCTGCGCCCCATAATAGATATCGTGTCTCTACCAAGTATCCTGACTGTTAATATATGTTAATGTTTCGCCCTGAAAAATGAAGAAAAATTACAAAAACGAGTTTTATTGCACACTGTAAAATATGTGCAAATTTTACTTTATGAGAGTCCATAGATCTCGCTATATTATTACCATAAAAAATTATTGCTGTCCGGTAAAAAAATCTCACGCGGATTACGCAAAGTTCGCAAATACTATGCAGCGCATTTACCCTTTATCCATAAATGATTTCGCAGAAACATACATTGCTTCGCTCGTATGTTGCCACCCGGACGGCAAAGCACAAGCGCCAGCGTGTGGACAAGACGCCGAAGGTGTCTCCGCTCAGTAACCGGGGCGTGCGAGCGAGGTGAGTACCCCCGGTGAGAGCACACAAGCATCGCACCCTGGAGGGGTGCCCGAGCAACGAGCAACAAGAAATGTCAGGTGTTGGGGCACTCTTCCAGAGTGCGACTACTCTCTGACACCCATCCGGGGGTATTCGCTACGCTCAAACCACCCGGTTACCGAGCGGTGACGCCTTCAGCGTCATTTAGCGAGTGAAATTTTTAAGTTATTGAGCGGTGACGCCTTCAGCGTCATGAAACTTCAACTTGGGTCAACTGCTATATTATCACCTAAGTTAAAGCAATTTGTAGCATATCCAGGCGCTGTGGGTCCTCCTACGGGGACCGATAGATTTATTCGCTTATATACCCCACCGCAGGTTCGCCTTGCTCACCTGCGGTTATGCAAGTGTGCCCTCCTACGGGGGCTT
>JAZTYI010000115.1:0-8160 GCA_045636885.1 Alloprevotella sp.
TGTTACCCTGGGCTAATGGCTTTATCCCCTTCCAGGGGAATATTTCAAACATGAGGGGCTTGTCAAAATATTCAGTATAATATTATGTTGAATTTCAATTAGATGCTACTCAAATCTTATGTTTACCGGACACCAATAATAACAAACAGGGTGTGCCAAAAGCATTGGCACACCCTGTTTAATTTGTATCATCCGTTAGGATTAAGCAACCTTTTCAAGGCGCTTCATCATGACGAACATGAAGAGTGCAGAGATGAGGCAGAGTACCACGAAGATGCCCCATACTGTTACCAATGAGAGGTCGCCCCAGAACATAGAACCTACAACTGTAAGCATGTTACCGAGCGCAGTTGCTACGAACCAACCACCCATCATCATACCCTTGAGCTTGGGAGGTGCAACCTTTGACACGAATGAGATACCCATGGGTGAAAGGAAGAGTTCGGCAAATGTGAGTACGAGGTACGTGTTGATAAGGAGACTGGGAGATACGAATGCTGCTGCTTCGCCAGCAACCTTTTGTTCATTGGGAGAAAGAAGACCCATAGAACCTACTGCCATTACGATGAAACCAACAGCAGCAATGAGCATACCGTAAGCAATCTTGCGGGGAGCAGAAGGTTCCTTACCCTTTGATGCCAAGTAAGAGAACACAGCCATGCTGACGGGAGTAAGCGCTACAACATAGAAGGGGTTGAAGGTCTGGAAGTACTTTGCGTCAACAGAAATAATGTCAGCAGAAGTTTCCATGTACTGCCAACCGAGGTAAACCAAAATCGCAGCTACGATAACCCCTGAAATAGCCTTTGCCTTAGCAGTCTTGCTCTGGAAGATTGCGAAGCCTGCATATACAGCTACGATAACTGCAACGAGGTTCCACACGTTAAAGAGTGTGCCGAGGAAACCTGTTGTAGACTTCTCAGTAAATTCGTTTGCAAAGTAAGTGAGTGTCAAACCGTTCTGGTGGAATGCCATCCAGAAGAAGATTACTACTGCGAATACGAGGCAGAGTGCTACCACGCGTGCCTTTGTTTCAGCCGGAGTGAGTTCTTCAACGGCAGCTGTAGCCGCATTGTTGTCAGCCTTCTTGGGAGTGTTGCCTTCAACGTGCTTGAACATGGGACGGCAAGCGAAGTAGATTGCCATTGAAATGATGAGCGACACACAAGCTACGCCGAACGCGAGGTGGTAAGAGTCTGCCTTTGACCAACCGAGGTCGTTCATACCATAATCCATAATCTTGATGGCAGCAGTGGGTGCAAAGAGGGCACCAATATTGATTGCCATGTAGAAGAGTGAGAACGCTGCGTCGCGCTTGTTGGCATACTTGGGAGCGTCGTAGAGGTTACCTACCATTACTTGGAGGTTACCCTTAAAGAGACCCGTACCCAAAGAAATAAGTCCGAGCGCACCGATAACAGCCCAAAGTGCTGTGCTGCCAGCTCCGAAGGGAACTGAAAGCAACAAGTAACCGAGGAACATGATGGTGATACCGATGGTTACCATTTTGCCATACCCCAACTTGTCAGCGAGAATACCACCTACGAGGGGCAAGAAATAAACGAACATCAAGAAACTTGAGTAGTAAGTTCCTGCTTCTGAACCCGTCATGCCGAAATTGTCCTGCATGAAAAGCACAAAGGCTGCCAACATGGTGTAGTAACCGAAACGCTCTCCGGTGTTGGCAAGGGCAAGGGCGAATAGACCCTTAGGTTGTCCTTCAAACATAAATTTTTAAGAGTTAAAGTGTTATTAAATTAAAAGATTATTTATTCATAATGAGATGGGGTATATCTCCTCTATTCTTGCGAGGAAATCCCTTCTATACTGCAATGCTATTCTTGAAAACCTTTGCAAAGAAACTCCCTTAATGAAATATGCTTAATTCCATCTTCATCTCTTGACGTTAAGAGGGGAGTTGCACTTATCACATATTTGGGATAATTATCATGAATCTTTTTCAAGGGACCAAATTCTCTGTCTCGAGTAGTCTGCTCTCCCATCAAATAGGTAACTTGTACATACACCGTTTCGTTCTTTCTTGTGCAAACAAAATCAACTTCACCTGCACCAAGTATACCCACCTGTACCTTATAACCTAAAAAGCACAAATGTTTGTACACAGCATTCTCAATAACCTTTTCAATGTATGAATCCATACTGCCTTCGGCTTTATGATTGCGAAGCCCTAAATCATCCCAGTATACTTTTTCATTAGATTCTAATAGTCTCTTACCATGAATATCATACCGCGAAACGGAATTCAGTAAATAAGCCTCTTCATAGAAACTTCTGTAGAGCAGAATAAGATTGCTTGAAATATTCTCTCCCTGCGATTTCATGTACTTGGAAATACTATTTGCCGAAGTCAACTTACCCGTTGTGTCTGCATAGAAAGAAATTAGATTGTTCAAGAATGCAACATTGCGAATGTCGTGACGTTCAATGATGTCCTTAAGTACTATGGTGTTGAATACACTTGACAAATATGTCCACACATGTTCATCATTATCTACCCCGATACTCCGAAGACCTGGCAAACCTCCATAGTTCAAATACTTCATCAAAGCGTCATCACTATCTTGAAGATTATGGAATTCCAAGAACTCTGTATAGGTTAATGGATGAACACGGATTTCTATATATCTACCTGCTAATAGGGTAGAAAGGTCACCAGATAACATTTTTGAGTTACTTCCAGTGATGATAACGTCAGTATTTTCTTCCGTGTACCAACTACATATACATTCCTCAAAGTGTTCAATCTGTTGAACCTCATCCACAAGAATATAATTATGCTTCTGCGGTTGGAAATAACGTTCAATGTAGTTATCAAGATCATCCTTAGTCTTAATGTTCTTGAAAACCTTTTTCTCTTTGTCTACATAGATGACGTTAATATCCTTCTCTTGTGAATGTCTCTGAATGAAGTCTTTAAGAATGTAACTCTTACCTACACGACGAGGTCCGACAAGGACGATAATGTTACCTTTGCCAATCCATGAATCTACCTTATCTGCATAGTATTTTCTTGTCAAAATTTCCATTGTACTTCGTTTTATGCGTAGCAAAATTAAAATTTATAGACAATAAAAACAAGAAATTTAGCGGTTTTGTTGTCTAAAGACAATGAAATTGATCTAAAATCTTAAAACTGCTTGTTTTGGCAAAATACAAGGTCTTATTTTATTTGTGAGGTTTTGTAGCGCTCCAACGCCTCTTTCAGGAACTGGGCAGTGTAACCTACGCCCTTCTTGACTACTTCTTCGGGGGTGCCACAGGCAATGAGTTGACCGCCTCCGCGACCGCCTTCGGGGCCCATGTCTATGAGGTAGTCGGCAGAGCGAATGACGTCGAGGTTATGCTCAATGACAATGACCGTATTGCCTTTCTCTACCAATCGATTGAGTACGCCGAGCAACACGCGGATATCTTCGAAGTGGAGCCCCGTGGTGGGTTCGTCGAGAATGTATATCGTTTGCCCCGTGTCGCGTTTGGAGAGTTCCGTAGCGAGTTTCACGCGCTGACTTTCTCCACCCGAGAGTGTGGTTGAGGCTTGTCCGAGTTTGATATACCCAAGTCCGACGTCCTGCAAGGTTTTAATTTTGTGCAGAATGTGGGGCACATTTTCAAAGAACTCAACCGCTTGGTTAATGGTCATATCCAAGACATCGCTGATGCTCTTACCCTTGAAGCGAACTTCGAGTGTTTCGCGATTGTAACGCTTGCCGTGACACTCCTCACAGGGAACATACACGTCGGGCAAGAAATTCATCTCAATGGTCTTGAATCCGTTGCCCTTACACGTTTCACAGCGCCCACCCTTTACGTTAAAGGAGAAGCGGCCAGGCTTGTAGGCGCGCATCTTTGCCTCGGGGAGTTCCACGAACAAGGTGCGGATGTCAGAGAATACGCCCGTGTAGGTGGCAGGATTTGAACGCGGGGTGCGCCCAATAGGACTTTGGTCCACGGCTACCACCTTGTCAATCAGTTCTAACCCTTCGATGCTGTCATAAGCCAAAGGTTCGCGCAAGGAACGGTAGAAGTGTTGCGAGAGTATGGGTTGAAGCGTGTCGTTAATGAGGGTGGACTTTCCAGAACCCGAAACACCCGTCACACAAAGCAATGTGCCCAAGGGGAAGTCAACATCCACGCCCTTCAGGTTATTTCCGCGACAACCTTTTAGGCGCAAAAACTTGCCACTACCTGAGCGACGCACTTTTGGAACTTCAATAGCGAGTTCTCCGTTTAAGTAACCCGCCGTTAAGGTATGCGTGCGGAGCATTTCTTCGGGCGTACCTTGAAATACAACTTCTCCGCCCAAGCGTCCTGCTCTCGGACCCATGTCAATAACGTAATCCGACGCGCGCATCATATCTTCGTCGTGTTCTACAACTACCACCGTGTTGCCCGTATTGCGCAAACTTTTCAGCGAGTCAATCAGGCGCACGTTGTCGCGCTGATGCAATCCGATGGAGGGTTCGTCCAGAATGTAGAGCACGTTGACGAGTTGCGACCCAATCTGAGTGGCGAGGCGAATACGCTGACTTTCGCCGCCCGACAAGGTCATTGTGGAGCGCGATAAGGATAGGTAATTCAACCCTACGTCGAGTAAGAACTTTAAACGCGTACGCAGTTCCTTCAATATCTCCGTAGCAATCGCCTTGCTCTTGGTGTCGAGTTGCTCCTCTACACCTTCCAAGAATTCATACAGCTCCTGAATGTCCATCGAAGCGAGTTCGTAGATGTTCTTTCCCGCAAAGCGATACGAAAGAGCTTCAGCGTTGAGGCGTGCTCCGTGACATTGTGGACACTCTGCCGTGGTCGAGAATTGGTCTGCCCACTTCTGCGCCGCCGCCGTCATTTCGCTGTCCGCCATCTGCTGGATGTACTTCACGAGTCCGTTAAACTCTACGTAGTAATCATCACTCGTCTTCGCAATACTAGCAGGGATGCGCAAACGATCCGGACTGCCGTTCAAGATTTCGTCTATCGCCTCCTCGGGCAACTCCTCAACGGGAGTCGTTAAGGTGGCGCCATGCTTAATCAGCACTGCTTCCACCTCCCAAAAGATAAGCGCGTTGCGATATTTGCCCAAGGGCGCAAGGGCTCCCTCACGGATGGATTGAGAAGGGTTGGGGCACACCTTTTCAAAGTCAATGACGTTGACATAACCGAGACCGTTACACTTTGGGCAGGCACCGCTCGTAGAGTTAAACGAGAAGTTATGCGGCGCAGGCTCACGATACGCCAAACCTGTGGTGGGGCACATCAATTGTTTGC
Organism: Alloprevotella sp.; assembly: GCA_045636885.1. Taxonomy (GTDB): domain Bacteria; phylum Bacteroidota; class Bacteroidia; order Bacteroidales; family Bacteroidaceae; genus Alloprevotella. The sequence goes on from JAZTYI010000115.1 coordinate 5,284, forward strand.
TTAAGTAGCGCGCACGTCCCGCCTCATCGCTCATGTCGAGCACCATCATGAGACCATCTCCTTGTTCAAGGGTGTGGTGTACGCTTTTCTTCAAGCGCTCTTCGTCTTTATCGCGCACAAGTAGGCGATCGACCACAACCTCTACGTCATGATTCTTATAGCGGTCGAGTTTCATGCCCTGAACTACCTCACGCAATTCACCATCTACGCGAACGTGAAGAAAACCTTTCTTGCGGATGCTTTCAAACAACTCCTTGTAATGCCCCTTACGGTTGCGCACAAGCGGCGCAAGCAGATAGATTTTGCGCTCAGCATATTCCTCTAGGATGAGTCGGAGAATGCGCTCCTCGGTGTACTTCACCATGCGCTCACCTGTAAGGTAAGAATACGCCTCTCCCGCACGGGCATAGAGCAGACGGAGGAAGTCGTAAATCTCCGTCACCGTGCCCACCGTAGAACGCGGATTCTTGTTCGTTGTCTTCTGCTCGATGCTAATCACAGGACTTAAGCCTGTAATCTTATCCACATCGGGGCGCTCCAGATTATCCAGGAAGTTGCGCGCATAGGCAGAAAACGTCTCAATATACCGACGCTGCCCCTCAGCATAGAGGGTGTCAAATGCCAACGAACTCTTGCCGCTACCACTTAAACCCGTGATAACGGTAAGGCTGTTGCGCGGAATTTCAACGTCCACATTTTTCAAGTTATGAACGCGCGCGCCATAGATATGTATCTTATCCTTCATCTATACGTTGACATTATGAACTGCAAAGATACTATTTTCTAAACAAATAACTGAAACTTAGTAGCGCAGAAACCACTCTTCCTTCACCTGCTACCTTTGTAAAGGCATAATTTAAGTCCAATCCTGCCGTAACACCGTTGGCAAACTGATACCCTGCTCCCAGTTGCACGCCCGCCTCAAAACGTTTTCCGTCGCCATCCTTGAAGGGGTCGTAGTCGTAATAGTAGCGCTCCGCCCCCTGTCGGTCGGTGTCGCCCTTCACCTTCGTTTTACCCGAAACGCCATAGGCAAGGTAGGGACCCGCTGAGAACACGACATATTGGCGTTCCTTCGTGCGCAGATAGTAATTGAACAACAGCGGCAGTTCTACGTGATACGTTATGGTCTCCGTATTCTTCACGCCTGTCACGGGAATACCTGTTACAGGATCCAGTATAATGTTGCCGTCGTGATCCTTATTATACACGGTTTCATCGGGGTTTTCCCATCCTCTTATAGCAAAAATAAGCGCCGGTGAGAAGGTCCAGTTTTGGTCAAACTCCCATTCGTAACCCGCTCCCAATCGCCATGCCGGCACAGCGCTAGAATGCTTGTCCAATTTCGCCAAACCGCCACCCACTTTGAGTTGCAGGTTTTGTGCTTGAGCAAAAGTGGGAATGCATAAGAGTAAAATAAAAATGATACGTTTCATAATCAAAACGATAAGTTTTTAAGTTGACAAGTTTATAGGTACGAGTAAACAAAAAAGTATGCAAGGCAAACAATGGACGCCAGTGCCAGTAAATCGACACTCCATCTTGTCTACTTGTTTACTTGTCTACTCGTCTACTAAAAATATTAAAACACGATTTCGCCCTTTCCCCACTTGCGCAAGTAATCGTTGGTGAGCGTAAAGTGGTGGTTGCCGAAAAATCCGCGGTAGGCGGATAGGGGAGAGGGGTGTGCGGATTGGAGCACGAGATGGCGCGAACGGTCGATGAAAGCGCCTTTTTTCTGCGCGAAACTGCCCCAGAGGATGAACACAAGGTGGTCTTTTTCTTCAGCAAGATGGCGGATGACAGCATCAGTAAATTGCTCCCAACCCTTACCCTGGTGCGACCCTGCCTGATGGGCGCGCACGGTTAAGGTGGCGTTGAGCAAAAGCACCCCTTGCTCTGCCCAGCGGACAAGACTTCCTGAAGCAGGAACCGGAGTGCCCAAGTCGGCCTGCACCTCCTGAAAAATATTGCGCAACGAGGGCGGATGCGGCACACCCTCAGCCACGGAGAAGCACAGGCCCTCCGCCTGACCGGGTTCGTGATACGGGTCTTGACCAATGATAACCACCTTCACTCTGTCAAAGGGGCACAGATCAAAAGCCTTGAAAATGCTTTTGCCCGGGGGATAGCACGTGCCTGCAGCATACTCCGCACGTACAAAATCCACCAGGTTGGAGAAATATGGGGCTGCAAACTCGTCGCACAGGCGAGCCGCCCAAGAGGGTTCGATATTCACTTGCATGTTGCAAAGGTACTCAATCAGCACGATTCCTTACAAACGGAACATCTTATTTTTTTGCGATAACGTAGTTGTTGTTCACAAAATAATAGACCATTATAGCGTAATATCCCCATAAGATTTTTCGTATACTTCCGCTCCTAAAGATGTCCCCAAAAAATGACGAAAAATGAGAAATAAATATCGTGTTAACAAAAGTTAATGAATTTGGATTTCGCTCCGAAATTTTGTATCTTTGTGCTACGGAAGTGGAGATAGCCCTTGAAATCAGGGTTGTCTCCACTTTTTTTATCCCGAAAAACCCATTTTTGGGGTCAAAAAATAAGTTACCTAGTTTTTTCAAGGTTAAACAACCGGTTTTCTATGTTACTTATTCTTGCACCGCAAATAGACATTGTCGCAACGGGGAGTATGCAGAGTGTTAATGTTTGTTAAAGTTTTCGGCGAAAAATGAAGGCCTGGAGTGTCACAATTTTTCGCTTTCAGTTAACGAAAGAGAGGGTGTGTCAAAACTGGCACACCCTCTTTGTATATATTCCCCATTCAGCAAGCGAGTCATAAACCCTCTTTTTTTTGTATCCCGTTTTTTGAAGGCTTTATAACCCTTAAAAAGGCATTATAAGGCTATTTTATGC
>JAZTYI010000116.1:0-4084 GCA_045636885.1 Alloprevotella sp.
GGCACTAATTTTCACTAATGCCTTGCGGAGTATTTAAGACCGGATGGATATTAGTGAAAATTCGTGTTCATTAGTGGCTCGAAATAAAACAAACGAGTTTTCGTGGACAGCACCTATATCATTTTCAAATTTTACCCCCCATCAACTATGCAAAAATACGGCAAATACTCCTTCAACGTAGAACCCTTCGCAGAGGACATCACAGGTCGCCTTGCTTGGGGCACTCTTGGCACTTTAATTCTCCGCGCAGCATCGTTACATGCTGGTGCTCATGGATTTGGGTATGACGATGTCAACACCAAGGATCATGCGTGGGTGCTCTCGCGCCTTGTGATTGATATGGAGAATATGCCGCGCATCAACGAGGACTACTGCATCGAAACATGGGTAACTAAAGTGTACCGTCAGTTTACCGACCGCCATTTCGACATTCTTGCGCCCGACGGCACGCCTTACGGTCAAGCCACCAGCATTTGGGCGCTCATCAACATCGAAAGTCGTCAGCCGGCCGACCTTACGAAACTCCCCGACGGCGGTTTCGGCGATGTGATGATTCCCGAGCGTGAAATCCACATCAAGGGTCCCAGCCGCTTGCGCCTTTCTAAAGACGCGCCCCTCATTGACACGCACAAGGCAGTGTATAGCGACCTTGACATCAACGGACACGTCAATTCCATCCGCTACATTGAAATGTTGCTCAACACCTTCTCACTCGACACGCTCCGCACTACGCCCCCCAAGCGCATAGAAGTGGCATACAGCCTCGAAAGTTTGTTTGGCGACCAATTAGACATTTACGCGGAGGTACAGGACGGCAACACGCACGTCTTTGAAATCCGCAAGGGCAGCGATGTTATCGTGAAGGCAGCCATCACGCTTTAGTTTTCATAAACAATACTTTAACGAGTAAACAATAGGAACCTTGTCCTCTTGTTTACTCGTTGTTATTCAGTAGAGTAGAAAGAACGGTGCGCCAGTTACTATGTCCAGTTCGCTGCATCGCTGTCGCAGCATTCCCTACTCTTCCTCACTCTCAATCATAAAACTATCATGCAGAAAATCGTATTTCTCACCGGCGCCGGCATTAGCGCGGAGAGCGGACTCGGCACCTTTCGCGGGGGCAACGGACTTTGGGACAACTACCGCATAGAGGATGTGTGCACCGTGGATGCTTGGCACCGCAATCCTACGCTTGTCAACGCCTTCTACAACGAGCGTCGCAAGCAACTCCCTACTGTAGAACCCAATGAGGCGCACCGCCTTGTTGCCGAATTGGAAAAGGACTACGAAGTAGTGGTCGTAACGCAGAATGTGGACGACCTCCATGAGCGTGCGGGGTCTTCACGCATCATTCACTTGCATGGCGAGTTGCTTAGGGTGTGCTCGTCGTTCAAGAAGGAAGACCGAAGTCAGTGGCAAACGCTGGATTACGACCACTTGGAACTCCCCGTTGGTGCAACGGCAGCAGACGGTTCGTTGCTGCGCCCCTACATCGTGTTTTTCGGAGAAGACGTGCCACGCATGGAGGAAGCAATTATTTTAGCCGAACAGGCGGACATCTTTGTCATCGTGGGCACTTCGCTCAACGTTTATCCTGCGGCAGGACTCGTGCGCTTCGTACCCAAAGGTACACCTATTTTTGTCATTGACCCCGAGGCGGACACCATGTCCGCCGTGAAGGATGCCATTTTGCTGAAAGCAACAGCCACGGAGGGGATGAAGAAGTTGGTAAAACTGCTTAAGTAATAAATTCGGGGTGCTTGCATAACCATAGATGCCACGACAAAATATGAATATCCACGTGCTCTTTTTTTAGCCACGAATGAACACGAATAACACGAATGCCATATAGTAATCCTCTGGATAGCATTAGTGTGCATTCGTGTTCATTCGTGGCTAAAATTTGACGCATAACATTCGGTGGTGCTTGCTCACTAAAAATATACGATTGTCCATTCGTGGCGAAACAAACAATAGAACTACACTTTTGAGGCAAAGTATATTTGTGGATACCTCAATATTGCGGACAAAATCTAATCCTCTGCAGGTTGTCGGCCACCAAGTCTTTGACATCTTCCACAAAATGCTTAACTTTGCAGATAGAAGGATTTTCCTTGACGACAAAATCAAAAATTCCCCATTATGATTGTATCTCCCTCCCTCCTTTCTGCCGACTTCGGCAACCTCCAACGCGATATCGAAATGCTCAATGAGAGCCAGTGCGACTGGTTCCACCTTGACGTGATGGACGGTGTGTTTGTGCCAAATATTTCCTTCGGTTTTCCCGTTATGGAAGCCATGGCAAAGCACGCAAAAAAGCCTCTCGACGTGCACCTCATGATTGTGCAGCCCGAGAAGTTCGTGAAGGAAGTTAAGGCACTCGGTGCCAAGATTATGAACGTGCATTACGAAGCGTGCACCCACCTTCACCGCGTCGTTCAGCAGATTAAGGCGGAAGGCATGATGGCGGGCGTAACGCTCAATCCCCATACTCCCGTGAGCGTATTGGAAGACATTATCGAGGACCTCGACCTCGTGATGCTCATGTCTGTAAATCCCGGTTTTGGCGGACAGAAGTTCATTGAACACAGTGTTGAAAAGGTGCGAAAACTCAAGGAACTCATCGTGCGCACAGGTTCTAAGGCAATTATTGAAGTAGACGGTGGTGTAAACCCTCAAACGGGCAAACTCCTTGCCGAAGCGGGTTGTGACGCAGTCGTTGCCGGTAGTGCCGTCTTCCGTGCTGCCGACCCCAAGGCTGAAATCGAGGCGCTTAAGGCACTTTCGTAAGTTTTTTATTCCTCCTTCCCCGTCCCCTCCGTCCCCTTCGCTGCGACAGTGTCGCAGTGTTCCTCCTTTCTCATTTCCCCTTTCTCATTTCCCCCCATGCTCACCCCCACTCTTTCCCAGAAAGAACTTTTTTCCCTCCTTCAAATCATCAAGGACTGCCGCAACGTGGTGGTCTGCTCCCATCGTGGACCTGACGGTGACGCTATGGGTTCTTCTTTAGGTTGGGCGGAATACCTGCGCCACCTTGGCAAACAGGTTACCGTTGTTATGCCCAACCCGTGCCCCGACTTCTTGCGTTGGATGCCTGGTTCTCAGGCGGTGAAGTTCTATTCCGAAGCGGCAGAAGAAGTGGAACGCGCCATGAAGCAGACAGACCTGATTTTCTTGATGGACATGAATAGCGTGGGACGCCTTCAGGATATGAGTGTGCTTGTTGAGAAATCCAAGGCGAAGCGTGTGATTATTGACCACCACTTAGACCCGCAAACGAATGTAGACCTCGTCATCTCGCGCCCCAAGATGAGTAGCACGTCAGAACTTGTCCTGCGCATGCTTTACCAAATGGGCGGTTACGATCAGATGACGCGTTCGGGCGCAGCGTGTATCTACACCGGAATGATGACGGACACGGGAGCCTTCACCTATAATTCTAACGACCCCGAGATTTACGTGTGCATCAGTCTCTTGCTCAAGAAGCGCATTGACAAGGATCGCATTTACCGCAACGTACACAATAATTATTCTGAACATCGCCTACGCTTGCAGGGCTACATTTTGCACAAGAAGACGGAATTCTTTGAGGGACGCCGTGCCGCCATCTTCGCTTTGACACGCGAGGAAATGAAGGAGTTTAAGTTTATCCGAGGCGACATGGAGGGTGTCGTGAATATGCCCCTCCAAGTGCGCGGTATGCGACTCAGCATTTCTTTGCGCGAGGACACAGAAAAGGACGTCATCCGCGTCAGTTTGCGCTCCGTAGACGATTTCCCCTGCAACAAAATGGCAGAACAATTCTTTAACGGCGGTGGCCACCTCAATGCTTCGGGAGGCGAACTTCCCTTCCCCATGGAAGCTGCAATCGAAACCGCCAAGCGCGCCATTGAAGCCTTTAAGGACCAACTCTATGGCATAAAACCTGAAGAGAAACAGGCCTAATAAATGAGGGTGTGTCAAAATTGGCGCACCCTCTAATTTTGTTTTTATTTATATGACAAAGTCCCGACTTTCACAAGCCAGGACTTTGCTATTACCTAAAATATTTGTAACTTTAGGCATAAGTTCAAAAACATGACAA
>JAZTYI010000117.1:0-22412 GCA_045636885.1 Alloprevotella sp.
ATCAAAGATGTTGTGCTCTTATTATTTTAGCAACGACCACCTGTTTCTATTATAAGCCACGAATTTCACGAATTTACACTAATGCCTTGCGGAGTATTTAAGACCGGATGGATATTAGTGAAAATTCGTGTTCATTAGTGGTTAAAAATACTTATTAGCAACGACCACCTGTTTCTATTATAAGCCACGAATTTCACGAATTTACACTAATGCCTTGCAGAATATTAAGACCGGATGGATATTAGTGAAAATTCGTGTTCATTAGTGGTTAAAAATACTTATTAGCAACGACCACCTGTTTCTATTATAAGCCACGAATTTCACGAATTACACTAATGCCTTGCGGGGCATTTAAGACCGGATGGATATTAGTGAAAATTGACTAGCGCGACCTTCGGTTCGTGTTCATTAGTGGTTCTAAATAAAACAAACGAGTTTTCGTGGACAACCAAAGGTCACGCAGGTAACACCTATATTATTGCCTAAAACTTTGCGCCCCTTTGCGCCTTTGCGTGAGACCACAAATCCCGCATGCCTGCCTTCTATCTTCTCACGCAAAGTCGCAAAGGTCGCAAACGTAGAGACGCTGGCGTCTTCGAATCAGATGAGACTTGATGCGTCCGTACCTGCCAAGTGATTCCTGCACCAATCCGCACCCGAAAAATGCAGAAAAATGAAGAATAATGTTGGTGTTAACAAGTGTTAACGGATTTGCATTTCGCTTGGAAATTTTGTATCTTTGTGTTACGGAAGTGGAGATAGCCCATAAAATCAGGGTTATCTCCACTTTTTTTGTCCCAAAAATCCCATTTTTAGGGGCAAAAAATAAGTTACCTTGTTTTTTCAAGGTTAAACAACCGGTTTTCTATGTTACTTATTCTTACGCCGCAAATAGATATTGTTGCAACAGCGAGTACACCGAGTGTTAATGTTTGTTAAAGTTTTCCGCGAAAAATGACGAAAAATGAAGGGGAAAAGTGTCACAAATTTTCGCCAGGTAAGCGGTAGGTAGTGAGTAGTGAGTAGTGAGTAGAGAGTAGTGAGTAACCCATGCGGAGTTTTGGTCCGGACGGCGCTCTCCCCCTGTTCATAGGGGGAGGGGACCACAAAGTGGTGGGGGGGTGCAAGATTTACACCGCACGGCATGCTACTTACAACTCACTTCTAACTACTCACTGTTTCTGCACCCCCTCACCAGCAGAGCTGGTCCCCTCCCCCTATAAACAGGGGGAGAGCGCCGTCCGGACCAAAACTCCGCAAGGGTTCCTCATTACTCACTACCTACTACTTACTACTTACTACCTACTACTCACTCCTCACTACTCTCTACTCACTACCTCAACCCTCTGCGCCCCCGTGCTCCCAGCAAATTCGGGGGCGTAGGTGCAGGTAATGGTGGTATTGCCCTGTTGATAGGTGCCGGGGCGATCGGTATGGAGTTCTTCAGTGAAGATATAGGTGCCTTTTGGCATTTTATCCATGTATAAATCCGCTCCAGTGTCGGTCACGATGCGGTAAGCGCCAATGCGTTCTGCCCAGATGTAACCATTGAGGCGCTTTGCGGGTTCTGAACAAGCAGGGCGAGGCACAGAGAGGTGTACGAAGTCAAAATCGCGCGTAGCGGTTACGGTAATGACTTGGCGGAGGGGTTGGGTGGCATTGATTGCGGAGGTGTCTGCGGGTTGCCATTCCCCTTCTCTGCGGATTTCAAATCGGAGGCTAACTCCCAAACCGCTGTCGTAGGTTTGCACCTGTGACAAAGGCAAAGTGTAATATGCGCGCACACTGCCGTAGGCAAGATCTTTATAACCCGCATTTTCCCTATGTGGATATTTGATTTCAACAAGTTGGCGCTTGGCGTCGAGGCGTACCCATTGTGCGGTGTCGCTGTGGACGACATTCAGCGTGCGGATTATGCCTGTAAAGGTGGTATCGCGAGGCGCAACGGTCAGTTGTGGCAACGGAGTCTTCACCTTATTGCCCCTATCCACACACAGTGCAAATACGGCATCTGCCGTGGCGCTTGTTGTGCCCCATTGCTGAGTGCGCTTCGACTGCAGCAACCACTGTTGCATCTGCGCCACGGTTGCAGTGTCGCCTGCGGCATGAAAGGCCTCGATGGCGGCGGTTTGTGTGGGGATGCGGTAAGACTGATGCGTCACTTGTGCCTTTGGAGCGTCAAAGTATGCTCCCATTTCAGGAGTTGCAACAAGGTATTCGCGCAGGCTTTGGAGCAGTTTGTTTGCAGCGTCAACCTTACCGCCCTTTCTCAAGATGCGACTCATAACAGCCTTTCCGTAAAGGGTATATACAGGGTTAAGCGCCTCAACCTTTGTCAGGAAATAGGCACAGGCCTTAGTGGTGTCAGCACACAGGTAGGTGCACGCATCAAGGTAGCGCAGGGGGAGTTCGCCCAGTGGCAAGGTGTGCTTGGAGCGTTGCTCTTCGGCGGTCATCTCGGTGCGCAATTTTTCCATTTGCTGGTGCATGTAGCGCAGTGCCTTATGCGTCGCCTCACGCAAGGGGTGATGGGGACAGAATGCCTCCACTCGTGCAAGCAAGAGCAACATTTGACTGGTGATAAACGAATTCTCGCGCATACCCTCAAACCATGCCCAGGCGCCATTTTCAAATTGATGTTGACGGATGTAGTGCACAGCCTCCGAGCGGAGTAAGGTGGCCTTTGCAGTGTCAAATGCCTCAACAGTGATGCCCTGTTCATTGAGGTGAAGCATCATGCTGAGGGCATAATAACGACGTGCCCAGTCGTCGATGCTATGGGTTGGTTCAAGCGTCAGTGACGTTAACGCACGCACGGCTTCGGTCAGCGCACTGGGCGTAAGCGTAAGGGTGACTTGGGGCGAACGCAGGGCAAGGGTGTCCGTCCAAAGGGTGTCTAACGAATACGTGTGCGCACCGCCTTCCGTAAGGGTGAAAGGCATGCTACGTACCACTTCCACGCGGTCGGTAAGAACGGGAATTTCGTGTACCTCGCCATCGGCAAAGTTCGTTCCCTCAATCTCTACTCGGCATCCGATGGCGCGAGGCACGGACATTCCTTTTGCCAGCAGACTCTGGGCGTCCAACGCGGGAGCGCTGAGGATGAATGTGGCAGTGCCTTGCTCTACGGTGAAGGAACCCACAGTGCGTGACAGTATGGCACGCGTGTCCATATCAAAGAAGGTGCCGATGAAGCGACCGCGAACAGAGTCGGCAAGCAGACTGCGCACCACAACAGGAACCGTAAGGCAGTCGCCCTCTCTCACGAAGCGAGGTACGTTGGCAGAAACAGTGACGACCTTTTGTGCCACGATGGTTTCCTCCTGGAGCGCGTGACGTAGGAGGGTGTCGTGCGCAAAGGCGGTAAACTTCCAGGAGGTGAGTTGGTCGGGAAGGTTGAAGCGAATGGTTGCCACTCCGTCGGCATCACTGTGTAGTGCTGCCTGCATGAATGCTACTTCGCTGAAATTTTCGCGCAGGGCGATAGGCGTGTGGGATTTATTGGCGGTTTCGGCATCAGCAGTCCCAGCTGTTTTCATTTGAACGGTAGATTCATAGAGCACGTTTTTCGCCATATCTTTGCTTCCCAAACCGCGTAGACTGACTTCACTGAGGACGCTGGAAGTGTGCCCCGAACCAAGTGCCGTGAACTGCGGATTCCAACTTGCGAATTGTGCGGGGAGTAACACCTTCTCCTTATACTTTTTTGCAAAGTGGAGCGATGCACTATTTTGGTGGTAAACAAGTCCGTAGGAGGCTGTGAAATGTGGTTCTTTAAAGAGATTCGCATTCCATCCGTTGTATGCCAAAGCATCCAATGAGGCATCGTAAAGGCGAGCGATGAGAGCAGCACTTGCTGGAGTACCATCGGGGTGGGTGATGCTCAAGGTCCACTCTTCAGTCTGACCGGGTGTGAGTCGGTTGCGGAAAGTTTGCCAACTCATCTTTAGGCACAAGTCGGGTTGTGGACGCTCCAAGCGTATGGTTTGCTCATAAAACTTGCCCTCCGCAAGTGCCATGAGGTGAACCGTAGCGCCTTCGCCATAAATGGTATCGTAAGTCAGCGAAAGGCGACGTACTTCCTCGGAGAGTGTGATGACTTCGGAACGGATGATGTCGCCCTTATGGCTCACAACATCCTTATACACTGCAATGTCCTTGAGTGTGGTACCCGCAAGGATCCATTTGTCGGATGTGCTTTCGCCAAAGGCTTCGGTGAAAAAGAATTGCGGGGCGCTGTGGGGCGCTGTGTGTGACCGTTCGCTGATGAGTAAAAAAGTGTGCGTCAGGCGCGCTCCCGAGGGTGTTTGCACGACCAACTTGTACGTGCCGTCGATCAACTGTGCCCATTCGGAGGGAAGAACGGAGGCATTGGTGGCACACTGTTGACTCCACACAAGGGCGTGGCTTTCGTTGTAAAGCGCAAGCGTGGCCGGTTCGTTGATTTCTGTGCCAGCATTGTTTGTAGAACGGGGGGACAACTGAGGCAGTTGTTCCTTAACAACGATATTAGGAAGGTTTAAATTTAAGGTAGTTGCACTGTTGAATACGGGCACATTCAGTTGCGCAGTCTGTGTTTCACCATTGTCACCGATGGCAGCAACGGTGATGCTGTAATTGGGATAGAAGATGCGTGCGGAAGGGGTCTTAGCGTTCGCCTTTTTCAACTCAAGGGGGATGGTGAAAAGTCCATGAGCATCGGTGCGCACAATGCCTTCGATGGGCGCGCTGGTCGTACGACGCATATAGGTATTCTCGGTGATGGTGTAGCGCACCAGGGCGTTTGCCATGGGTTGAAGGGTGGTGGTTTGCACCATTCCCTGCACCTGCAACGTGTCGCCCCAGGTGTAGACAGCGGTGATGGGCTGGAAGGTGAGGGTGAAGGTCTGTCGCTTGTAGGCGGCAATGGTGATGTTTGTACACCCTTCGGCAGGGATTTTTGAAGCATCAAGAGCGGCGTCTGCACGACGTACAGAAATCATTAAAATCCCATCCTGCAAGTCATTGGGAAGTTGAAATTCTCCCTTGAACTGACCGAATTCATCGGTCTTTGCAGTGAAGGACGCCAGGGGTTTGTTACCCCTTAAAAGGAGTTTCACCTGCAGGTCAACCGCAGCATCTGTGTGTAGCGCATCGTTCTCCTGTGTGTACAACAATCCAGCGATGTGCACGCGCTGTCCGGGGCGGTAGATGGCACGATCCGTAAACAACTGCACGCGTTGCTCGTTGCACTGCTTGTTGATGTTGTATCGGTAGGGGGATACATTATTGTAAAAACAATTGCTACAAGAATCACCCGGCACTACGAGTTGGAAGCGTCCCCACTCATGAGGTGTGGAGGACATGGTTTGGGCATCCATCCAAAAGGTTCCACCCTCCGCCTGCCATTGGTGTAACAACTCTTTGTTGTCGCCATATTTGAGTACGGAAAATTCGGGTATGGTAGTGCCCGTGCGGGAATCAAGCGCCATAATGCGACTCACACCACTATTGGGGCGGAAAATGAAGGGCGTAATCCGACTGCAGGAGAGCAGGGTGGACACTTCTTCCTTGCCACTACCTTGTAACACCAATTTGTACGTGCCTGGTTCGGGAAGGGTGAGGGTGAGGGTGTCGGTCATGCATTGCCATGCTTCGGCTTTGGGAAAATCAACCTTGAGCGTGGCGATGCGAGAGATAAGACGTGTGCCGTCGGCATTGCAACGATACAAATGGAAGGTGGCGCGTTGCTGATTGATGACCGAAATTGCCAATGGCATCGGATGATTGGGGTAACACAAAGAGGTGCATCCCTGCAGGCGAACCGTGGGATTCTCCAATTTTCTGATTACTGCCTTTATGCGTTTGACATCTTGATGACGACCGTATTTCTGAACCCCTTCGTTGGCCAAGACAATGATGGACTGGCGTGATGCGTTATCGTCAAGATTAGTCTTGCTATACTCCTCCTCTACCCATGTGGCGTAGGCAATAGCATTCTCTGGATAATCAGCATACTGCTCCACAACGGTTTCAGCATTTTTGTAGCGCAGGGCAAAGCGTATGGCACCTGCAATCAACTTTTTAGAACGATAAAAAGTTTCTGCCTGCTGACAAAGTGCAGTTTGCTGTGGTGAGGAAAGGCGCGCATTGTCCAAACAGTCAAATAGGAGCAGGTGGAGCATATCGGTATCAAATTCTTCGGCATCCTTACCCGTACGAACAAGGGGGGAGAGCACTGTTGCCTTGATGGTATGCAACAGTTCCATATTAGCAAGGAGTGTCAGCAGTTGCTGCGTGTGCTTATTGCGCTCGTCGCTATGAACAAACGACGAGGTGGCCACCATTCTTGCGAGGAGGGCACTCCACAAGGTGCGGTGGGCGCTATCGGGGATTTGCTGAATGCGCTGCGCTAATTGTGCTCTATCGACTTGAAAACTATCTGGCGAGAGTTGCGAACGGAGGTGCATCTTTACAAACAGCGCCATCATCTCTTGATGTGCGTCCTTTTGAACAGTTGCCTTTTCCTCCACCTTCGTAACGGCAAGGATTGCTTCGCGGGGTAAATCGTTCTTCTGCGCCTGCTCCACTTGTTGCCACAGTTTTTTGTAAGACTGTGCTGGAAGTGTGCTGAAGAGGATGCTTAGGAGCAAGGTTAAAGTTATTCGTAGCATAATTCGTAAGTGTCAAAATTCTGTTACGCAAATGTAAGACTTTCTTGTCGGACAACATGAGGGAGTGGAATAAAAAAAGGTGGGTGCGCCAAAATGATTTGACACACCCACATATTGAAAGGTTTTATGTTGTCAGGAGGATGGTTAGGACTCAACCTCCCTGCACTCCGAGTTCTATAACCTCAAGGTCGCGGAAGTCACTCCCGTCAATGGTAAAGCGAATGAGCGTTCTGACGCGCTGCCACCCGTGACACCCTGCAGCACCTGGATTGATGTGTAGCAGGCCGAGCGCCGCATCGCGCATGACCTTCAGGATGTGCGAATGCCCAGAGATAAACAGATGGGGCGGATTGCGAAAAAGTTCCGCCGCAATAGAGCGGTCGTACTTCCCAGGATAACCCCCAATGTGCTTCATCACCACCTCAGCATCCTCACATCGGAAGCGTAACACCTCAGGAAACTGACGGCGCAAATCTGCCCCGTCAATATTCCCGTAGACCGCCCGCAAGGGTTTGAGCGCCGCAAGTTTGTCCGTCACTTCGGGCGTACCAATATCGCCTACGTGCCAAATCTCGTCGCATTCCGCAGCGTACTTGGCATAACGGTCGTCCCAAAAGGAGTGGGTGTCGGAGAGGAGAAGGATACGCGTCATTGTTTACATGAAATATTTAATGGTAGGAGTGATTGCGGAGAAAAACCATGAGGAGTGTAAGTGCGCCAGTCCCTTTCTCATTTCTCCTTTCTCATTTCTCCTTTCACTTCTATTCCCCCCAACTGGCGCGTTCCAGGCTTCTGTAGCCCACGGCTTCGGCAATGTGGTGACTTTGGACTTGAGGGGCGCCTTCGAGGTCGGCAATGGTGCGCGCCACTTTGAGAATGCGGTTGTAGGCACGGGCAGAAAGGTCGTGCTTACGGATAGCGGCGCGCAGGAGTTGTTCACCTGCGGCGTCGGGAGTGGCGAAGGTGTTGATTTGCGCGTCGGTCATTTGGGCGTTACAATGGATGCCCTTGCTGTCCTTAAAGCGTTCCGCCTGAATGGCACGCGCCTTCTCCACTCGCTCACGGATTTGCGCACTGCTTTCTCCCGCGGGCGCCTTCGTAAGTTCGTCAAGCGAAACGGGAACCACCTCTACGTGCATATCCAATCGGTCGAGGAGCGGACCGCTAATCTTGTTTTTATAGCGTTGCACCTGACCGGGGGTGCAATCGCAACGTCGCGTGGGGTGATTATAGTAACCGCAGGGGCAAGGGTTCATCGCTGCCACAAGCATAAAGGAACAAGGGAGCGTGGCACGGTATTTGGCGCGCGAAATGTTGATGACGCGGTCCTCAAGCGGTTGGCGCAAGGTTTCGAGTGCCACTTTCGAAAATTCTGGTAGTTCGTCCATGAACAACACGCCGTTGTGCGCCAAACTAATCTCGCCCGGTTGGAATGTTGCTCCCCCACCAATAAGCGCTACGTCAGACACGGTGTGGTGGGGCGCACGGAAGGGGCGACGCGTAATCAACGACGTACCCGACGCAAGGCAACCCGCAATAGAATGGATTTGCGTAGTTTCCAAACTTTCGGCAAGCGTGAGGCGCGGAAGGATGGAGGGCATGCGCTTCGCCATCATACTCTTCCCGCAACCTGGAGCGCCGATGAGCATAAGGTTATGTCCGCCCGCAGCGGCTACCTCGAAGGCGCGCTTCACATTCTCCTGACCCTTTACCTCACTGAAATCGTAGGGGCATTCCGTCTGTGCTTGATAAAACTCTTCTCGCGTGTTGACAATCGTCTGCTCCAGCGTGGGTTCGCCACTTAAAAAGGCGATGACTTGTGTCAAATGATTAGCACCATAGACTTTTAATTGGTTGACCACTGCTGCTTCGCGCACATTCTCCTCGGGCACAATCAGGCCTTCAAACCCTTCTGCACGCGCCTTGATAGCTATAGGGAGCGCCCCCTTGATGGGGCGAATAGAACCGTCCAATCCGAGTTCGCCTACCAACATATACTTGTCAAGTAGGTCCGTGGGCATGATATTCCCTGCAGCAATCATTCCGATAGCCACGGGAAGGTCAAAACCCGTCCCCTCCTTGCGCACATCTGCAGGGGCAAGGTTTATGGTTGTCGTTTGCGGCTCACGCAAATAGATTTTAGAATTCTGAAGCGCCGCCGTAACACGCGAACGACTTTCACGCACGGCATTGTCGGGAAGACCCACCATGATGAAATTCGTTTGTCCAGATTTTGCCGTATGTACTTCTACCGCAACAGAGAGTGCCGTGAGTCCGTTGACAGTAGCAGAATGCGTTTTAACAAGCATAAGTATATCTATTCTTTGGCAGTATAATAGAGTTATTATTCATAGAAACTATTTTTGAACAACTCTATCTCTGCATTCTCTTTTACGATTCTACCAAAGTCCCGAATTACGCAGTCTGTCTCGTGTTGAGAAACAAACTTCTGCAACTCGTACTTCTTTATGATTGCAACATCCCCTTTTTCATTCTTGGTTATTTTGGTGTCTATAGAGGAGGACAAGAATTTAGTAAGAAAATCTTTCTGGTCATCATCGGGGAACTGAGGATCACTCAACCACAAATCCGTATTCTTATTGGACACAGTCACAAGAAAAACTAAATAACTATGCGACGACTCTGCTGCCTCAAAACTTGCAACGTTTGTCATGTGTTTTTTGTCCTGACTAGATATAAAGAAACCGTCATCCGAAATTTGGAAGATAGACATTTCTACATGTTTCTTACTTATTCTCTGTTTTCCAAAATAATATTCAAAGATATAGCCGTACAAGAAATCCCATCCCCACATGTCTTTATGAACGGATAATTTTGCATATTCGGGATCTGGACTATTTCTGCGTTTCCCAATTTCTGCTGAATACCAGTTTTTACTGCCCCACATGTCGTTAAATAGGGTTTGCTCTCTAATATAGGAAACTATATGGAGGATTCTCTTCTGGTAACGATTCAGGAGTCTAAAGGCATTTCGTACATCGACGAAAATATTATCAATATCTTTACTCATAGTATCACCATTTATAAAGTTTCTGTAAGTTATCAATAGAGGATGTATTAATAATAGGTCGGGAGCGTGCCATGGTGTTGAACCAATCAATATTATATACTCCGTTAATATTAAAGGCCAAAATGATATTGTCTAACAACCTCATGGTTGCAGCGTAATTCATATCTGGGACAGAAATTAGCTCTAATTCTTTCTCATATTTATTGACAGACATCAGTAGGGAAAGCCAGTTGCATTTATAAACTTTTACATTTTCCTTTTTTACAGATATTGTTTCTGCCACGACTGACATATTACCGCCAACAGCAATGAAGATAAATGGTTTTTTATTCCCATGTTCATTGTGATATGCCGTTATTTCCTGTTGCCATTGGTGCTCGTATTGCCCTCCTGTATCACCATACTTTGCTTCAATAATTACATCAAAATTCTCAAACCTAATGAATAAATCAGGTTCTACGTAGTTGGTGTTATCAGTATCAGTCTTATCCCAATGAGGCCAAAAATTATAGGACAAAAGTCTTCCTGAATTTATGGGCATATCTGTATTGCTAAAACATGACTGTCTCAACAGATGCCAAAACACATTATCCGGCAATAGTATCAGATTCTCAAAAACAGCTGATGTCTTGGGATCCTCATATGTTTCTTTATGATGATATGTACTATGTAACATGACTATTCTCGTATGTTAAGACTCTTGCTTAATTGATTATAAGAGGAGGACACACTCTGCGCGCCCATAGGAATACATCACAGAGGTTCTTATTCCCGAACTACCTCATAACCTTATTTCCTCATAACCTCCCCTAAACAATTAAAGGAACTGCTATTTCAACAATTCCTTTATTGTAGCCTCCCAATCCTTGGGGAGCACGTCGCGTTTGAGGATGGTGCCATCCTTATCAACAAGGATAAAGGCAGGCATTTGTCGGAGACCAAAGGTAGAGACGAGGGGCGAGAGCAGGGCTTGCTGATCGCAGATGATGGGGGCGTGGACCGTATCGTACTTCAGGTAGCGCTGGCAATCTATGCGTGAAAGGTCGAGCGATATGAGCAGGAAGTTTACGTCTTTACCATACTCCTCCTGCAGATAGTCGAGGTTGCGCAAATGTTTACGCATGTCTTTCACCCATGTTGCCCACAAAACGATCACTGCAGGTTTGCCTTCAAACTGTTTATTCGTAAGGGTGTCGCCCGTAACGCTAATTTCTTCGAAGGTAGGTATTTTTTGTCCTACAGTGCAAAGCAGTTGGGGCGTAAAGCGAATGAGCATTCTGCGGAGAATATCATTATCGGGGTGCTTCACCGAAAGTGTATCCAGCAAGGGTTGTACTTCTGCGTAGAGAGGGGTTTCGGTCTTCACAAAGTATTCGCGGAACACCGCCAAAGCAGCCTGCGTAGATACATTATCGTAGATGAATTGTTGTGCGGCAAGGCGCTTCTCGCTATCTCTCTTATTGTTGGTAGCGATTCGAAACTCTGTGAGCAACTCATTCTCCTTTGTACCTTTGATTACAGTTTCTGAAAGGTTGGAGGCATCTGCCACAAGGGTTATCTCCTTACCGGGTTCGGCGATAAGGAGCATTTCAGAAAAGTTGGGATAAAGCAAGGTCAATATTTCGGGTCCAGAAAGTTTACGCTCATAGGTAAACGCACCGCCACGCACACGAATGGTGTCGATACGAGGGTTTGTACTTCCTTCCGCATAGACGTAGAGGTCGACTTGCTTTACATTCTTTATTTCACCCTCCAAAACCATTACGTCATCATCGTAGTTACACCCTACAAAGGTGGTGAGGAGGAAAAGGAGGAAAAGGATGGATTGTTTCACTGCAAGGAGAGGATTTGTTCGATAATATCGCGGTTGTTTGCCAAGCGGGGCACCTTGTGTTGCCCACCCAATTTGCCCTTGCTCTTCAACCAGTCGTTGAACAAGTTGGGGCGCGCTACGACAATCTCAAGGGGTTGGAGCGTAAGGTCTTTGTAGCGCTTGGCTTCGTAGTCGGAGTTGATGCTCTGCAGACTTTCGTCGAGCAACTTTGCGAAGGCTGCGATGTCGGAGGGCTGGCGGTCGAACTCAATCACCCATTGGTGGCGACACTTACCGTCGTTGTCCATAAACACGGGGGCAGCAGTGTATTCCTTCACCACGGCGCCCGTCTGCTTGCACGCCATGTCGAGTCCCTTCTCGGCATTGTCCACAATAAGTTCTTCGCCAAAGGCATTGATGAAGCACTTCGTGCGGCCCGAAATGATGAACTTATAAGGATTTGCCGAAGTAAACTTCACGGTGTCGCCAATCTGATAGCGCCAAAGGCCGCAGGTAGTAGAGATGAGGATGGCGTAGTTCTTGCCTGCCTCAACCTTCCACAGCGGTACGACATGACCTTCGGGATTGTCGAGGTGTTCGAGGGGAATAAACTCGTAGAACACGCCGTAGTCCAACATAAGGAGCATCGCCTTGTCGGCGGGGTCATTCTGAATGCCAAAGAAGCCTTCAGAAGCGTTGTACGTTTCCATATAGTGCATCTTCGCACTGGGGATAAGGCGTTCGTACTGCTCACGGTAGGGCGTGAACGCTACACCTCCGTGGAAGAACACTTCAAGGTTGGGCCACACCTGATCCAACGTCTCCTTGCCCGTAATTTCAAGCACACGGTGAATCACCGCCATCATCCACGAGGGCACACCCGAGATATTGGTGACGTCCTTGTCCTTGGCGTATTCAGCAATGAGGTCGCGCTTCTGTTCAAAGTCGGAAAGGAGCGCCACTTCCTTCTTGGGAATGCGGAAGAAGTTGACCGCGGGACTGATGTTCTCAATTAAAATCGCCGAGAGGTCGCCCACGAGTGAATTTTTCGTGTCGTAGTTGGGGGCGTGACTGCCTCCAAGAATGAGCGCACGGCCGTCAAAGATGCGACTCTTGGGGTTGTTGCGCAGGTAAAGGGCTACAACGTCGGCGCCCCCCTTATAGTGGGTGTCTTTCAAGTAAGCTTTGCTCACGGGGATGAACTTACTCTTGTCGTTCGTCGTGCCCGACGACTTGGCATACCACTTTACGCGCCCCTTACAGAGCACGTCCTTCTCCCCATGGCGCATACGGTCGATGGGTTCCTTGAGCGTTTCGTAATCGTTGAGGGGCACGACTGCCGCAAAGTCTTCGTACGACTTGAGGTCGGCATAACCGTATTTCTTCCCCCACTCCGTCTTCGCCGCATTCTTGATAAGGCGCGCGAGAACGGCACGCTGGATTTCTTCAGCGTGGGTAAAGTATCGGTCAATCTTCTTGGCGCGGCGCAAAAGGGCGGGACGCGCAAACGAGGTGAGATTCATTGTTTCAAGTATGGATTTTGAGAAAATAATACGGGAGATAATTTAAATTCCAAAGGAGAAAATTTAAAATCCAAAGGGAATTGTTTTTACGGCTACTCAACCACTTCCTTAAAGGTGCTTGCAGGAATGCCCGCACCGTTAATCAGGTTGGCATCTGTAAAGGGTTGCCAAGCGTAGCGCACACTGACGGGAGTCTTCACCGCCTTTGCGCTCACCTTAATCTGAGTGCCCTTAATTTCTGCGGAAGCGGGATGGAAAATACCGTCTGCGCCTGCCACTTCAAAACCACGAAGCGCGGCACCGTCGGCAGTTTTCATGCCCTCTGCGTTTGCAAAGTTAATCAAAATCGCGGAGCCCTTCACCTGAATGCCGTTGCATTTTGGACCTTCGGCTACCAAATTCTTGCCAAAGGAGTTGCGGAGGGCTTGGAAGGCGAGGCGCTGTCCCACGGGGCGCTTGTTGCGAGGATGCACGTCGCTGGGGTGTCCGAGGTCGCTACTTACCGCCATCCAAGTATAGGGAAGCGTTTCGGCAAGCTGTCGCTGGCTGTCGCGGAAGTGCGGCCACGAATGACGGCGTGCGATACTGCTGGGGTGCACTAAGTAGAAGGGCAATTCAGCGTCGTTCAAGTAGCCGCGCCAACTCTTTTCGAGCAACGTAAAGAGTTGTTCGTGGAGTTCAACATTGTGGGCATTGCTTTCACCCTGGTACCAAATTATGCCCTTGGGGTTCAAACCCTTAAGGGGAAGCATACCCGCATCAAAGAGGTAGTGAGGCATGAAGGGATGGCGCTGCAAGGGCACCTTGCTTGCCGCAACGTTGCGCTTTGCTCTGCCACGCGCCCAATCCTGTCCGAAGTCGCCCTCCGTCCAACGGTAAAGCACTTGCGGGAAATCAAATTCAAGCGTACGACGGTCGATCCAGCTTTCCGTAGTTGAACCTCCCACGGCATTGAGTACGAGGCCGACATGCACACCCAAGCTGTCCGCCAAAGTCTTTCCGAAATGGTAGGCAATAGCTGAGAAATCGCCCGCCGCTTCGGGCGAACAGCGTTCCCACTTTGCGGGGTGGAAATATTCCAAACGGTTGACCTTTTCACACACCTCCACCGACCACTCATTGTCGTAGGTATCGGTAATGCCACGCATATTATAAAGGTGGAGCAAAGGCTGATTTGACGCCGCTTCACAGTCTTCCTTCGCCGTAGTGCAGTTCTTCAAGCGCCACTCCATGTTGCTCTGACCCGAGCATACCCACACGTCGCCCATCCACACATTATTATATTCAATCGTGCGGTTCTTCGTGCGCACCGTGAGTTTATAGGGACCACCAGCAGGCATCTGGGGAAGCATCACCTCCCACTCGCCCTGTGCAGAAGCGTAAGCCTTGGCCTGCTTGCCGCCAAACGACACGTCCACACGCTCACTCGCATCAGCCGTTCCCGCAATGCGAATCGGCTCGTCGCGCTGGATGACCATGTTGTCGGAATAATAAGCAGGGAGTTTCACACCGCCAAAGTCACCCGTGATGTGCTTATACACCTGCTGCGCCAAAATCAGCGCACCGTCGGCATTGGGGTGAAGCCCATCGGGGAAGAGGTCATAGCGAGCGTGAAGCGGAGCAAAGAAGTCGATAAGCCCTACGCCAGCCGCCGCTGCCACCTGCTCAATATGCTCCTGAATTTGCGCATGCCAGTCGCGTGTGCCACTCTGGTAGCGACGGTGGTCATGAGATATGGGCGTCATGCGACAAATCCACACTTTCGCCTCGGGGTTTGCCACCTTGAACGAATCAATCAAGGCATAGTAGTCGGCATTAAACTCATCGCGGTAGTTGGGCCAGTTGCGTGGGTCGGTATCGTTGAGACCGAGGTGAATCACCACGATGTCTGCCTTAAAGTCTACCGCCTTGCGAAACTCGGGCACCTTCATGTAAGGACGGTGTCCCTTGCGGAGGAGCGTAGAACCCGAATGCCCGAAGTTTTCCACCTTATAGCCGTCGCCCAACATGGCCTGGAGGCGCACGGGATATGCCTTTTCTACACGGTCAGGGATTCCCATACCATACGTTACGCTATTGCCCACACACGCCACGCGAATCGTGTCGGCAGCATGAAGCAAGCACACGCTGAAAGTTAAGAACGTCAGGAGAGAAAGCAGTCGTTTCATAGAATATATAAGTTTTTAGTAAACAAGTAGACGAGGTACAAGTTAACCGAGAAGACTAAAGCGCGGAGTAAAGGGTAAAGATAAAAGAGTAAAGATAAAAGATCCATGCGGGACGCTAACTAGGGAGGAGGGAGAAAGTAGTAAGTAGTAGGTAGTAGTGAGTAATGCCATGCGGAATGATGCTCGTTTATCTCGGCAACCTTCTTGTCTACTCGTACCTCGTCAACTTGTTAACTAAAGTAGTTAGTAGTGAGTAGTCCATGCGGAATGAAATAGACATTGGTGAACTTCCCTGAAAGGGATAAAGTTCATAGCCCAATGGAAAGCGACTTTAGGAGCGGCGCCTTGGGTGGGGTGATGAGAGGGATTTGCGCCCTGTAAAGGGCAAAAGTCCTATGTGGCAGGTTGGAGTCTTTACTTTTGCCCCTAATAGGGCGACCATGCGGGTGAAGCCAACCCAGGGTGTCGCCTCACTCCGTTCGCCTTGCCCTGGGCTATGGACTCTCTGGGCTTTCAGCCCGTCCCCCCCTTTTACCGTTCATCTTTCTCCTTTAATCCCGCTTTGCGGTCTTTTCCTCCTTCGCACCTCGGCAATTCAAGCAAGCTTGATTGCACTCGGTTTGGCGTCGGTTCTCATTTCTCCTTTCTCACCTCCCCTACTCGCCTCTACCCGCCGCCGTAATCAGGTCAGCAAGGCGGTCGTTGAAGGCACTCTGACTCATCAAATCCTCCAAAGTAATGTGCATGCGGTAACACCAATAGTGGTGGGGATTGGCAGGGATGTTGATGCGCTCGGCATGTGGGTTGGGGTAGCGCAAGTTTTCGTCTATCGAGAGCCAATCTTGCCATGCCAACACCGTGAGGAGGGAGGGCGCTTCGAGGTGGCGCTGAACGACCTCTGCACAAAGTGCTGCCGTAGCCACCGCGGGGCAGTCTTCGCCGTGTCCGAGTTCCGTGTGGAAGAAGCGGCGGGTGAGCGCAGCGTCTTCCTCCCACCATCCGCGGAGCGTCGCCATATCGTGTGTAGATATGGTGCTTACCGCGCGGTAAGGGTACTCCCAAACGTGACCAAACTCGCACGCAGGATTTTTCGGCATGCGCTGAATTTCGAGGCTCATGATTTGGAGTTGGTTCATGACCCAAGGTACGCAGTCGGGCACCATACCCAAGTCTTCGCCACACGCCAACATGGGCGCGGCAGCCAGGAGGGCGGGCAACTTCTTCATTGCTTCGCCATACCAGAAGGCATTGTGGCGGCGATAGAAGTAATCATCGTGCAAGCGCTTGAAGGCTTCACGCTCCTGCCAGTTGAGTTGGGTGTAAACGGGGGCAGTGTGTCCCAAAATGCGGGGGTGGAACTTGCTGGCATCCTTGCGGTCGGGCACGAAGAGCACATTGTTGATCAAGGCATAAAGTCCCTGTTGCATCTCCGCCCAGTTCTCGAGGTCGTAACCGTCGGAGGGCACCAACTCCTGCACCTTGCGTTGCGTGTTGCAGGAGTCCTTCAACTGCCAAGTGCCGTCCTCCGCCGCTTCCAAGAAGTGTTCGCGCACATAAGCCGCATGGTCGTGGAAGGTAGCGTCAACGAGGGCATCGTTAATGTAGGGTTGCGTCATCAATTCGGGACGGAAGGGCAAACCATAGCTTTCAATTTCTGAAACAGACATCGGCAGGGCGGGCACAAACTGACCGAGCATGCCCTGAACGGAATGTGTGGGGATTTCCCAAATGCGGAAGAAGCCCAAGATGTGGTCAATGCGGTAAGCCGTGAAGTATTCCGCCATTTTGCCAAAGCGGCGCTGCCACCAAGCGTAGTTGTCCGCCGCCATAACGTCCCAGTCGTAAGTGGGGAAACCCCAGTTCTGACCGTCGGCAGAGAAGGCGTCGGGCGGTGCTCCCGCCTGTCCGTTCATGTTAAAGTAATGGGGTTCCACCCACGCCTCAACGCTGCAACGGTTAATGCCAATGGGGATGTCGCCCTTGAGAATGACGCCCTGCGCTTGGGCATAGCGGCTCACATCGCGGAGCTGGATGTGGAGGAGGTACTGCAAGAAGCAATAGAACGCCACATCGGGGTTGTTTTTCGCCAGGCGCTCCACCTCTTCCTTATTGTAAACGGAATAGTTCTGCCAGTCGCGGAAGTCGGAAGTATTGTTCTGATCACGCAGGTACGAGAAGGCAGCATAAGACACGAGCCAGTGCGCATTCTGACGCATGAATTCGGCATAGTCCTTGGTGGCGGTAAAGACTTCTCCCTTGGTGTCAAAAAACTCACGCAAGTAGCGGCGCTTCCAAGTATTCACCTCCACATAATCGACCTCTGCCAACGCATTGAGTGCGTTGAAGCGGTGCCAATATGCCGCTTCCGCCTCCTGATCATTGAGTCCGCCCAACTGACGGAGGTCAATGTACATGGGGTGGAAGGCATAGATGGAAATGCTGTTGTAGGGGTAGGAGTCGAGGGGCGAATGCGTTGCCGTAGTGTCGTTGATGGGCAAAATCTGCAAGACACGCTGCTTCGTTTGCAAGCACCAATCGACCATCGTTCTCAAATCGCCAAAGTCGCCTACGCCCTGACTGCCCTCACTTCGGAGTGAGAACACGGGGATGGCGGTACCTGCCACACGGATTCCCGTTGAGGGGAAATACACCTCGATTTCCTTCGTGTGGTGATAGGTGGCGCCTTCTATATGGGGCAAGTAGAGGCGACGGTTTTCGCCACCCTCCCACTCTGCCACCTCAAGCGAGTCGCGCTTTAGGGCAACAAACTTATAAGCCGTGGCATCAGTAAGGTCGGCAGTATCAATCACAGTATGCCATACGTTGGGCTGCACTTCTGTCAACTGAAGCGCCTTCTGAGGCACCCAATTACCGAGCAGTTTTCCCTCGCCCACCATCGTGAGCACCTGATTTTTCTTACTGATGCAAGGACAATAGACACGCACAACAATGCCCGACGGCTGCTCTGCGGGAATGGGCTTTGCAGTCGCCACTTCCTGGTTAGAGAATGCCGAACTGAAGAGGTAAGAGGCGTAAGGGAGGTCGCGCCAAGAGTCGCTCACGACGTAGTGTGCGCCCACCTGCTTGGCAAGGCGGAAACTATGGGGCAAGCGGCCGAGTTCTGTGCGCACCACCTGCGCTCCGCGACACACAACATAGCGGTAATTCACCATCGTTGCGCCCTGAAGCGCCACGTCGTACGTACCACTCCAATGCTCACCATCGTCCGTAGTTAAAAGCAACGGAGCATTCTGCCCCTCAAGTATAACCCCAAGTTGTTCCCCCGCATCAGTGCGGTAAACTATTTTAAACGTCAGTTTCATAATCTGATTTGTGAATAAGATACAGGATTCGGGATGCAGGATTTCGCGCGCATTCCCGTGAGGGCAAAGTTAATATTTATTAGTGAGCAAGGCAAATAATACGATAATAATGTAGGTGCTCAATCTGTGAATGTTAGTAATTTTCTGTGGTTCTGTGCATCCTGAAAAAGCGAATTCAGCAACAGAAACCTTTTATTTTATGCTTTTATACACAAAAGAAGGAGGGTGTGCCCAAAATCTTGACACACCCTCCTTCTTTTGGGGTTGTACCCTTACAGTATCTGTTGGGGATATATGAGCATGAGACTACGGGTGGAGAAGTAGCGCTCGATTTGGTCTTCGAGGTGGTCCATGTAGTTGTGACGCGAGAGGGTACCCTTGCGACCTACGATGAAGATGACCATGTCATCAGCGCCAGTGTTGTTCGCCACGGTGAGGAAGTCGTGCCACTCGCGGTACTCGTGGTGGGTCGTGGGCATTTTGTACTTTCCTGCGTCCCACACTTCCTGGAGTTTTGCCAAGGTGCCCTTACCACCGTAAGTTTCTATGCGACACGACACTTGGGTGGCGAGTTGTGCCACACGCTCTGCCCAGAGTTTGAAACCCGGTTCAAATTCCGCCTTTCGGGGTACCACGAGCTGGATGCTGTTTACCGTATTGATGGGGATGTTTGCACGATAAATCATCACCTGCTTGTGGATGGAGTAGAGCAGGTCGCCCGTCATCTTACCGAGGTAGGCTTCCGTGAGGCGTGTCTTTTCGTGAAGACCGATGAGCAGGTCGGTACACTCGTTTTCCATCATTGTATAGTAGATACCCGTAACGATATTCACCGACCAGCGCGAGCGCGTCTGGAGTTTTACATGTGCCGCAGCTGCGATGCGCGTGGCAAAGTCAAGGTTCTTAAGTCCTTCCTGACGCCTCTTTTCATCGTCATCCAATACGATGTGGAGCGCTGCGAGGGGCGTTTGTGTACGCGTTAGGCGCAACATGAGTGCCGCATTGACAAGGGGCGCCACGGTGTCGGGATTAGAGATGGCAATAAGTATCTTGTCGCGCTCGGGTTCGGCAGTCTCCGCCTCTTCCTTACCTGAAAGCACCAATCCGCGACAGGTGCTGTCGGTCACGAGGGACGACACTACGCAGGTCACGACAATGAGAATCATGGCACCGTTGAGCACGTTTTCGTCGAGCAGGCGCGAACCGTCGGGCAGAATGATGCCGTAGCCTACGAGCACAATGGCGAGGGTGGCGGCAGCGCGGGAATTGGTCAATCCATAAATCAGGTTGCGGTCGCCACTGCGCATGCCAAAGATCTTCTGTGTGGCAAATGCCGCAAGCCACTTTGTGACTAACGCACACACCACCATGACGGCAGAAATCTTCAGCGCATCGAGGTGCGTAAGGGCTTCGAGGTTGATGAGCATACCCACCCCGATAAGGAAGTAGGGGATGAAGATGGCGTTGCCCACAAACTCAATGTGCGACATGAGCGGAGAGGCGGGAGGAATCTGTCGGTTGAGCACAATACCCACAAGGAAGGCCCCGAGGATTCCCTCAATACCCACAATTTCCATCAATCCGGCGCCGAGGAACACGAGGGCGAGCACAAAGACGTATTGCACTACGCTTTCGTCGTAGCGGCGGAAGAACCACTTACAGATCTTTGGGAAGGTGTAAATCATGGCGAGCCCAATCACGACTACCTCCAGTACAAGGCGCACCCAGAACCATCCTGTAGCTTCTTCCTTAAACATCCCCCCTACTACGGCCAACACCAAGAGCGTGAGCACGTCGGCAATAATCGTTCCGCCCACGGCGATCCCCACACTGTTGTGGCGCGAAAGTCCGTAGCGCATCACGATGGGATAAGAAATCAGCGTGTGAGAAGCATACATCGCTCCCATGAGGATGCAGGCGGGAAGCGTGTAATTGAGCAGGGTGTAGTTAGCAGCAAAACCTAAACTGATGGGGATAATGAAACTCAAAATCCCCAAGGTGATGGCCTGCGCTTTCGATTTCTGAACGTCCTGAAGGTTCATCTCCAGGGAGGCTAAGAACATGATGTAGTACATCCCCACCTTTCCGAATAACTCAAAACTGCTGTCGCGGTCGAGCACATGAAACCCGTGAGGCCCAATCAGAATACCTGCCATAATCATCCCCACGATAGAAGGCACACGCAGTTTTTCGAGCAACATCGGGGCTATGAGGATGATGCTCAAAACTACGAAGAAGATCCATGTAGGGTCAGTTATGGGGAGAGAGTGGGGCATTGGGAAAGGAGAAAGGAGAAAGGAGAAATGCCTTGCGGGGCGGGATTCTTAAGCAGTTCTAGGGAAACCTAGGCAACCCTAGGCTCTCCTAGGCATTCCTAAGACATCCTACCACCTAAAAAACCGCCTGCAATGTCATTTCTGCAAAGCAGACACAGCGTCTTGCCGCAGATTTTATCTGCAAAGGAACAAAAAACTTTACTATTTATGTCCCCCTATCTATCAGAAAATTATAATTTTGTCGCAAATTTCTATAAAATTTAACGGTGGGGCATCTTCTTGATAGTGAAATGCCCTTTTACGCAACCACAATGAAAGTAGCAATCGTAGGTGCCAGTGGCGCCGTTGGTCAAGAATTTCTTCGCGTATTGACCGAACGCGAATTCCCTATTGATGAACTCGTACTCTTTGGCTCTGCCCGTTCTGCGGGTACTAAATATACCTTCCGCGGTAAGGAATATGAAGTGCAACTCCTCAAGCACGGCGACGACTTCAAGGATGTTGACATCGCCTTCACTTCTGCCGGCGCAGGTGTTTCAAAGGAGTATGCTGAAGACATCACTCGCTACGGCGCTGTGATGATCGACAACTCTTCTGCCTTCCGCATGGACGAAGACGTGCCCCTCGTTGTGCCCGAATGCAACGCTGCCGATGCGCTCAACCGTCCCCGCGGTATTATTGCCAACCCCAACTGCACCACCATCATGATGGTCGTAGCGCTTCAGGCGTTTGAAAACATCAGCCACATCAAGCGCGTACACGTATCCAGCTATCAGGCGGCTTCAGGCGCTGGTCAGGCTGCGATGGACGAACTCCACGAGCAGTACCGCCAGGTGTTGGCAGGCGAACCCGTGAAGGTGGAAAAGTTTGCTTACCAGTTGGCTTACAACGTGATTCCCCAGATTGACGTCTTCACCGATAACGGTTATACGAAGGAGGAAATGAAGATGTACAACGAAACTAAGAAGATCATGCACTCTGACATTGAAGTGTCAGCGATGTGCGTACGCGTTCCCGCCCTCCGTGCGCACTCTGAAAGCATTTGGATTGAAACGGAACAGCCTATCAGCGTAGAACAGGCGCGTAAGGCGATCGAAGAAGGCGAAGGCCTCGTGCTCATGGACAATCCTGCAAACAAGGAATACCCCATGCCACTCTTCCTCGCAGGCAAGGAACCCGTTTACGTGGGTCGTATCCGTAAGGATCTCGCGAACCCCAACGGACTTACTTTCTGGCTCGTGAGCGACCAGATTAAGAAGGGTGCTGCCCTCAACGCTGTGCAGATTGCAGAGTGGTTGATTAAGAACAACGGTTTGAAGAAGTAATTTCTGACGCCCCTGTGGCGAAACTAAAATACAGGCGTTGTGTCATAATGAGCAAACTGCTCGTTGCTTCTCAAATTCGGACTTGGTCATGTACTTCAGTACACTTCCGTCGTCCTCAATTTCAGCGCCTTGCATTTTATCACTGTTACACGACTTAAGAGAGGGTGTGTCAAAATTGGCGCACCCTCTAATTTTGTTTTTATTTATATGACAAAGTCCCGACTTTCACAAGCCAGGACTTTGCTATTACCTAAAATATTTGTAACTTTAGGCATAAGTTCAAAAACATGACAAAGTTAC
>JAZTYI010000118.1:0-5875 GCA_045636885.1 Alloprevotella sp.
AGTAGGTAGTAAGTAGTAGGTAGTAAGTAGTAGGTAGTAAGTAGTAGGTAGTAAGTAGTAGGTAGTAAGTAGTAAGTAGTAAGTAGTAGGTAGTGAGGAGTGATTTGCGGGTGGATACAGTTGAGAGATGAGAGTTGAGAGATGAGAGTTGAGAGTTGGGAGTTGTGAGTGCCACACCCTGCATAGACTCCTACTTACTACCTCCTACTTACTACCTTCTACTTACTACTTAACTTTCAGTTGTTCGTTAAAGAAGTTTGAAATGCGTGTGAAGAGATGGTAACGTGTTTGTCCGCCATTGATGAAGTGGTTGCGGTTGGTGTAGATTTGCATGTCAAACTGCTTGCCGTTTTGCACGTAAGCTTCAGCCACTTCAGTGCAGTTGCGGTAGTGGACGTTGTCATCAGCCGTGCCGTGAATGAGGAGGAGGTTGCCGTGGAGGTTGGCTGCGCGCTGGATGGGGTTGATGGCATAACCTTCGGCATTTTCTGCGGGGGTGCGCATGTAACGTTCGGTATAAACCGTGTCGTAATATTTCCAGTTAGAGGGTGCGGCAACGGCTACACCTGCCTTGAAGACGGGGCGACCTTCGGACATGGCCATGAGGGTGTTGAATCCTCCGAAACTCCATCCCCAAATAGCGATGTTTTGAGCGTCGATATAGGGGAGCGAACCGAGGTAAATGGCGGTTTCAACTTGGTCGTGAGATTCGAGTTCGCCAAGGCGAAGGTAGGTGCACTTCTCAAATTCAGAACCGCGAGCGCCTGTGCCGCGACCGTCAACACACACGAAGATGAAGCCCTGTTGCGCCATGTAACTTTCGTAGAGCGCACCGCCGTACATGCCTTGATTCCAAGAGTCGGTGACTTCCTGAGAACCAGGTCCTGAATACTGATACATGATGACGGGGTATTTCTTTGAAGCGTCGAAATCACGGGGCTTGACCATCCAACCATTGAGGCTCACGCCGTCGGCCGTTGTGAAGGTGAAGAATTCCACCTTTCCGCTCAAGGCATTGACCTTTTGGCGGAGGTCGGTATTGTCGACGAGTGTGGTGAGCTTCTTGCCCGATTCATCGCAGAGGGTAGTGACGGGAGGAACGCCTGCTGCGGAATAGACGTTCATGAAGTACTTGAAATTCTTAGAGAACGTTGCCGCATTGGTGCCTACAGCGGTGGAGAGCTTTGTGGTCTTTCCCTTCTTATCTGTGGCATAAACGGCGCGGCGCAAGGGACTTTCTTGGCATGAAGCGTAGTAACACTTGCCCGTGGTGGGGTTGTAACCGTAAAAGGCAGTGACGTCGAAATTGCCATTGGTCACTTGGCGTATGAGTTGACCGTTGAGATTGTAGAGGTAGATATGGCGGAAGTTGCTACGGTCAGAAACCATTGCGAAACCGCCGTCAAAGAACTTCAGGGCGGCGTAGGCGTCTTCCTTAATGTACTTACCCTCAGCATTCGCCTCCTGAAGCGCAAGTTTGCACACCGTAGAGCGAGGATTGGCCATGTAGATGTTCATCACGCTTTGATGGCGGTTGAGCGTTACGATGGCCAACTTTTCAGGGTCGCTTGTAAACTTGATGCGGGGGATATACCCATCCTTTTCCAAGGGGAGTTGCATTTCGTTGATGCGGCGACTTTGGATGTCGAAGGTCAACACCTTGACGTCGGCATTTTGCGCTCCAGCAACGGGGTATTTGTAGGCATAAGCGCCAGGGTAGTCCGTGTTTTGCGTGAGCGCAGGAGCAGCACCTTGATACATAGTCATGCTATAGACGGGCACATTGCTCTCATCGTAGCGCACCCATGCAAGCATCTTGCTATCAGCTGAGAAGTCGAACGAGCGGTTGGTTGAAAATTCTTCTTCATTCACCCAGTCGGGGATACCGTTGAGCACTTCGTTGAACTTACCGTCCTTCGTAATCTGACTTTCAGAGTTTCCGAAGAGCAACTTGACGAGGAAGAGGTTGTTGTCACGCACGAATGCAATGAGATTGCCGTCGGGCGAGAAGAGGGGTACTTGTTGAGGTCCGCCGTCAGAGAGCGCTTCGAAGGTCTTGTTTTCAACGCTATAGATATAATGCACCGCCGTGTAAGAGTGGCGATAGATAGACTTGGTCTGTGTGCGCAGGAGGATGCGGCTTTCGTCGGGCGACATGGTGTAACCGTCAATGGCTTGTAACTTCACGGGACCGCGCGCTTGGTCAACGTCGAAGACGACACCCACTTCCTTGCCTGTCTTAAACGAGAGACGGATGATGCGCTTGTGGTCGGGCGAAAGTTGCGTATAAGTCTCGCCATCGTTCATGGGGTTAACGCCATAGATGTATTGTGGAGAATAGACTCCGTTGGTGATGTCTCGAAGGTTGAGCGCTTCTGACGATTCCGCCGTAGCGCTTGCACATGTGAGCATCATCAACGCCGAGATAAAGAATGACTTGATTTTCATAGTGAGGTATGGAATGAATAGTAGGGGTTATCGAATAAACAGGAGTTCACGATATTTTGGGAGGGTCCACATGTCGTCTTCAACGATGAGTTCAAGTTCGTCAATGTGCTGGCGAATGCTTTGCGGACCGTCAATATAGGGTGCCACTTCGTCGTGGTAGGCAATGGCTCTTTCACGAACGTCGGTAATGCGATTGATGCGTTTGCGCGTCTCAATCATTTCGTTTACCTTGGTCACAATCATGTGGGCGTGATGGTTGATCTTCTCTACCAATCCTACGTTGTAGGCAGTGAGTTCCGTAGCCTTTTCGGCGGGGAAGCAACTTTGAATTTTGAGAATGTTATCGACGAGCACGCTTTGGTACTTTGTCGCCACGGGAATGATGTGGTTCATACAGATGTCGCCCAATACGCGCGATTCAATCTGCACCTTCTTGAAGTAGGTTTCCCACTTGATTTCGTTTCGTGCTTCCAGTTCCGCCTTTGTCATGATGTTCATTCGCTCAAACATTGTTACGGATGCGGCATCAAGGTAGCGGTCGTAAACGAGTGGGGTAGAACCTTCACAATCCAATCCACGCTTAGCGGCTTCTACGCGCCATTCATCAGAATAGCCATTGCCGTCAAAATGGATGGGGCGACAGATTTTGATGTCTTCTCTTAACACTTGAAGAATGGCGCTAATCTTTGCTTCACCCTTGCTTAAAAGTGTGTTCACGCGTTCGTTAAAATCGGTGAGTGCTTCTGCTACCGCTGCGTTGAGGGCAATCATTGTGCTGGCGGGGTTAGCGCTAGAACCCGTGGCGCGGAATTCAAAGCGATTGCCCGTAAAGGCAAAGGGAGACGTGCGGTTGCGGTCGGTATCGTCAACGCTGAGTTCGGGAATCTGAGGCACGTCAAGGCGTACGGCATGCTTGCCCTCCATTTGGAAGAGTTCGTCATTCGTAGCATGCTCAATCTTATCCAGGAGTTCGGAAATCTGTGAACCCAAGAAACTTGAAATAATCGCAGGGGGCGCTTCGCAGGCTCCAAGGCGGGGAGCATTGGTGGCGCTCATAATTGAGGCCTTCAGCACACCGTTATGGCGGTATACCCCCAAAAGAGTTTCTACGACAAAGGTAATAAAACGAAGGTTGTCCTCAGGCGTCTTACCTGGAGCGTGAAGAAGGATGCCATTGTCCGTTACGAGCGACCAATTGTTGTGCTTACCGCTACCATTGATTCCAGCAAAGGGCTTTTCGTGAAGCAAGCATCTGAAACCGTGCTTGCGTGCCACCTTGCGCATGAGCGACATGAGCAACATGTTGTGGTCAATGGCAAGGTTGCATTCTTCATAGATGGGAGCCAATTCAAATTGGTTGGGCGCCGCTTCGTTATGGCGTGTCTTGCAGGGGATACCCAATTCAAGGGCTTGCACTTCAAGGTCCTTCATGAATTCCGCCACGCGTTCGGGGATGGCACCAAAATAGTGGTCGTCCATCTGCTGATTCTTAGAACTTTCATGTCCCATGAGCGTTCTGCCCGTCAGCAAAAGGTCGGGGCGAGCTGCATAAAGCCCTTCGTCAACAAGGAAATATTCCTGTTCCCATCCGAGGTTAGTAGACACGCTTTTCACTTCGGGATTAAACAATTTTGCCACCTCTGTAGCCGCCTTGTCAACTGCCGCAAGCGATTTCTTCAAGGGAGCTTTGTAGTCAAGCGACTCACCCGTGTAAGAGATGAACACCGTGGGAATCATCAATGTGTCGCCCACAATAAAGACGGGCGAAGCGGGGTCCCAAGCGGAATAACCACGAGCTTCGAAGGTGGAGCGCATGCCACCATTGGGGAATGAAGATGCGTCGGGTTCCTGTTGCACCAAGAGTTTGCCTGAGAAGTTTTCAATCATTCCTCCCTTGCCATCGTGCTCCACGAAAGCGTCGTGCTTTTCAGCTGTGCCTTCGGTGAGGGGTTGGAACCAGTGGGTAATATGAGTAGCCCCCATTTCCATCGCCCAGCGCTTCATGCCCTTGGCAATCTCGTCGGCGGTAGCCATGTCAAGAGTTGTGCCACCAGTAATAACTTCCTGAAGTTTCTGATAGACCTCCACGGGAAGGTACTTCCACATCTTCTTCTGGTTGAACACATATTTGGCAAAATATTCTGAAGGACGTTTCTCAGGAGCTTCCACCTCAAGCGGATGCTTCTTAAAGGCCTCTTCTACAACTTTAAAGCGTAGTGACATATTCTTTCTATTGTCTATAAGTAATAATAATCAAAAATCTAACTGCAAAAATAATTCAAAAATCTGGGGTAATTTATGTGAGACGAGGAAAAGTTGCTGTTTCCTAAATACTTTTAGCGGTTGATTTATAGTTAATGCTGTCAACTAAACTCTTTGTAAGACAAATATTTTAGGGTGATGTGGGGACGTGCTGGTTTTTGCACACGAATAACAATCTATTCTTCCATAATTCAGGGGTGAGGGATGGAAAAGACAAATACAAAAAGAGTACGAAAAAACTAACAGGGAGAGTTTTTGATTGTGCTCTCTATCAGTTTTTACGTACTCACTATTATTTTCTTTGCAAATAGATTGTCAGTGAAGAATTATTCTTCTTCCTTCATGTGGCGAACGATGCCGAGCTTTGAGTTTTCGATAAATTCAACGATTTGATCGATGGGTTCACTACTGGGAATTTGTTCGCGGATCTTGATGATGGTGTCCTCCATGCTGAAGTTGCCCGCGTAGATGAGGCGGTAGGTGTTGGCGATGTGGCGCAGGAGGCGTTCGTTAACGTCAACATGCTTGAGCACAAAGGTGTTGATACCGTGATACTTGGCGGGATTGCCTCCGATGATGATGTAGGGGGGCACGTCCTTTTGTACGCGACATCCGCTCTGGATGAGTGAGTAGCGACCGATGCGCACGTGTTGCTGTACTTGCACGTAGGAACTCTGAATAGAGTAGTCGTGGATTTCACATTCGCCAGCGATGTTCACACCGATGCCGAGCACGCAGTGGTTGTGGATCTTGGTGTCGTGGCAGATGTGTACCTTATCCATGAGGAAGTTGCCGTTGCCGATTTCCGTAGCGCGGTCGTCGTAAGAGGAACCTGCGATGACTACGTTTTCGCGGATGCGGTTGTCATCACCAATAATGACGCGGTGGGGGTGACCTTCTTGATAGTGGAAGTCCTGGGGAGTGGCACCGATTACGGCATTTTGGTAAACGATGTTGTTCTTACCCATCACTGTTCCTTCAAGGATAGAGGCATGGGGCATGATGACGCAGTTGTCACCAATCACTACACCCGCTTCAATGTATGCAAAGGGTTTAACCTCTACATTATTGCCCAACTTCGCCGTTGGGTCAACGTATGCTAATGGACTAATCATGATGTGTTAGGTTTTGAGGTTGTTAGGTATTAAGGTTTTGAGGGGGGGAG
>JAZTYI010000119.1:0-20317 GCA_045636885.1 Alloprevotella sp.
CCCGTAGGAGGACCCACAGCACTTGGACATGCTACAAAATGCTTTAACTTATCCGGTCGTTGGGGGGCCTCCTACGGGGACCGATAGAGGAACTCAACTGTTATCCCTAATCCGCAGGTTCACTGCGTTCACCAGCGGTTAGGCAAGTGTGCCCTCCTACGGGGGCAATGCATTCATAAATTTCAGATGGGGCAACACCTATATTATTGCCTTTCTTTTTGCGAAAAATTGTGACAGTTCCAGCCTTCATTTTTCGTCATTTTTTCGTAAAAACTTTAACACAAATTAACATTCACTGTACTTGCCATTGCAATGATATCTATTTTCGGTGCTAGAATAAGTAACATTAAAAACCGGTTGTTTAACCTTGAAAAAACTAGGTAACTTATTTTTTACCCCTAAAAATGGGATTTTTGAGACAAAAAAAGTGGAGATATCCCTGATTTCATGGGCTATCTCCACTTCCGCAACACAAAGATACAAAATTTCCGAGCGAAATGCAAATCCGTTAACACTTGTTAACACCAATATTATTTCTCATTTTTCGTCATTTTTTACATTAGAAAAGGCAACCCATACAACCTTCAGTCATTACCTTTCTTTTTATTGTTATCCTCAGATCAAATAGTTTATATCAGCACTCTATAAGCTCCGTTCTCAGCGATATCAAATGCCGTCAATCCTACGGCCTGTGCCGCATCAAAATATTCCTGCTTACGCTGACTGCTCAAAGAGGCGTCTAAAATAAGAACTGCAGGGGAATAATAGCGCAATAATTGAGAAAGAGGAACTGTGCTGCCACGTTGTAGCAAGAGTGCATCAACATCCAGTGGAGTATCAGGAACAACGGAGGGTAACGGAGCGTCTTTGTAATACCCCACCCTTGCAATTCTGTAGTTCCCCACTTGCATAACATCATTCTTCACTTTGAGCGCATGCAACAAGGTGTCTTCTACAAGGTAAGAAACCTCACTCAAATTTCGTTCCTTCCAATAAGAGGTTGATATATAGTTTAATGCTTGAGAAGCACGAATGCCATCTGTGGTCCACAAGTAATGTTCCTCTGATGAAAGTATCACATGCACCGCCATTGCGTTGCGCGCATTATAAACAATCAGTTCGGGCGTCTGTTTTCTCTGTATCCGTTCATGAAGTGCGTTAATTTCCAAACATCCGCATGTAAATAACAGGCATCCCACCCCAAGCAACATCCACCTGCGCCGACGATAGTGTGTTAGACCCCAAAGTATTAAGGGAATCATACTATAAAGTAACACAACCGTAAGAAGGGTTATGGGAAATTCAAAGGAGGCAAAGGGCAAGTTTGACACGCCTTCTAAACCTGCATTCATCAAAGACACAGCACCACTTAGCAAGGTACCCAAGAATATTGAACAACAAGGGAATAAGAAAAACAACAAAGCAAGTGTCAACACCAATCCAGCAAGGGGAATTACCCAAAGCGAAAGGGGCAAAGCATAGGTGGGGAAAATATGAAAATAGTACAACACAAGGGGTAAAGTACCTATTTGGGCAGCCAAACTAACGCTTAACAAGTCTTGCACGACATAGATGCCCCTCCATTTCAAACGCCACACAAAGGATTTGTGTTCTGTAATTGGCGTACAATGCGGAAGGCGCGGTGTGACAGTCAGTATTGCCCACACAGCCAGAAATGACAGTTGGAAACCTACATCAAAAAGAGATTGGGGCGACCAGATTAGGAGAAGCAAGGCAGCGATGGAGAGGTTGTGCAAAGAGATGCGGTCACGCCGGAGTAACACGCTGAATTGTACCAATGTGAGCATCATTGCTGCACGTAACAAAGACAGGGGTGCACCGACCATCAAGACAAAGCACCACATTCCACCCAGGAATATCACCTGAACAATCTCACCAATATAACGAAAAGAGCGCAGTGGGCGCAACAAGAGGAGGTTAAAAAGAGCAAAGAGTATGCTCAAGTGTAATCCCGACAAAGCCAATACATGACTCGCTCCCGTTTCGGAATAAAGCGCACGAGTCTCTTTGGATATCAACTGTTTATCTCCTAATGTCATTGCTGCAACCACTTCTAACGATTGTCCTTCAAGATGACGACTCAAGCATTGGAGCAAGTGCGTTCGGAGCGAGGTGAGATGATGTACTAAACCGGTGCCTTCTGCTCGCTTCAGGATGCGCCAACTTCCCGTATCGCAAAAGGCGGTGCCTGAAACGCCTTGACGGTGAAGGTATTTTGCATAATCAAATTCACCTGGATTCCCCGCATTTCTCGGAGTTTTAAATTGCGCAAAAAGTAATATATGATCTGTCGCTTGGGGAATGACAGTTGTACTATCTTTCAAGAGCGTCAGTTGAACACGATGCCCGTCAACCTCTGCAAACAACTGATAACTCTTAGGTTTCTCCTTAATAGTTGAAAGGTGAGTAGCCACCCACACCTGCTCCTCCCCACTCCATGCCACCCGCAGAGCATTACGTTCATTCACGAGCAACATCGCCCCCAACAAAAGGAAAGCGACCGCCTGCGAGATACAAAATATGCGCCTCCCTCGCCACGCAAATAAAGACACGAGAAAGGCACATAGTGCACCAATGAAAAGGGGGAGCGCACTTCCTGACACATACTCATAGCAAGTGTCGGCAAAGAAAATGCCGACGATAAAACAAACTATGAGACGGGGAAGAAGCATTGTTTATTTTTTGGGGGAGGTTGACCCCAATTTGTCTAATTAGAGCGCGAGTGCGTAAGTTATTCAAACACAAAATAGGGGGTCAGGCGCTCAAAATCTTGAGGCGCAAATTCGGGATAAAGTTGCAGATCTTTCCACGAACGGAGCGGACCATATTTGCGGATATGAGTGGTGATAACCTTTACTTGTTCGTAACTCAAATAGGGATGCCGTACAAGGGTTTTGAAGTCACTTTTATTGATTGATATTCTGTTAGCCATTGCATTCTCATCAACAGTAAACCATTCTTCAATACGCTCCGGAAGTCCCTCTATTTCTTTCAGTTGCACCACACTCACAAAACCGCCAAGGCGCTGTCGATAATTCACAATCGCACGAGAATACCCTACTCCTATACCGGGGATTTTACGCAAAGTAAGGGTATCAACGGTGTTTAAATCCAGCACGGTGAGTTCTGTAAACTTTTCGGGACGCAGTTTGCGAAGTGAATCTTGTCGCGCACGATCGTTCTCCGTAAAATAAACATCTTTTACAGGAGGCGGAATCTTAATATAAGGGCGCAAACGTTGATATTCTTCCTCCGTAAGTCCGTAGAGGCGTTTAAAGTCATTAGCATCTTTCCAACGCCCTCCTGCTCGGCGGTATGCCAACAGATTTTTCACCTGCCATGGTTTCAGTCCTACCTTTATTAACGTGACGCTATCTGCCGTATTGGGATTGAAAGGAAAGGGTTTAGCAACGGGAATTCGTTCTCCTTCACATTGCAGCTTCCGCTCCTTTGTGGCTTCAGCAAATGCCTCTAACTCTGCAGCATCTTCAGGAGCTAATTGCACCAAGGTTCCCACCCTCTCACACATCCCCACATAGAGCATTCCGCCACCCACACAAAGCAGCAGAAAAAGGAGAAGCAGAAGTCCTCGCTTCTCTGATCGGGAAAGGAAAAGACGAGACATCGGTATGCGATCGCTAATTAAATCGTTACGACATTATTTGGTTTGCGTATAACCTTCTTTCTTCAACAATTCTACCAACTGCTGGCGCACATCGCCTTGAATCACGATTTCCCCATCCTTCGCAGTGCCTCCAGTTGAGAGTTTTGTTTTCAAGAGTTTCCCCAACAGTTTGAGGTCTTCTTCAGTGCCCACAAAACCCGTCACAAGGGTCACAGTCTTACCCTTTCTACCCGCACGCTCCATCCGAACGCGCAGTTTTTGTTGGGCAGCAGGAAGGGTTTCCGCTTCTTCAATGCAGTCGTCCTCCGTCGTAAATTGAAAGTCGGGATTGGTGGAATATACCATACCCAGACGTGATTTCCAGTCTGACATAGCTATTTGTTTTTTAAGTAGACAAGTAAACGAGGTAACGAGATACGAGTAGACGAGATGGATTACGAGATAAAGGTATGGTTACATTCCGCAAGGCATCTTTACTCTTTCATCTTTACTCTTTTATCTTTACTCTTTTATCTTTACTCTTTTATCTTTACTCTTTTATCTAAAAGTTATACTCTATTATTTCTTGCGTCTACGCAAAAAGTTCATACAATCCTGATACACAACAGGTTTTAGTAGATGCATCCACATCCAATAGTGTGTGCCCGCAATCAGGAGTTTTACGAGAAGTCGCAAAATCATGTGTTCAACAAATGCACCGAGAAGATGAGCACTCAAGGTGGTAATTAAGGCTATTCCGAAGAAGGGGAACACATCAAGCACCACATATTTTAAGGGCAAGTGTAGTAGTTTACGCACTCCACTCCACCATACAAAAATCCACATCATATTCAGTCCCGCAATGGCGTAAAGCATGCGTTCTACCCCATAAGGATACAGACCTATTACAGCACATAGTTGCAACAAGAGGAACGTGGCTGTGATACACAAGTAGCGCGTGGAGTTCCCCTTACTGATAAGGAGTTGTGCAAAGAGTTGCACTAAAGGCAAGAAGGGTGCAGCAAAGCAAATTATTTGAAGCAGGGGTACGCAGGGCAACCACTTGTCACCTATCGCCAGGGGGATAAATTCTGGCGCAATGAGTCCGAGTCCCCAAAGGGCTGGAAAAGCAAGAAACGACGTGAAGCGCAGCATCTTACGAAAGACACGCAACTGGCGGTTGGCGTCGTCGGTAATCTTTACCAAAACGGGTTGTACCACGTTTGAAATCATCCCAGTCAGCATGTTTGTCCCCATCAATGACCACTTATTGGCTTGCGAATACTGCCCTACCACGTTGCCACGAGGGAAGAAGTGTCCCAACAACGCCTGAAGCACCTGTGCATTGAGCGTCGTAAGCAGGTTTGTTACTAGGATTTTACTGCTAAACTTAAACAGCGAGAAGGCGGGGCGCAAGTCAAATTCAAAGGTGGGGCGCCAAGGAGAAAAATACCAGTAGAAAAAAGAGATACTCACCTTATATCCCAAATCCATCGCCACAAGACTCCAATACCCTGCCCCCATAAAAGCAGCTGTAAGACCAATCGCCGAAGATATTAGCGAGGAGGACACCTGTGAAATGGTACGTTCACGCACCATGAGGTGCTTATAAAGATACGCCCAATGTGCTGTGTTGAAACTAATAATAACAAATCCCAAGAAGATCACACGTGCAACAAGCGTCAATTCTGGGGTATGATTAAACGCAGCAATAAGCGGTGCGCAACAAAAGAGGGTGATATAAACCACAATACTGATACTGACACTCAACCAAAATACAGCATTAAAGTCTCGGTGGACAGCATCTTTCTTGTTACACAAAGCCATTGAAAAACCACTTTCTTGGAGGTTCTGTGCCAACACAGAAAACACGGTAAGCATCGCTACCATGCCATAATCAGACACCTCAAGACGACGCGCCAACAAAATGCCAACAAGCAACATTACCACTTGTTGAGTTCCATTGCTTAAAGCCGCCCAAAAGAAGTTTTTTGCAGTACTCTCTTTTAAATTTTCAGACATTTTATATTACACCTATTATATATATATTGTGTAAGGTACAAAGTTAGTGCTTTATCATGATTAAGGGAAGAGGTACACCAAATTTTTGAGTAAAGCAAGATAAACACCTCATCAAACAATTGCCGGACCTAAAAATCTAAGAGAGTTTTAGCATTTCCGCCCCCCCCTTTTGCACCCTCAAATGGCACAAAAAAGAGACTCCAAGTAGAATAATCTGCTTGGAGTCCCTCATTTATTTCATTGCGGGGATAAAAATTTCATATGTTCCGTCGTCATAAAACACTCGAATTTCCTTAACCTTACGCTCCGGTTTGTCACAATTTTTCGCATTCTGCAAGTCATTATAAGTAGGAAAACGATTTTGCGCAGTGTAATCGGATATTTCAACAGGTTGTGCAGGTCTGACAGATGATGATACATTTGGCGTAGTAGAAGCAGGAGTACGGAATCCCGTTGGGGAGTCAATAGGTGAAGTTTCTTGATGCAGATTTTGCCCATTTCTTACATCAGGATTTAATAAAAGTTCACCCCCAAGTTCTATGCCCGCATCCAAAATTTCATTTTCTGGCGATGCAAAAGTATCTAAATTTTCTCCATCCGTCATCTCACCTTCCCCAAAAAGTAGCCACTCCATTCTGACTTCGGGGAACGCTTTATGAACGGCTGACGCATGGGTAATAGTTGGGTTTGTTCTACCGATAAAAATGCTCGATATTGATGCGGGTGACACTCCTAATTTTGCGGCAAAATCTTGCTGCGAAAGATTTGCTTTTAGCATCACTTCTTTAATTCTGTTCTTCATAAAATTCAACCTTGCTAAAAAAACTCTGTCTTGAAACTCTAAAACTCAATGTCTAATTTATGTCCTTAATTTTGTCACATTTTTTCGCATTGCAACAACAATGTGAAATTCGATATTTTAGACCGTCCACACTGTGAGAAGGCTAAAAATAGGGGAAAATACCCGTTTTTCTTTTCGTTTACAAAGTTAAACCTTTCTGCGGACACCACCAACAAATGTAAAGATAAATTTCAAAACCAATATTTTACATTTCAAAACAACAAATTCCCTTGTAAATTCTCACGACTCTTTCAGGAATAAAAAACTTTTAATCTTGTAAATAAAGACCCTTATCCTAAACTTATAATTCAATCTAACTATTTTGTTTATTTAACTGATTTACACGATACTTAAAATACACAATTTCCAACAAAATGAAAATCGCCACATTTGATTTACGTATATTTACATGGTTTTATGCGCCCCAAACTCACCTAAAACACTTTAAGCGACTGATTATCGCAATGTTAAAGGTAATAAAACACCATGTATATTTATAAATTCACTTATGCATTTTATTGATTTATGAATTACAACCCTGGAATTTTAAAATGTAAATAACACTCAAAACATCTGACGTAAGTAGAATTGTAAATTTCACAAACAACAATTCTGTAGGTATCAAATTTAATATTTGCAAATTAAGATGTTAAAATTCTTAA
Organism: Alloprevotella sp.; assembly: GCA_045636885.1. GTDB lineage: Bacteria > Bacteroidota > Bacteroidia > Bacteroidales > Bacteroidaceae > Alloprevotella. The sequence continues at coordinate 7,151 of JAZTYI010000119.1, forward strand.
AATACACTTTTGGCGCCCCATTTTACCCCAAAATTGAGTCTGCTTAAGTTATTTCCGCACAAGTGGCGAGATAAAATCACCTGCAAAAGTCTCACGAAGCAGAAAATCACATAACTTACTGATATACAATGTATAAGTACGTTTTCGAGCGAATCCCTAAAAATCGCAGAAAAAAATGGATTTTGGGGATTTTTAGTGGTTACAAATAGAAAACTCCAATAATTCAGAGGGAATCTTATTGTTGTTCCCTACCCTAATATTGGGCAACCCTGCCGATTTACATTTTCACACTTCTATCTACAAAAACATAAAAAAATCAGACTTGAAAATTTACACCTTAAAGTCTCCTTTTCGGGTGGATTTTCAAGTCTGATTTTAGTATATAAAACCGAATTTTCAAAGTTCAAAAACCTCTCGATTGAGGTTCGGATTTTCAACTTTTAGTGGAGGATAAAATAGATAAGTTCGGAGAAAAGTTCTGCGCTCGACACTCCCCCATTTCCGATTCCCTTGCATCGCGCATCCGTCTCTCGAATCTTTGAAATGATGTTCATCACCTTCACACCGGAATACGACTTCATGGCGGGTATCACATTTTTGGTAGCTTGCCATTCTCGAATCCCCAACCAGTTTGCAATTCCCGTTGGTGATTTTTCAGGAGCATAATATGCCAACATAAGTTGCGAGAAAAATCGGAAGAGCATTGTGAGGGTAGCTGGAAGGTAAAAATCACGTTCATCCTTCGCCATTATGCGAGCTATTTTCGTTGCCTGAGAAACGTCTTTTTTCGCCAACGCGTCCTGGAGTTCGAAAATATTAAAATCTCGACTCACTCCCACCGTGGCCAAAACTTGCGCTTTTGTCACCATTGTTTGCCCAACGGGAAGTCCCACACAGAGTTTTTCCAACTCATTTACGACCTTCGAAAGTTTCGTACCCACCAAGTCACCTACCATCGCAGCCGCTTCTTGCTCGATAACCAATCCCTTTCGCTTGAGGTAGGTTGCAACGAAACCAGGGATGCGCTCCTCACGCAAAGGTTTCGACTCGAAGAGCACGCCAAACTTTTCTACCAATGCCGGAAGTTTCTTGCGACGGTCCAAATTGCCACCCTTATGACAAATGATGAGCACCGTCGTCGGTTGCATCTGCGCACAATAAAGTTCCAACTTATCCAGTTGCTTCATATTCTGTGCTTCCTTTAGGCACACCACCAAGCGCTCCGCTCCCATCGGGAAACCTCGCGCCGCACTCACCACAGCATCTACCGTAGCTTCAGTGCCATAGAAGGTAAAAAGATTGAAGGCCTGCTCGTCGGGAGTCAGCAATTTCTCTACGAGCAAGTCAGAAATCTTATCTATATAATAATCCTCCTCGCCCATCAAGCAATAAACGGGATGAAACTTCCCGCTCATTATCTCGCGAACCACATCTTCGTAGCCAGGAGTCGTTTGTTTTGTTATTGCCATAGTTAGTTATTGTAGTTACGCATTGGAGCAACTACTTAGGTTTTGAGATTGTAAGGAGATGAAAGGAGCGTTGCGACACGTGTCGCAACGAAGCGAACATGGAGCGGATATGAAGGCGCGAGAACTACCAATCGTACTTCAAGTGTCTTACCGTCTTGCGCTCGCCCATAATCAGGCGCATTGCTTCAATCCCTACGCGCACGTGGGCTGCCGCAAAGTTCTGCGTCACATGATTGTCACTCTCCTCCGTCTTCACCCCTTCGGGTTCCATGGGATTATCGCTCACGAGGAGCAGTGCGCCTGTAGGTATATGATTGTAGAAACCACAGGAGAACAGCGTGGCAGTTTCCATATCTACCGCCATGGCACGCGTGTCGCGCAAGTATTGCTTGAAGCGCTCATCATGCTCCCACACGCGGCGGTTGGTAGTATAGACCGTACCCGTCCAGTAATCATACTGATTATCGCGCAACGCCGTAGACACCGCACGCTGCAACATAAAGGCCGGAAGCGCAGGAACCTCAGGAGGGAAATAGTCGTTAGAAGTACCTTCACCACGAATACCCGCCAGCGGAAGGATATAATCTCCCAACGCCGTTTTCCCCGAAATGCCACCACACTTCCCCAAGAATAAGCACGCCTTGGGTTTTACAGATGCCAACAGGTCCATGATCAACGCAGCATTCGGACTCCCGATGCCAAAGTTAATCATCGTAATACCCTCGGCTGTAACCGCACGCATATTGGCGCCAAAACCCACAGGTTCTACCCCACACTGCTCACAAAACATATCCACATAATTGTTGAAGTTTGTCAGCAATATGTATTCACCAAAAGCCTCGAGCGGCATCTTTGTGTAGCGTTGCAACCAGTTGCCTACAATTTCACCTTTTGTTTTCATAGAATTTTGTAACTTTGGGGCATTATGCCATACTACCTTGCAAAAATACACAAATGATTCCATTAAACCTGCCCCCCTTTGACATAAAATTAAAGAAGGACGCCGAGGGCGATATTCTCGTCCACGACTTTTTGCGCCGCAAATGGCTCAAACTAACTCCCGAGGAATGGGTGCGCCAACACTTCACCCACTACCTTGTAGAGCAGAAGCACTTTCCGGCAGGGTTATTAGCAAACGAGGTGGGCATAAACATCAACGGCAACATCCGCCGTTGCGACACCGTGCTCTACGACCGTCAAGGTATGCGCCCTCGCGTCATCGTAGAATACAAGGCACCGTATGTCAACATCACGCAGGAAGTGTTCCACCAAATCTCCTCTTACAACAGCGTGCTCCGCGCCGACTACCTCATCGTTTCCAACGGACTGCACCACTACTGCTGTAAGTTAGATTACGAGAAGAACACGATGCGCTACCTCAAGGAGGTGCCTGATTTTAAGGAGTTGTAGATTGACTCAGTTCTTGTTGAAGTTAAAAAGAAAATAGTTCTACTCCCCACGTCTCACACAAAAACGCAGAGGTCGCAAAGATCTGTTTGAGAGGGGATACAATAAAAAAAAAGGAGTCGCTTGAAGAAGGCGACTCCTGTTATATATATAAAATGACTTAGCGACTGCTATACTATCACCCCATCTATTACTTCTTTTCCTTAAAGATAAAGGTGAAGAATACCAAGACCACGAGGGCGTAGGCAGCGAAAATAAACCATGAGGTGCGCCAGCCTTCAATCATCAGGAGGCCAGATGCCGTGTTGTTATAGACATAGTGGTTTACCACTTCCTGCGCCGCAAGTGTGCCGAGCGTTGCCCCGAGTCCGTTGGTCATAATCATAAACAAACCTTGCGCTGAACTACGGATGTCGGTCGTCGTGTTTTGGTCTACATAAAGGGCGCCCGAGATGTTGAAGAAGTCAAACGCTACACCGTAAACAATCATAGAGAGGATAAACATCCACACGCCTGCGCCGGGGTCGCCAAGTCCGAACAATCCGAAGCGCAACACCCACCCCAACATGGCGATCATCATGACGCGCTTGATGCCGAAACGCTTGAGGGCGAAGGGGATTAAGAGGATGCAGAGCGTTTCGCTCACTTGTGAAAGACTGATTAGTGCGTTTGCATTCTGTGCGCCAAAGGTATTGGTAAATTCAGGGATGTCTTTGAACGAGGTAATGAAGGGGTTGGCATACCCGTTCGTGATTTGCAAACTCACCCCGAGCAACATAGAGAAGATGAAGAACACCGCCATCTTGCGCTGCTTGAACAAGCGGAAGGCATCAAGCCCAAGCGCTTCAACGACGCTGCGCTTCTCGCCCGACTTTGCACCGACGGGACACACGGGGAGCGTTTGCGAATAGAGTCCTAAAAGCAACCCTAATCCGCCCGAGAGTAAGAACTGTTGGGGCGTTTGTTGGAAGCCCAAGAAGTTCACGGCAAGCATCGTGCAAATAAAACCGATGGTGCCGAACACGCGGATGGGCGGGAAGGCTTTTACCGTATCCAACCCATTGCTCGTCAATGCGTTAAACGCCACAGAGTTACTCAAAGCAAGCGTGGGCATGTAGAAAGCCACACTGATAGCGTAGAGCGTAAATAATTGTCCGAGTTCAACATTTGCGCCAGCACTCAAAGCATAAGAACCTGCTGCCAACATAAATCCGCCTGCCACCAAGTGACACAGTCCTAACAGGCGTTGCGCGGGAATCCAGCGGTCTGCTACAATGCCCATAAGTCCAGGCATGAAAATCGACACAATTCCCTGCACGGCATAAAACCATCCGATGTTGGGCCCCATTCCGTTTGAAGCAAGATACGCCCCCATTGAGGTGAGGTATGCCCCCCAAACGGCAAATTCAAGGAAGTTCATCGCCACGAGGCGCGACTTCAAACCAAAGTTATTCATAGTGTATTTTGTAAAATTCCTAAGCGCAAAAATACAAAGAGATATTTGAATGACCGAAAGAGAGGCGATGTTTTTTAACTACACAATATTTATATATTAAGCCCTTACACATAGATATAATTTTGTAACTTTGTGGGAATTTTGCAACAAACAAGATTTGTTGCGCTGCTCACCATGATGAATATAGAAAAGAAACTTGCATTTGACGATGTCCGAACGCTGCTCAAGGGGCGTTGTATCTCCTCACTCGGCACCGAGTGGGTGGATAAGTTCGTGACCTTCTCAAGCGACTATAATAAAGTTACGCACAACCTGAACCTCGCTTCTGAATTTCAGCGTTTTGTGGAAACGGAGGACGACATTTACGAGGAAAACTTCTTTGACGTCCGCCAGGCGCTGTTGCGCATGCGCCCCGAACGCACCCATTTGGAGGAGGTTGATTTGTTTGACTTAAAGCGCTCACTCATCACCGTGCATGCCTTGGTAGAATTTTTCACCAAGGGGAATGACGATGCCAAGGAGGGCGAAGAAGTTGTGCACACCTATCCCACCCTTGCCGCTTTGGCAAGCGATGTGCAGAGTTTTCCGCACATCATTCAACGCATTGATAATGTGCTGAATAAATACGGCAAGGTAAAGGACACCGCCTCCAAAGAGTTGCTGATGATTCGCCACTCCATTGAGGTAAACACCCGCACGTTAAGTCACTCCTTGCGTGGTATTATTCAGCAAGCACAACAGGAGGGTTACATTGAGCGCGATGTGTCGCCCACCCTGCGTGATGGTCGCCTTGTTATCCCCGTTTCTCCTGCGGTAAAGCGCAAGATTCGCGGCATTGTTCATGACGAATCGGCTACGGGGAAGACGGTGTTTATCGAACCCGCTACGGTTGTCGAAGCCAACAATAAGATTCGCGAACTCAAGGCACAGGAGCGCCGCGAGATTATTCGCATTTTGCAGGAACTCTCGGCAGAAATTCGCCCGCACATCAATGCGATTCTGCATTCCCAGCACTTCCTCGCACAGATTGATTACCTGCGTGCCGTAGTGAGTTTTGCCGACTCCTTTGGGTGCATCGTTCCCCGCATTCAGGAGGAACCGACCATTGATTTGAGTCAGGCCTACCACCCCCTGCTTCAACAATCCTTGCAGCGCCACGGCAAGAAGATGCAACCCCTTGACATCACCCTGCGCAACGGGCGTATCCTCTTGATTTCAGGACCTAATGCCGGCGGTAAGTCAGTGTGTTTGAAGACGGTCGGACTCTTGCAATACATGGTGCAGTGCGGACTTCCCATCCCCGTACGCGAGAACTCTACGCTCGGCATCTTCTCTGAAATATTTATTGATATTGGCGACGAGCAAAGCATTGAAAATGACTTAAGTACCTACTCTTCTCACCTCCTCAACATGAAGGTGATGATGAAGGGGGCAAGCAACAAGAGTCTATTGCTCATCGATGAATTTGGAGGCGGCACAGAACCCCAAATTGGCGGCGCTTTGGCAGAAGGCATTCTTCACCGCTTCGTAAAGACGGGTACGTGGGGGATTATTACGACCCACTACCAGAACTTGAAGCATTATGCCGAGCAGGAACCTGCCGTCATCAATGGTGCGATGCTTTACGACCGTGCACAAATGCAACCGCTCTTCATTCTTCAGGTTGGTAATCCCGGTAGTTCTTTTGCCGTTGAAATTGCCCGTAAGATTGGTATTCCTGAAGACGTAATTGCCTATGCTTCAGAACTTGTGGGCAAGGATTATATCATGAGCGACAAGTACTTGCAGGACATTGTGCGCGACAAGATGTATTGGGAAAAGAAGCGCCAGACAATTCGTTCCCGCGAAAAGCAGTTGGAGGAAACCGTTGCCCGCTATGAAGAGGAAATGCAGCAGTTCCAACAACAGCGCAAGTCGGTAATGGCGCAGGCCAAGGAGGAAGCACAGCAACTTCTCAAGGACACGAATGCCAAGATTGAGAATACCATTCGCGAAATCCGTGAAACGCAAGCCGAGAAGGAGCGTACTCGAGAAATTCGCCAGGAACTTTCCGAATTCCGTGAGGCACTCGCGCAAACCTCTGACGAAGAGAGCATTATTGCCCGGAAGATTGAGAAAATTAAGCGCCGTCAGGAGCGTAAGCAAGTCAAGCAAGAGCAAGCAAAGGACACTCATTCACAAGCAACTCCTGCCACTTCACCTACGACAGAGTCATCACAAGCACTTAATACAAACACTCCGAAACTCCACCTTGAAGCGGGACAATATGTGCGTATCAAGGGACAATCAGCTGTGGGTCGCGTAGAAAGTGTGCAGGGCAAAAATGTCAAGGTGCTCTTCGGAAGCATGTACACATCTCTCCCCATCAACCGTTTGGAACTTGCCGAAAAACCAAAGGAGGACAACACCATGAAGGCTGCCACCTTTGTGAGCAAGGAAACGCGTGATGCCATGCAGGAAAAGCAACTTAACTTCAAGCAAGACATTGACTTGCGCGGTATGCGTGTAGATGAGGCGCTGACTGCGGTGGCTTATTTCATTGACGATGCTATTCAGGTGGGACAAACCCGCGTACGTATCCTCCATGGTACTGGCACAGGCGCCCTGCGCCAAGTGGTGCGCCAATACCTCAGCACAGCAACGGGTGTTATGCGCTTCCACGACGAGCACGTCCAGTTTGGTGGCGCCGGCATTACTGTGGTGGAACTCATTTAAGCAGTCAGCGGAACGCAAATCTCAGTTTGTTAAAACAGACGGGGAGATAGCAGAAACAAACTGGGAGATAAAACAAAATATCTGGGAGATAGTTTCATTTATCTCCCAGATATTTTTTGTTAAGTCGGTTGCGCTACGAAGCAACAGACTTTTGTATGTATTTACACGAAAATATTAAGCCTCTTCTTCCAACTCTGTGCTGAAAATCATAGTTGTAGCACCGATGGTGATAATATCACCCGACTCTAAGCGCACTTGTTCTTTGAGTCCAACGAGCGTATTGTGCACAAACGTACCTGTGTTTGAAGGTGCATCGCGCACGGTGAAGACGAGTTCACCATTCTTTTTCTCACGCACGTTTACAATGCAGTGCGTTGTGTCGACACTGGGGTCTACAGTCTTGATGGGCGTATTTGCCTTCGTACCCTTCACCCCTCTGCCCACGACATTATCGCCCAGATAAAGGGGGAGCACTTGCTTAAAGTGGAAGGCATTTTCGATTACGGTAAGCCACCCCAAGACGGGCGCTTCTTCCTCCACCTCTTCCTCTACGGGTTTAGGCATGGGGATGCGCAATTTGAATTGCTTGTGACACTCGGGACATTCAAACACTAAGCTGCGACCGGGTTCGTATTGTGTTTCGTCAAAAAGGATCGCCTCATCACACTTTGGGCAACGTATTCTTTTCATATTCGATCAATTTATAATGAAAAAGCTGCGTCAAATCAGCATTTTGACGCAGCCTAACTTTTAACCTATTTTCTTAACACCCACGCTTCCTCAAAACCGCTACGCTCCCTGCGATACTCTCGCAACGCTTCCGTTGCGGCATCTGCAGTGGGATAACCACCAACGATTACACGCAGGATGTCACCTTTTACAAAGATATCTACATTTTCAAGACCAGACGCTTGAAGTTCTGCCACCAATGCCTCAGCATTTTTTCGGGGGACACAACTACAAACAACCAATGTATAGTCAGCCACTTCCGCCGTCTCTTCTACTGCAAAAGTTTCTGCTGTTTCCAGCTCAGTACCATTAACCTCTGTAGTCACATCCTCTGCTTCGTCTGCAAACGTTGTTGCTGGAACGAGCAAGGGTTGCGGTTTTTCGTCAACTTCAGCAAAAAGCTGGGCACTAAAAATTGCAGCTTGCTCTAAACCGGCATCAGAAGAATTACTTACAGGCACTGACCATGCAAAGAAGCATACAATCATGACTACTGCAGCCGCCACATAATTAACCACCTCGCGGTTCAATCGAATTACATAGTGAGTAGCCGAACGCTCAATAAACTTCTCTGTGCTTACGGGTTCAACATGAGCATTTAAATTTGCATCAACCGCTTCAACTTTCTCCTCGTTCTTGTGAAGCATAAATGCGTCCAATCCATACAATTCGGGAGAAACCACACCCGCCTCGCAAGGTTGGAAATCATAAGAACCACTTAATGCGAGTTTAAACACACCGATGCCACCCAATTCATACGAACCCGTAGCATGGAGTTCAGACTTAATTTCAGCAACAGCAGTTTCTATTTGTTGCAAAGCCTCCACATAACTGATACCGTAAGAGTTCATGTACGACTGTACCAATAGTCCGTCATTCAACTTAAGATATCCATTAAATCCCACACTACGATAGGGAGGCAAGAACAATCCTTCATCCTCAACATAGCGCGCAGAAACCTGCTGCGTAACAAATCCACCAAAGTTGGGGACAATTACGCAGTCGTGCTTCAGAAGCAAACCTTCAATATGTCGGGCTAATGCTATCACGCTAAAATTGTTAATGAAATGATTATCAACGCATAGAGTTTTTCCACCCTTTTTAAGGGGGATTCTTGTTGCAAATTTACTAAAATTTGTTTAATCTGACAACCAGTATCACCCCCTTTTTCTTCACAAAATTTTACAGAAATTTGTAACCCCACAGACAGACAGCACTTTAACTTTTCCTGACATAATTGTAAAGGTGTGATGAGACACAATAAGCCTCCTTGCGCCAATAATTTTCACCATGAGTCTTTCACCTTACACTTTTTTTTGATAAGTTTGCATGAGAAACTACACATATAATACATAGACATGTCCACCCTTTACGACTTGATTACCATTGTTGGCCCCACAGCATCGGGCAAAACGAAATTTGCCACTGCTTTAGCACAACTGATCGACGCTGAAATTATCAGCGCCGACTCGCGACAGGTATATCGCCGTATGGACTTGGGGACAGGTAAGGATTTGGCGGATTATACTGCGGCCGACGGCACACAAATTCCCTATCATCTGATAGACATTGCCGAACCTGGCACTAAGTACAACGTCTTTGAGTTTCAGCGTGACTTCCTTGCTGCCTACGAGGATATCCGTAGTCGTGGCAAGCGTGTCATCGTCTGTGGTGGCACAGGTCTTTACGTAGAAAGCATTCTACGCGCCTACCGCTTGAGTCCCGTTCCACAAAATGAGGAACTCCGAAAGCAGTTGGAGGGCAAATCTCTTGAGGAACTTACTGCCATACTCAAGACTTACAAGGCACAACTCCACAACACCACTGATGTGGACACCGCCCAGCGCGCCATCCGCGCCATTGAGATTGAGGAGTATTATAAAAATGAGCCCAAGGAAGAGCGCCCCTTCCCCACACTGAGCAGTCTCACGCTGGGCATAGACGTAGACCGCGAAGTGCGCCGCGAGCGCATCAGCAACCGCCTGCGCCAACGCCTTGAAGAAGGCATGCTCGACGAAATTCGCGCCTTGCTTAAGGAAGGCATTTCGGCAGAGGACCTTATTTATTATGGTCTTGAATACAAGTTTCTGACGCAACACGTGATTGGAGAACTTTCATTCGAAGAAATGTATCGCCAACTCGAAATTGCCATCCACCAATTTGCCAAACGCCAAATGACATGGTTTAGAGGCATGGAGAAGCGCGGCACGCCCATACGCTGGGTGAGCAACACGCCTGAAACATTGCAAGCTGTTGCCGCTGAAATTACCTCACAATCATAACCTCCATTTATTTCCCCATACTGTTATGCTCCAGCGGTTGCTTCATACCTTTATATGCCTCGCTCTTATTGCGTGGGGACTTTCAGGTTGCTCAAAACTTGAAGAGGAGACCGACCCTCCGATATCAAACAATGACTCTGGTAACACCGACAACGAGGGCAACGATGTTGAAATGGGCGACACGCTCTCCGTCACGCAAGCCCTGGGTGCACCTCTTGACAGTCACGTAATCGTTAAGGGGTATATCGTGGGATATATCAATGGTTCCACAATGAGCAAAGCCGTATTTGGTACTCCTCAAGACAAAGTCAACACCAACATTATTATTGCCAATTCCCCCACAGAATCTGACTACACACGCTGTATGCCCGTCCAAACAAAAAAAGGTTCGGATGAGCAACTTCTATTTAATTTACTTGAAGCACCTCACTTATTGGGCACCTGTGTCATTGTTGATGGTATTCTAACCACTTATTTCCGCGTCAATGGGTTTAAGCATCCTGACTTCTGGATTTACGAATGCCCAGATGATGGTTCTATTACGCCTCCAGAAGAAGACATCCCTACCCCAGAACCAAAACCGGAACCAGAACCGGAACCGGAACCAACTCCCGACCCTGTTCCCGTGAGTGACACTCCCACTCTTGACCATACCCCTCAAACCAACATTTATGGCAGGTAACTCAAATTGCTTTTCCAAATGGGGCGTGATTTATAGCCCCAACCCTTCCTACCGCTGCAAGCGCCGTTGGAAAAAGATCCTTCATTGTTTGCAGACTTCCGGACAACCTTTCGACTTCGTACAAAGCGAGGGCGAGGGTTCCACATTGCGCCTTGCTGCGATGATGACACAGAATGGGTATAAGACGATTATCATTGTTGGCGGAGATGCGGCACTCAATGAAGCGGTCAATGGCATCATGCATGCCGCTTCCCCCACGAATTCTCACCCTACCCTTGGCATCATCCCCAATGGTTACGCCAACGATTTTGCACATTATTGGGACTACCATACAGACGATATTGAAGACACGGTCGCGCGCCTGCAACGTGGGAATAAACGACGCATCGACGTGGGCGTAATCGCTGAAGGCGCAAGCACTGACGCTCGCCACTATTTCCTGAACTGCCTCAACATTGGGGTCGTGGCAAATATTATTCACTTGAAGCGCACGAACCGCAATTTTTGGATCTCACGCATGCTGGCAGATGCCCTGTCCGCCTTGCAGTTAATCTTTAAGCGCAAAAGATTTCGCCTGAAGTTCAAGGTAAATTTTGAGACGCACGAAAAGGAACTTACCACCATTTGCATCGGTTCGGCACACGGCTACGGGCAAACGCCCAGCGCCGTACCCTACAACGGAATGCTCGACATCACCGCTGTCGCGCAGGCACCGTTTACAAAGACCCTCAACGGACTTTGGTTGCTCTTCACCAACCGATTTCTGTCCTACAATAACGTAAAATTTTGGCGCACCAGAGGCATTGAAATCTTAGAAACCAACAATGCCCCCATCGCCCTTGACGGGCGTATCCACCCTACCGACGCTACACATATCAGCATAGGTATTCTGCCTGAAGAAATTGAGTTTCTGGTGTGATATCAACTCAATGTGTACAAAAATATTAACGTATATTAAGTTACCTATTATTTTTTTGTACATTTGCAATAGTTATTATTGACACCACGTATAATTAGATTCGACTGATATAGAAAAAATAAGTTGTTATTAACCTATTTAAATTTTACTACTATGGCTTACAAAATCATTGACGTTGAGGGCATTGGTCCCGTTTATGCAGAAAAACTTATTGCTGCTGGTATCACTACTACTGACGCATTGCTCGAAAAGTGTGCGAACCCCAAGGGCCGCAAGGAATTGGCTGAAGAAACTGGTATTTCTCCCAAACTCATCCTTACTTGGACTAACCACTCTGACTTGATGCGTATCAAGGGCGTAGGTCCTCAGTTCTCTGAATTGCTCGAAGCTGCAGGGGTTGACACTGTTAAGGAATTGAGACACCGCGTTGCTGCTAACCTCTACGCTAAGATGGTTGAAATCAACGACCAGAAGAACTTGGTAAACCGCGTTCCCGTAGAGTCAGAACTTCAGAAGATGATTGATATTGCGAAGGAACTTCCCGCAGTAATGACCTACTAATCGTGTGAGTAACGATAACACTCTATAAAAAAGAACTGGAGAGGATTCTTAATCGGATCCTCTCCAGTTTCTTTTTTTAAGGTAATAATATAGCAGTTGACCCAAGAACTTTAACAGACCCCCTCCGCAGCATAGCTGCTCGTCCCCCTAACTTTGGGGGACAATTTTAGTTAGTTTACCTCGCTTGGGTATCCAGTTGGGAATAACAAGCGAATGGAAGTATATAAAATTCCTCCCCAAAGTTAGGAGAACCGACGCTCGAAGTAAGAGCAGAGGATAAACTTGTTTATACTATGCCTTACGAGGAGGAGGAAGACCGAGGTTGCGAGGTCAAATGCCCAAAGGGCGGAGGGGTCTGTGATAATGGGGCAACTGCTATTTCATTCCCTTTTTAAATATCAGACCTTAGGTTGCCCAAAATGGATCTTCATTGGGTTTGTGTCAGAAGATAAAAAAACTATTGCTGTCTGGTTAATGCTTTTAACTCTCAAGCAATGAAGTCATTCCAAGTGTACCAGTCCCCATTTTTATTTCTTCACGCAGAAGCCACAGAGGTCGCAGAGACCATGCGGTCCCAAGATAAATATGGATGGAATTACTCAGAGCGCACACACTTTGTTTGTGCTTGCCATCCGGATGGCTACATACGAGCGAAGCAATGTATGTCTTTGCGAAATCCTTTATAGAGAAATATTGCAGTCCGGTAAATACAGATAACTCATTGTTTGATGGATCGTTGTACTCATACAAGCCCCCTTATAGATATTCAACCGAAAGAAAATGAGAATTTTTATGTTTAAGAGAACACGAATCTCACGAATTTCACGAACCAAAGGTCGCGTTAGTCAAACCATGCGGGATGAATATTTCTTAATCAGAGGCGAATAACACGAATGCCATCCGGATGGTATTCGTGCAATTCGTATGCGATAAGCAAAGATAACACC
>JAZTYI010000120.1:0-28383 GCA_045636885.1 Alloprevotella sp.
TCCGGTCTTAAAAACCCCGCAAGGCATTAGTGAAAATTAGTGTCCATTAGTGGCTAAAATAATGAGATCACAACATCTTTGGTGTAAGGATTATTTGTGGACATCTGCTATATTATCACCTTTATTTTTTACGTTTAAAATTAATCCCGAAATAAAAGTTGAGGTAACTTATTGAGTTTCTGAAATTGAAGTATGTACGGTTGTACCCATAAACATAATTGATGAAGGACATTCCGGCATACCAACGAGAATTATTCCATACTAACGCAGCGCGGGTGGTGAAGTCTATATTAAGTGTTTTGACATCGTTAAGCAATACATCCTTGTCCCATGGTTGTCCCTTTGTTTTTTTATACCCTAGAGACGGCATAATAGAGATATTAAAGAGCATATTTCTCGCTAACACCCAATTATATGCATAACCAAGGGATATGCCGGCATTGTAATAATGTACCTTTTCGAGTTTCATTGCATTAAAAAGGAGTGGGTTCCCCTCTTTATCAAACTGTAATTCATAAGGTAAACGCTTATGGTCAAAATCTATGGTATGGTGGTCATAACGCAGTCCGAGCATGAAAGAACCTGCGCTAATGCGTTGTATGGTACTTTGAGCGTAAGCGGCAGGATAAGAGAAACGACGGTGATTGAATACGTAATATACGTTGACCATAGTTGAATACGACTTCATCCCATCGAATTTTGTTCCGTTGTAAGATTTATTTCTAATTCCTTCGAAACCGCTGATGTCACCAATCTTGAAATTCCCTTTATTTCTAATGTACATAATATCACCACCAATTTTAGCGCTATATAGTGATAGTGTGAATTCGGTGTTTCCAGTTGCTCGCCCCATATTGTCAATATCGAAGGTGTAACCAAGAAATAACCATCGCCAACCGAAATAAGGTCCTACTTTTATAGAGGGTCTGGGAGATATGTTGATGCTTTGTTCCTTGCCCAACTCATTCTTCGCACGTAAGGTGTAATGCTGCCAATAATTAGTGTTTTGGAGCATTAGCGAATAATTAAATTGGTTGGGTTCTATGTAACGTGTGTCATACGAATCAAACTCTTGGATCTTGCGCTTCACTTCGTCAATTCCATCAGATAGTTTAATGAGGAAGTTTTCCTTTGCTTTATGATTATTGAGAGTGTCGTTCGGATAAGGTTGTTGTCCATGTATGGCACACAGTTGCAAGGTAAATATATGGCCTAATATGTATATGGATAGTAAGCGTTTCATTTACTCTTGTTTTATGGTTATTGTTTGCAGGATGAAGTGGTTATATTATAGTTTACCCAGTATTTTATCCACCACCCAATTCACGGGCGTTGCGCTTACGCAATCGCAAGTGCAAATGGCTTTTCCCTGTAAATGTTCTACAATATTGCGGATGAGTGGAAGTTGGACGTAATGTGGCGTTTCTATGCGTATCTCTTCATCGCCTCGATGGGTGTGCAACCGAATGGGTGAGTAGGTGAAGACAGAAAAACTTACAGAGCCCTTATCGCCAATAATCTGTATGCTATCTTCCTTTGCGGACTCATGAGCCACAAAACACCAACTGCCCGAACCTGGCACTCCATTTGCGAAGCGGAAGCATGCACTGACGCTGTCCTCTGTGTCGTAGAGTCCGCCACGGTTGGCGGTATATCCTTCTGCTTCAATAATTGGACCGAACATTTCTTGCAAAAGGTCTATTTGGTGTGGAGCCAGGTCATAGAAATATCCTCCTCCGGCAATATCTGCTTGTACGCGCCAAGGAAGGTTGCGAGAGTTGTAGTCCAAATCGCGTGGAGGAACTGCAAAACGAATTTGAACGTTTACGACTGTTCCAATTTCTCCAGATTCTATGAGTTGCTTAACGCGCAGGAAGTAATCTAAATAGCGTCTGTAGTATGCCACAAAACAGGGCATGCCGGTAGAAAGCGAGATTCTGTTTATACGACAACAATCCTCGTAATTTGCAGCCATGGGTTTCTCAACATAAACGGGTTTGCCTGCTTTCATGGCCATAATGGCAAAGGTTGCGTGTGTTGAAGGGGGGGTGGCGATGTAAACGGCATTTACATCTGGATCTTCCAATAATGCTTGAGGGTCAGTATACCAATTTTTTATACCGTGGCGTCGTGCGTAGGAACGAGCCTTTTCCTCGCTGCGACTCATGACAGCTACAACCTTTGAACCTTCAATGAGTGAAAATGCGGGACCGCTTTTTTTCTCGGTAACTTCTCCGCATCCTATAAATCCCCAATTTATATTCTTCATTTGCTAGAAACCGCTTTAGTTATTAATTCTTGAGTAGACAAGTCGCAAGGATAGAGTGAAAACGAAGTTAAGTGTTTCTCATTATCTTCTGTAGGCGGTAGTTCCCATTGTTGAAAAAATACGCTACCCAGTGAGCGCCCCAATACCGGATGTTTGTAGTTAATCACAAAACCAAAGTAACTATCACGAGTACTTGTACTACTCATCGGAAGGCGAAACATCTTATCACGCGGATACGAACATTCTGAAACAACAATCGGTTTGACCGTTGTTTGCATACGCTTCATAAATTTATCTATCAGTTGCTGAGACTGTAAATAACAATTCTTAAGTCCTAAACGAAGGTTATTTGGTGATACCCATTTGAAATCAAAGGGAAGAAGTTTGATACTCAAGAAATCTATATGCTGTGAAATAATTGCCTTATCTATCATAATGTCGTCGTCTGAAGAATTCATCGCAAGTGCTATAAGATGATGCGGTAATGTCTCATTCAGTTTCTTAGTTTGCTCAAAATTAGAACACTCCCAAGCCCAAATACCTTTTTCTTTCTTAAATGAAGATAGAGAAGAAACGTCACAATCATTTTCTACTACAACATATAACTTAATTCCCTCACGATTGGCAGCTTTCACACATTTACGTAGTTGCTGAGTTGAGGTAAAAACAATTCTCACACAGTTCCATCCATAATCTGCAATACTTCTGAAGACATGTTTCTCACATTTATCAGTAGGTAAATTCACGCCTATTGCTTTCCAGACCTTACCGTTATCAACAAATTGTCCCTCATGAATGTCAACAAATGCAAGACATTTTAGTGTGAGAAAGAAAAGTAATATTGTTAAAATGCGACTCATAGACTTAAAGTGTTGTTGACCAGAATAGTTAGCATCATTTAATCTGTGTAAAGATTCACACCTGATTTTCTAGAATGTTCAAGTGTATCTAACCTATGCTTATCCCCATTTTCTTGTGTTGTAAAAACGCGTTGCTTTTGCATAAGTTCAACTACGTAATCGGAATATTCCCCTACGTTGTTATCCCCTTCTGCATACAACTTTTTGGCTAATAATACGAGTTGTGTTGCATCTGAAGTCCAAAGCACAGGAGCATTATAATAAGGAGCTAATTTCTTAGCAGTATGCTCTGCTGAAGTTGTGGCTCCTCCAATTAGAATAGGTGTTTTAAGTTTAGCATGTTGGAATGCATCAATCACGGTTTTCATCTCCGATAAGGAAGGAGTAATAAGTCCGCTCAGTCCAACAAAAGCAGGGTTATGTTCTTGAGCTGCATTGAGAATTGTTTCAGCATCAACCATTACACCTAAATCTACTACCTTAAAACCATTACATTTTAGCAGAATGGCACAGATGTTCTTACCAATATCGTGCACATCTCCTTTTACTGTAGCAAGAACAGCTGTTGATTGTTCGCTTTGAGTCGTATTATTTCTCATTAATGGATGCAAATACTCTACGACGAGTTTCATTGCTTCTGCAGCACGAATTACTTGAGGCAGAAACATTTCCCCCTTGCCAAAACGCACCCCAACCTGCTCCATCACTTTCATTAAGTGGTTCGTAATAATTTCCAGAGGAGAATACGTCTGTAAAAGTTCGTCGATATATATGCTCCAATCGCCACAGCCTCCGTTGAGAATACAGTTATGCAAGTGTTCTTCTGGCGTATGAAGTTTATGCTCTACACTTTCTGTAACACGTTGTTCTTTGGGCGACTTCAAGCGTTCGGCTTGATTCATGAGAAGCGAGGAAGTATCTATGCCTCTTAGAATAGCATCTTCAAGCAAACCTCTTAACTCCGTTGGTATATTTGTCACATCTTCCTTTGCAGCAGGATTCAAGATAACCATATCCATGCCTACCTGCTGTGCATAATGTAAAAACACGCTATGCATGGAGCGTCTTAAAGGTTCACACCCTCTGAAGGCAAAAGAAAGATTACTGAGCCCGCCGATGAAATGAACGTTGGGATAACTATTGTGTAAATCTGTAATTGTACGCAAGAGATCTGATGCATAATTCATGTGCTCTTGTACTCCTGTACAAATAGCTAACACGTTGAGGTCAAAAATTATGGCATCATCGTCGTAGTCGAGATTGTCTTTCAACAAGTTGTACGTACGTTTACACACTTGCATACGGTGTTCATAAGTTGTGGCTTGTCCGCCCTCGTCGGCTGCCATTACCACTATACTTGCCCCATAAGTTGCAGCTTCTTTCGCTTTTGCTAAGAAAGAATCTTCTCCATCCTTAAGCGAGATAGAATTTACAACTACCTTACCTGGAACACGCGTCAAGGCAACTTTAACAACCTCCCAATTTGAAGAGTCAATCACTATAGGGACGCCGATCAACTGGGGTTCGAGCGCAAAAGCATCAAGCACCTTGTTTATAGTAACTTCAGCATCCAACATGGGAGCATCAACATTTATATCAATCCCCCAAGCTCCATCCGCTAATTGCTTAACAGCTAAAGCTGCTGCTTCGTTGTAATTGCCCTCAACTATTGTAGTCCGAAACTTGCGAGAACCACTTACGTTACATCGCTCACCTATCAGTTTTATCTCTGTTAAATTCTGTCTCCGCACAACGCTACTAGGAGATTTGCCACAGCTGTCAACAACGGCTCGTAACTTTGATATATGCTCGTTTGTTGTACCACAGCACCCCCCGACAATATTGATTATGCCTGAAGAGATGAGAGGTTTCAACTCTGCTGCAAAATCTGCTGGAGTTAAAGTGTATTTACCTTCCTCATTGGGAAGCCCTGCATTGGGATAAACACCTATTGGTCCGTCCCAGATACCACGTAATTCTTGCACGAAAGGCACAAGCGCAGAGGGACCAAAACCACAATTAAGTGTAACAAGAACAGGATTCGCATGTTGCAACGCTAACAAGAAACTCTTCAAATTGAATCCAGTAAGCATTCTGCCTCGATTATCAGCCAACGTAACACTCAACCAAATGTCCACCTCGCATTTCAGTTCCTTCATAGCTTCGCGCGCACCAATGACAGCAGCCTTTGCATTCATCACGTCAAAGATGGTTTCAATCAACAAAACATCTACTTGACCACGAATCAACCCACGTGCTTGTTCCTTATAAGCACTTACCAAATCGGAGTACGTCAGCTTCTCAGTACCTAAATCAAGCGTCAAACTTTTATTCGTAGGACCCATACTGCCCGCAACGTAAATGCGTCGATTCTCACACGTAGAAAATTCATTCGCGCAACGTCTTGCTATCATTGCGCCTGCATGGGCTAATTTTTCGGCATGCTCAGTCAGACCATGTTCAGCTAACGACACCGCATTTGCTGAAAACGTATTTGTAGTAATAACATCAGCACCAGCCTTTAGATAGGAGCGATGTATACTTGCTACACGTTCTGAATCTTCAACATTAAGCAACTCCGCACAACCACTCCAACCCTCCTTTTGTTGGAGCATACTTCCCATGCCACCATCAAGCACCAACAACTTACCTGTTAGTGCACTGCTAAAATTATCTGATTTAACTGACGAACTACCCATTTGAGATTATGACTTTAACCCTACAAAGTTAGCAATATTATTTGTATTCAAAATCTTAAGGACCTCAAAAATCAGGAAACGACAAAAGATTGCATATCAACACTCCTTTCCACTACCCTCTTACATGTAAATGTTCATCTAAATAAACGCTATAAGAAATTTTCGTGTCATATAATGGAAACAACTAATTTGATCATAGTAAAATCATTAGTTGTTTCATTTGGATGAATTAAAAAGGGTGCCCGCTTGGGACACCCTTTAAGTCTTGTTTGTACACATATCCTCAAATACTTTTCTTGAGGAATAAATAATCCAATATGATATTTAAATCAATATTGTTCTTGTAAATTTGGGAAGTCTCCTGACTTAACGTCTGACACGTAATTACCTATTGCATCAAGCATGACATTGTGTAAATCGGCATATACGCGGAGGAACTTCGGACGGAACCCTGCATTCTTGCCGAGCATATCGTCTACAACAAGAACTTGACCATCAGCCTGACCACCACCAATACCAATAATAGGTACAGAAACCTCTTCAACAACTCGTTGTGTTAATGTTGCAGGAATCTTTTCAACGACGATTGCGAAGCATCCTGCATCATCAAGTAACTTTGCATCGTTCAAAAGTTTAGCCGCTTCTGCTTCATCCTTTGCTCGAACACCGTATGTGCCAAACTTATTGATGCTTTGAGGTGTCAACCCAAGGTGACCCATCACGGGAATACCCGCATCAAGAATCTTGCAAACTACGGGAAGGATTTCCTCACCGCCCTCCAATTTCACACCATCAGCACCCGTTTCTTGCATAATGCGAATGGCGTTCTTTACTCCTTCCTCGGGACTCACTTGATAAGTACCAAAGGGCATGTCACACACAACAAAGGCGCGCTTCACTCCGCGCACAACACTCTGGGCGTGATAAATAATTTGATCCAGTGTAATAGGGAGCGTAGAACTATGACCAGCCATCACATTAGCAGCACTATCTCCTACAAGGATAATGTCAACACCAGCGGCATCTACGATACGTGCTGTACCATAATCATAACTCGTGAGCATCGCAATCTTGGTGCCCTGACGCTTCATTTCCATAAGGCGACCTGTAGTCACCTTACGCATATCTTCTACTAAATATCCTGCCATGTTAAATTCTATATTTAATCTGTATTTGGGTTGTCTTCAATGGCAAAGTTAAATTTATCTTAAGATTTAGAAACGCATTTTTACAAGAAAATTAAAGTAATCTCTTTGTGCATTGAAATCTTTTCTACAAATTTGCATAATTAAACGCAGATTGTGAATTTCAGATTACAATTTTATTAACAACTAAAGTCATATTTCCCATGGAAACAAATAAGCAGTCTCTTAGCGGACTTAAAAAGGAAGACTTTAAGAAAGTCATTAATGGTAAGGAAGTTGACCTCTTCGTGCTTACCAATGCTAATGGTATGGAAGTTGCGGTGACGAACTATGGTGGTTCGCTTGTAGCAATCATGGTGCCTGATAAAAATGGTGTTTATGCAAATGTTATTCAAGGACATGATAACATTGATGATTGCATTTCTTCACCCGAACCCTTCCTCTCTACGCTTGTAGGTCGCTATGGCAACCGCATTTGTAAGGGTAAGTTCACGCTCAACGGCAAGGAATATCATCTCGCAATTAACAACGGTCCTAACCACCTTCATGGCGGTCCCACAGGTTTCCATGCGCGTGTCTGGGATGCTGAACAAATAAACGAACGTACAGTTGTACTTCGCTATGTGTCTGCATATTATGAAGAAGGTTTCCCTGGTGAACTTTCTATGACCGTTATGTACACACTTACCGATGACAACGAAATCGTTATCGACTATAAGGGTACGACTAACAAGAAGACTGTTGTCAATATGACAAGTCACGGTTTCTTCTCACTTTCTGGTATCGGTAATCCCACACCTTCGGCTATGAATAACATCTGTACCATTAATGCAGACTTCTACATCCCCATTGATGAAAACTGTATTCCTACAGGTGAAATCCGTAGCGTAAAGGGCACGCCCTTTGACTTTACTGAACCTCACGTAGTGGGTGAACGCATTGACGATCCCAACGATGAGCAAATCAAGAATGGTGCTGGTTATGATCACTGCTACGTTCTTAATAAGAAAGAACCCGGTGAACTCTCATTTGCCGCTAAGATTGTAGAACCCAATAGCGGACGCTGGATGGAAGTTTACACCACTGAACCTGGTGTACAGTTCTATAGCGACAACTGGGCAGATGGTTATAAGGGACAGCACGGTGCAACATTTGGCAAGCGTAGTGGTCTTTGCTTCGAAGCACAGCACTTCCCCGATAGTCCTAACCGCCCCTACTTCCCCCCTGTAACATTGAAACCAGGCGAAGTGTACACTCAGAAGACTATTTACAAGTTTGGCGTAGAATAAATTACGCACCTTAACATTGCAGTGAGGATTCTCCAAAATTCTTGCCGCAATGTTAAGTGTATTATTACGTAACGAAACAAACTTTTATTTATAACTTTATTAATCAAAACTTTACAAACAAATGAGTAATCAAGCAAAGCAGTGGGGAGCCATCATCGTGATGATTGCGCTCTTCGCAATGATTGCCTTCGTGACAAACCTCTGTACACCTATGGCAACCATCATCAAGAATCAGGGCGAAATTTCTAACGTTCTCGCTCAGATTGGTAACTATGGCAACTTCGTGGCATATCTCGTAATGGGTATCCCCGCAGGTATGCTTATCGCAAAGTTCGGCTACAAGAAGACTGCGCTCATCGGTCTCGTAGTAGGTGCAGTCGGTATCCTCATTCAGTGGTTCAGCGGTCAGCTCGACGCACAGGCCAACATTGGTCTCGTATTCGGTGTTTACCTCATTGGTGCTTTCATCGCAGGTCTTTGTATGTGTATCCTCAACTGTGTTGTTAACCCCATGCTTAACCTCCTCGGTGGTGGTGGTAACACAGGTAACCAGTTGATTCAGATTGGTGGTGTGTTCAACTCTTCAGCTGCTGTAGCATGCTATATCCTCATGGGTGCGCTCATCGCTGATGCGAGCAAGGCTAAGATTGCAGATGCAACTCCCGCTCTTATGATTGCACTCGCAATCTTCGTAATTGCCTTTATCGTAATCCTCTTCACTAAGATTGAAGAACCCGAACAGGCTCCCGTTCGCGTTGACCTCATCAAGGGTGCTATGAGTCACAAGCACTTCGCCCTCGGTACGCTTGCAATCTTCCTTTATATGGGTATTGAAGTAGGTGTGCCCAACTTCGTAATGCAGTATCTCATTGCTGATGGTATCCCTGCTGGTGTTGTAGGTATGCTCGTTGCTGTATATTGGTTCATGATGCTTATCGGTCGTTTGGTAGGTGCTTCAATTGGTGGTAAGATCAGCGCACGTGCCATGATTGTAACTGTATCTTCTATTACTATTGCGCTCACACTCTTCGGTATGTTTGCACCCACAGACATCCTCGTTTCATTCCCTGGCGTAGACTGGGGTAAACTTGAGGTGATTTGGCAAGAAATTCCTGTGGGAATCTTCGCATTCTTCCTTATCGGTCTTTGCACATCAGTAATGTGGGGGGCTATCTTCAACATGGCTGTAGAAGGCCTTGGCAAGTACACTGCAATCGCTTCAGGTATCTTCATGACAATGGTATTCGGTTGCGCCGTTATGATGTTCATCCAGGCATCTGTTGCCGATGCTACAGACTACATCACAAGTTTCTGGGTAGTTGTAGGTTGCGCTGCTTACCTCCTCTACTACGCACTCATCGGTAGTCGCGTAACAAAGCGTTCAGAATAATATTGAGTAAAGTAGACAAGTTGATAGGTATGAGTAAACAGGAAGATATATTCATTCATACGTAAATTTCAAACCTTCTCGTCAACTTGTACCTATTAACCTGTCTACTAAAAATATAATATTAACTCCTTTAAAACCTATAAATAACATGAAACTTACAATCGACGACGTTCGCAGTCGCTTCATTAAGCACTTCGACGGCACAACTGGTTCTGTTTACGCTTCACCTGGTCGTATCAACCTCATTGGTGAACACACTGACTATAATAACGGTTTCGTATTCCCCGGCGCAGTTGAGCAGGGTATGATTGCAGAAATCAAGCCTAACGGCACTCGTAACGTACACGCCTACTCTATCGACCTCAAGGACTACGTAGAATTCAACCTCGATGACGAAGCAGGTCCTAAGGCAACTTGGGCACGCTACATCTACGGTGTATGCCGTGAAATGATGGCACTTGGTGTTCCCGTTGAAGGTTTCAACACAGCATTTGCTGGTGACGTACCCCTCGGCGCTGGTATGTCTTCATCTGCAGCTCTTGAAAGCACATACGCTTTCGCTCTCAATGATCTTTGGGGCGACAACAAGATTGAAAAGATGGAACTCGCTCGCGTTGGTCAGCGTACTGAACACAAGTACGTTGGTTGCAACTGCGGTATCATGGACCAGTTTGCTTCTGTACACGGTAAGAAGGGTAGCCTTATGCGTCTTGACTGCCGTAGCGGTGAATTTGAATACTTCCCCTGGAATCCCAAGGGTTATCAGCTCATCCTCGTTAACAGTTGCGTAAAGCACGAACTCGCAGGTTCTCCTTACAACGAACGTCGCCTCCAGTGCGAACACGTTGCTGAAATTATTGCTAAGAAGCACCCTGAAGTAACTTCACTCCGCGACGCTAACTACGACATGCTCGAAGAAGTAAAGGCAGAAATCACTGCTGACGAATACAAGCGTGCTCGCTACGTAATCGGTGAAGTAGTTCGCGTACTCACAGTTTGTGATGCGCTCCAGAAGGACGACTACGAAACTGTAGGTCAGATGATGTACGAAACTCACTACGGCCTTTCTAAGGAATACGAAGTAAGTTGCGAAGAACTCGACTTCCTCAACGACATTGCTAAGGAAGCAGGCGTAACAGGTTCTCGCATCATGGGCGGTGGTTTCGGTGGTTGCACAATCAACCTCGTTGCTGACGAACTCGTTGACAACTTCAAGAAGGTTGTTGTAGAAAAGTTCGAAGCCAAGTATGGTAAGAAGCCTATCGTTATCGATGTAGTTATCGGTGACGGTTCACGCAAACTCTGCTAAATCTTCTTTTAAATAACGTGAGGGTGTGTCACTCGTGGCACACCCTCATTTTATTTTGTAAGAAAATTACAAACACCTTGTAGGGAGTATTCACTAAAAATACCTTTCTCACAGTATTCTCTCGTGCTAGTTTTACCTTGCGTTCTCCACAAAGATAGTATTTCAAAATTATAAAGTCAGGTAAACTTTCTTGCTTTACTATGGTTTACATCAAAGGTCGTTGAACCAACGAAGGAAAAGATCTTTAATCAAAGAGTTTTGAGCAACAGTTGTCTTTTTTTTCTATGAGGAAGGAACGCTCCGAAAAATCTGTCGCTATATAACAAAAAGGGAAAGAGATAAAGCACTTACATACATTAATAACTCTTTTGATCATACTAAATGCTAAATTCAGGTTAACAACTTCCTCAACAGCGAAAATTCGTCGACCTTTTATTTTACGGCAAATAATAATATAGCTATTATCTTATAACTAGTTTAGTTTCTCGTAAAGGCACCAGAAGTCTACATCGTCGCTTTTTTTCTTATCTGAAAAATGACAAAAAATGAGAAATAATATTGGTGTTAACAAGTGTTAACGGATTTGCATTTCGTTCTGATATTTTGTATCTTTGTACTACGGAAGTGGAGATAGCCCATGAAATCAGGGTTATCTCCACTTTTTTTGTCTCAAAAATCCCATTTTGGGGGGCAAAAAATAAGTTACCTAGTTTTTTCAAGGTTAAACAACCGGTTTTTAATGTTACTTATTCTAGCGCTGCAAATAGATATTGTCGCGAGTGGGAGTAGGTAGATTGTTAATGTTTGTTAAAGTTTTCAGCAAAAAATGACGAAAAATGAAGGGTTGGACTGTCACAATTTTTCGCAAATATAACTATTTGTTGTCTGCTAGTCTTTCAGGGTGATTTAATCCAAATGGATATTGACTAACGCGACTTTCGGTTTCTTATGAGATTATCAATTTCTATTCTTAAGTTGTAACACATTTATTAAGTTGAGAGGTTTCTGCATAATTTGCGTGAACCAACATTCAATTTGTGTCATCAGAAAATCTTAAAGTTCTTGAATCAACTTATATATTTATCATACCTAAAATGAGTAACAAGTTTACGTAAAAAGTGGAGATACACTGGACTTTAAGGTGAATCTCCACTTTGGTAGTACAACCGTGAAAAATTTTAGGCAATAATATGGCAGTTGACCGTGGCGCATAGGGTATGGGGTAATGCGTCAATTGCTATATCGTAGCCAAATTTTAAGAGAAATCTATATCTATTTAGATTTCACTATTATCGCCTTTTAAGGTCAATGTATTATGTTGTGCACTTGAGAAGATGGGTTAGAGATATTTATAATACACAGTTTTTATTATAACGGTCCTTTTACAGATGCAACATTATTAAATCACTGACTTGGAACATACTTAAACCACCCGAATGTCTGTACCAAAATAAACAAGATGAGAGAGGTGTAACACTTCTGACACCATCTCATTTTTGTCGATGTCTTTTTCTGATTCTTATTCTTTGTTTAAGAATAGTTCAATCAGTTTTTTTGCTTCTATTAATGCATCATCAAGTTTATCATTAACAATAATGGCATCAAATTGTGAAGCATGAGATAGTTCAAATTCTGCTCTTGCTATGCGGTCGTTAATAACTTCAGGAGTGTCAGTTCCCCTACCCTCAAGGCGCTTTCGAAGTGTGTCTATCGATGGCGGTTGGATAAAAACACTTAAAGCGCGTTGACCATAATGACGCTTAATATTGATTCCTCCAAGTACGTCTACATCGCAGACAACGTTTTCTCCTCGACCTAATTGTTGGTCAACCTGCTCGCGAAGTGTACCGTAATAACGGTCTTTATAAACTTCTTCATACTCCAAGAAGTCACCATTTTCAATGTGGGTTCGAAATTCTTCTGGTGTAAGAAAGAAATATTCTACACCATGCTTTTCCTGTCCACGTGGAGGACGAGAGGTTGCACTAATCGAGAAATGAAGGTTTAACCCTTGTTGCATCAAATAGTTGATGATTGTGCTTTTTCCACTTCCTGAAGGAGCCGAAAATATAATTACTTTAGACATATCATTTAGGTTTATAAGGGAACGGTAAGAGACTTTTTTGAGGGGTGAGAAGGAATCCCAAGAAACATGTGAGGTACGTGGTGGAGTCAAGTCGCTACATCACGTTTAATACTTGCTCCTTAATTTGCTCTAATTCATCTTTCATCATCACCACGATGTTTTGCATCTCGGCTTGGTTGCTCTTAGATCCCGTAGTGTTGATTTCTCTTCCCATTTCTTGAGCGATAAATCCGAGTTTCTTACCTTGTCCGCTTCCATCAAGCATTGTTTGCTTGAAATAGTCAAGGTGATTCGTGAGGCGTTGTTTTTCTTCGTTGATGTCGAGTTTCTCAATATAGTAAATGAGTTCTTGTTCCAATCGGCACTTGTCGTAATCTACGCCTTTAAGTTCTGCTAAGCGCTCGGTGAGGCGTTGGCGCACCTTCTCAACTCTTGACACTTCGAAGGGTTCTAATTGCTTCATCAAGTCAGCAATCTTGTCAAGGTTCTTGCAAAATTTAGCATAGAGCGCTTCGCCTTCTTGCTTCCGGAAGTCTACGAGGTTTTTGAGGGCTTCGCTCACCGCTCCGGCTACCACTTGCCATTCCTCTTCATCAAGCGTTTCTACGGCGGAGGTTTGCACCACTTCGGGCAAACGTACGAGCGTCTCCCAAATGTTTTCTACGGAAATAGTTGCGCCGAGTTGCTCCTCGCTAATTTTCTTCATTTGCGATACATAGTTTGCCACGGCATCGGCATTTATCACGCCCCCTACAGAGGTTGCATCCTTTTCAATCCAAAGGTTAAATTCTACCTTTCCGCGCTCTAATTGCTCCTGAATGAGTTTGCGCAACTCCATTTCCTTTTCGCGATAAAGTGGCGCAAGACGGGTGCTCAAATCCAACGCTTTGGAATTAAGTGATTTTACTTCTACATGTATTTTCTTACCGTTATAAGTTTCATCGGCTTTTCCGTAGCCGGTCATAGATTGTATCATATTCAGAATGAACTTGATTGGATTTTGAATGTTAATTTAACCGCAAACTTACTGAAAAAATGGGATATTATTACTTACTTTGCAGAGAAAATCACTTAATACATCATAACATTAATTCATATTATCAATGAAAAGAATCTCTTTTTTAGTTCTGTCACTCCTTATGGGAGTTATCACCAGCGAGGCTTGCACCAGTTTCCTAATTGGTAAAAAAGCCTCTAAAGACGGTTCCGTGATGATTACTTATAGCATGGATAGTTTTGGGATGTTCACCCATCTTAACCACTTTCCTGCGGCCGACCACCCCGCGGGCACGATGCGTAGCATTGTGGATGGCGATACGAACCATTACATGGGTGAAATTCTTGAAGCGCCTCACACCTATGCCGTTATGGGAAACATCAACGAGCATCAATTAGCGATTATGGAAACCACTTTTGGCGGACGTGAAGAACTCGTTGATACTACCGGCATTATTGACTATGTAAGTCTTATGACGCTCGGACTTCAACGCGCTAAGACGGCACGTGAAGCCATTCAAGTAATGACACAACTTGTTGAGCAATACGGATATGCGAGTAGTGGTGAGAGTTTTTCTATAGCCGACCCTAACGAGGCTTGGATACTTGAAATGATTGGTAAGGGCGGTAAGGAGAAAGGTGCCGTATGGGTGGCCGTTCGCATTCCCGACGATGCTATTGCATGTCATGCCAATCAAAGTCGCATCCATCAATTTGACCTCAACGATAAGGAGAATGTCATTGCCAGCAAAGACGTAATTTCATTCGCTCGAAAGATGGGATTTTTCAAGGGGAAAGACAAGGATTTCTCATTTGCCAATGCCTATGCTCCCGCCGATTTTAGTGCCATCCGTTTTTGCGAAGCACGCGTGTGGAGTTTCTACAACAAGTGGGTAGAGGGTATGGATAAGTACCTTGAATACGCCAAAGGTTATGCCATTGATAAAGAGGCGCCCATGCCGCTTTACTTTAAGCCCAAGCAACAACTCTCGCTCAAGGACGTTATGAACTCCATGCGTGACCATTACGAAGGCACTTTCTTTGACACGCAAAACGACCTCTCGGCGGGCACCTTCGATATGCCCTATCGCCCTTCGCCCCTTACGTGGGAATACGAAGGTAAGAAGTACTTCAACGAGCGCCCTATCTCTACGCAACAAGCATGTGCTACGATGATCGCACAACTCCGTGCGGATATGCCCAACGAGGTGGGCGGTGTGCTTTGGTGGGGCAATGATGAGGCAAACATGATTGCCTATGTGCCCGTATATTGTTGTGCGACAAAGGCTCCGGCGTGTTTTGCAGACCCTCAGGCGAGCGACGTAAACTTCTCGTGGAACTCTGCTTTTTGGGTGTGCAACTGGGTGGCTAACATGACATATCCTCGCTATACTCAGGTATTCCCCTCCGTTGAGCAAAAGCGTGAAGAACTCGAAAACGCCTTTCTCGAAAAGCAAGCAAGCATTGAGCAGATTGCCATCAACGAACTCCAGCGCGACAAGCAACAAGGCATTGCGTTTCTCACTACCTATTCTTCCGTAGCTGGGGAAACGATGCTTAACGAATGGAAGAAACTTGGCGAATACATCATCGTGAAGTATAACGACATGGTGGTAAAGAAAGAAACAAACGGTAAGTATGACCTCACCCCCGACGGCATTGCGGTGCCCCCTCAACGTGACGGATTCCCTGTTAAGTACAGAAAAACTATTGTAGAAAAAACTGGTGATAAATACCTCATACCAAGCGCGAACTAAAGACATTGTAAAAAATATGATAAAAAAAGAGTTAACTCTAATTTTTATTAGTAAATTCGCATCATGAAACATTAACCTAACCAAATACATTTATGAAAAAGACAATTTTGGTAACCGGTGGTACTGGTTTTATTGGTTCACACACAACTGTTGAACTTCAAGCAGCGGGTTACGATGTAGTTATCATCGACAACCTTTCAAACTCTAAGGCAGATGTTGTTGACGGCATCGAAAAGATTTCAGGCATCCGCCCTGCTTTCGAAGAAGTAGATTGCTGTGACTATCCCAAGCTCGAAGCTGTTTTCCAGAAGTATCCCGGCATCGAAGGTATCATTCACTTTGCCGCTTCTAAGGCAGTAGGCGAAAGTGTTGAACAACCTTTGAAGTACTACGAAAACAATATCGTTTCGCTCATCAACCTCCTCAAGTTGATGCCCAAGTACAATGTTAAGGGTATCATCTTCTCTTCAAGTTGCACCGTTTACGGTCAGCCCGACCCCGAAAACCTCCCCGTTACCGAAAATGCTCCTCTTAAGCAGGCAGAAAGCCCCTATGGTAACACAAAGGCTATCAACGAAGAAATCGTTCAGGACTTCGTTAAGAGTGGCGCTCCCATCTCTGCTATCCTCCTCCGTTACTTCAACCCCATCGGCGCTCACCCCTCTGCAATCATCGGTGAAATGCCCAATGGTGTGCCCGCTAACTTGATTCCTTACCTCACTCAGACAGCTATCGGTATCCGCGAATGCCTTTCTGTATTTGGTGATGATTATGACACTACCGACGGTTCTTGTATCCGCGACTTCATGTACGTAATCGACCTCGCTAAGGCACACGTTTGCGCTATGGAACGCATCCTCAACGGCAAGAACGAAGAACCCGTAGAAATCTACAATGTAGGTACTGGTAAGGGTGTGACTGTATTCGAACTCATCAACACTTTCGAAAAGTGCACTGGCGTGAAGTTGAACTACAAGGTTGTTGCGCGTCGCCCTGGTGACATCGAAAAGGTTTGGGGTAACGTTGACAAGGCAAACCAAAAGCTCGGTTGGAAGGCAGTTCACACGCTTGAAGATTCACTCAGCACTGCTTGGAAGTGGCAGCTTGAACTCCGCGAACGCGGCATCATGTAATCCTTGACATCATAATAATTGATTACAAAATAGGGACCTTAAGGACATTTGGCTTTAAGGTCCTTTATTAAATAAAACAAGTGTTTGGATTTATGTACAACAATCCCTACTCAAATTCGCCTTCACCTTGCTATATACTTGAAGAAGAAAAGTTGCGTAGCAACCTCTCGCTCATCAAGAGCATTGCCGACCGTGCAGGTGTGGAATTTATCTTGGCGTTTAAGGCATTTGCGCTTTGGAAGACATTTTCTATATTCCGCGAATATATCTCGCACACAACTGCATCGTCACTCTACGAAGCACGTCTGGCGCTCGAGGAATTTGGTTCTAAAGCCCACACCTATTCACCCGCTTATGAGGACGAAACCTTCGATGAAATCGTGAAATGCTCAAGCCATATCTCCTTCAATTCGCTTACACAATTCGAGCGATTTGCGCGTCGTGCCGAGGGCGTGTCGTGTGGTGTGCGCATCAATCCGGAATATAGCGAAATCGAAACCGACCTCTACAATCCTTGTGCTCCGGGTTCACGCTTCGGAGTTTTGGCAAAAGACCTTCCTGCCGAACTCCCCGAACAGATTGAAGGATTCCATTGTCATTGTCATTGCGAAAGTTCGTCGTATGCTTTGGAAAACACCTTGCACCACATTGAGGAGAAATTCGGAGCGTGGTTACCCAAAATAAAATGGTTGAACCTTGGAGGTGGACACTTAGTGACACGCGCCGATTACGATGTTGAACACCTCATTGGCTTGCTTCAAAACTTCCGCGCAAAATATCCCAACCTCAAAGTAATTCTCGAACCCGGTTCTGCCTTTGCCTGGCAAACAGGTCCGCTTGTTTCACGAGTTGTTGACATTGTAGAAAATCACGGCATCAAAACCGCCATTCTCAATGTGTCATTCACGTGCCACATGCCCGATTGCCTTGAAATGCCCTACTGGCCACGCGTGAGAAATGCCGAAACCCTTGAGGGCGAAGACGCCGTAGGCCATGAAACTGAAGCATGCGTATATCGCCTTGGCGGAAACTCGTGCCTCTCGGGTGACTTTATGGGATACTGGCGCTTCAATCGTTCACTTGAAGTGGGCGACACCATTATCTTTGAGGATATGATTCACTACACTACGGTGAAGACAAACATGTTTAACGGCATCCATCATCCCTCACTCGCACTCCTCCACACCGACGGCACACTTGACGTACTTCGAAATTATCAGTACGAGGATTATCGCGATAGAATGGATTAAAATTCGGTTATAAAGTCTTATTTAGACCATATACATAATACTAAATTTAGTAGTCTATCAATGACTCCAAGATTCAAAAAAATAGTTTTGTAATACTTTTGGATTATGCATATAGTCTAACCAAATAAACCTTAAAACCATAATAATATGAAAAAGAAATCTCTTATATTTTTTCTATCATTCTTTATTACAATGTCTGTTTATAGTCAGATTGATATTTTTGAAGAAAAGGAAATTCCAACAAAAAAAGAGATAACAGTATCTAAATATGATAGTTTGACAAACATGGTTAAACAGAAATATGGTAAAGAACGATATACATATCATCATCTTATAGGACAAACCTTATTGTATTGTGGTAACCCTTACAATAATAAAATTATGTATATGAATGATATTGACATTATTTTTAAAAAGGGTGAATATTATAAAGTTGATACAATAATTGATTTTGATTATACGACAAGGAATGAACACCTTCTGTTAACAGAACTAAAAACAGGGATTAAACGTGAATATCCCTATAATCCATATTCAAACTTTGATAAAAAAGAGAACTATAGTTGGGTTGTAGTAGGTCATTATGAGAAGTTAAAATCAATTTACTTAGATAATGACTTTCTTTATTTGGATCAAGGATATAAAGACAATGAATTAAGTTTAATTCTAAATCCAACTGACGTAGCATATCATTTAGGAACAGATTCTATCCATACAAGTGGGTTTGAATATGGTTCTAAATGGAAGTGTATTGGAATACAAGTTAAACCGCGAAAGAAAGATGACAAGAGGGAACAAGACTCAAGCAGTCCAATAGTTTTACTTTTTGACAATCCGCAATATGGAACACACTATTGTTATTGGGAGGATAGGTATGGCAAAGAATCTTCAATCGAAACAGAGGATGGAACCCTTATATGCGAAAGATTTATGTTTAAGAATGAATATGAAAAACTTGTTGAAAAGAAACTAATACGTAAAAACGATCTTATTAAAAGATTCGGGACTAATAATGCAAATTTAATACTTGATGGGGAAATTAGAATAGGAATGACAAAGGAAATGTGTCGTGAAGCATGGGGTACACCAGATGAAATCAATACAACTTATTCAAGTTATGGAAATTTAGAGCAATGGATATATGGAAATAGTTATGTATATTTTAGAGAGAATAAAATTACAACAATTCAAGAATTCTAATCAGAATTGAATCTTTATAGTTCACTGATGTTTATTTAAGTGATGTTCCATAATCAAAGATTACTTTATCCCGAATAGTACACTAAACCTAAAACCTCACAACCTCCCCAATATGAAAGAAACAAATCTTCCAGAAAATGCCTTCCGTGAATTACGCGAGGGTGAAGAATACAAACCCTTGATGGAAGCAGGGAAACACTATCGTGAAGTAACGCCCTGGTCAATCACATGGGGCATACTCATGGCAATTCTCTTCTCCGCCGCTACGGCATACTTAGGCCTTAAAGTTGGTCAAGTATTTGAAGCAGCCATCCCCATTACTATTATTGCCGTAGGTGTAGCTGGCGCTACGCATCGCAAGGATCCTATGGGCGAAAATGTCATTATCCAGAGCATCGGTGCATGCTCGGGAATGATTGTAGCTGGTGCGATTTTCACACTCCCCGCTCTCTACATCCTTCAACACACACATCCCGAAATCACCGTTAATTTCCTTTGGATTTTCTTAGCATCCTTGCTCGGCGGTGCACTCGGCATCTTGTTGCTAATTCCTTTCCGTAAATATTTCGTTAAGGAGAAGCACGGCAAATATCCTTTCCCTGAAGCAACGGCCTCTACGCAAATCCTCCTTTCGGGTGAGAAGAGCGGAAGTAGCGCAAAGCCTTTGCTCGTAGCTGGTGTAATAGGCGGTCTTTATGACTTTGCCGTTGCTACTTTTGGACTTTGGAATGAAAACTTCACCAGTCGTTGTTGTGAAATTGGGAGTACGATTGCCGAAAAGGCAAAGTTAGTGTTCTCATGTAACACCAGTGCCGCACTCCTCGGTATGGGATTTATCGTTGGGTTGAAGTATGCTACGATTATTTGTGCCGGTTCCGCCCTCGTTTGGTGGGGCATTGTACCTGCTATTTCGGTTCTCTTCCCCGACCTTGAGGTTGCTAACGGCATTACGGCGGAAAATGCGAGTGCCGAACAAATCTTTGGTTATGCCAAGAGCATCGGTATTGGCGCGATTGCCATGGCAGGTATTATTGGTGTAGTAAAGAGTTGGGGCGTAATCAAGAGCGCCTTTGCCTTGATTGGAAAGATTTCTAAGGGTGGTGCACAACAAGCGGAAGAAGTGCGTACACAACGCGACCTTTCGATGAAGATTATCGCCATCGGTACACTCGTCACAATTTTGGTGACCACCATATTCTTCTTCGTTGGTCCTATGGAGGGCAACTTGCTCTTCACTATCGTGGGCATCTTAATTGTTGCCGTAATTTCATTCCTCTTTACAACGGTAGCCGCAAACGCCATTGCTATTGTAGGTTCTAACCCCGTGAGTGGTATGACACTCATGACGCTCATCCTCTCCAGCATCATTATGATGCTCGTAGGTTTGAACGGCACACACGGTATGGTGGCGGCCTTAATCATGGGCGGTGTGGTATGTACCGCACTCTCATCTGCTGGTGCCTTCATCACCGACTTGAAGATTGGTTATTGGCTCGGAAGTACGCCTAAATACCAAGAAACCTACAAATTCATCGGCGTATTAGTAAGTGCCGCAACCGTAGGTGGTGTTATCATGATTCTTCAAAAGGTATATGGATTTACACCCGACAATGCCGACGTTATGGCTGCTCCTCAAGCACGCGCAATGGCGGGAGTTATCGAACCGCTTATGAGTGGCGAAGGTGCGCCTTGGTTGCTCTACGGCATTGGTGCACTTATCTCTTTGGTACTCAACTTCTGTGGTATTCCCGCTTTGGCATTCGCCTTGGGTATGTTCATTCCTTTGCAACTCAACCTCCCTCTTATCGTAGGCGGTGCCATTAACTGGTTTGTAGATTCACGCACAAAGGACGAAAAGGTGAATAACGCTCGCATTGAGAAGGGCACATTGCTTGCTTCTGGTTTTATTGCCGGTGGCGCCTTGATGGGCGTAGCAAGTGCGGCGCTTCAATTCGGCGGTATCAAGTTTGACAATAGTGCATGGCTCGATAATCCTTCAAGCGAAATCTTGAGTCTTGCTTGCTACTTGCTATTGATTTGCTATTTGATTAAGGCAACATGTAAGAAATAAGCACCATGCTTACGAAAAACAAAATCAAATACATCACCTCCCTTGCGAAGAAGAAATTTCGCGATGAGGAGGGCGTATTCCTTGCGGAAGGTGCGAAGGTAGTGGGAGACATTCTCCCCTACTTTCGTTGCCTTATGCTTTGCGGCACGAAAGAATATCTTGCGCAACACCCCGAAGTGAAGGCCGATGAGATTATTGAAATCACGGATGCCGAACTCCAAAAGTGCTCTCAATTAAAAACACCACGCGATGTGATTGCCGTGTTCCGCCAACCCACTCCATCTCCCCTATCCGGTGAATTAATGCGTGAGGAACTCTCCATCGTGCTCGACGGAGTGCAAGACCCTGGCAACCTCGGCACGATTATCCGACTTGCCGATTGGTTTGGTATTCACCACATCATTTGCTCAGAAGACACCGCCGACGCTTTTGCCCCAAAGGTCATTCAAGCCACAATGGGCGCCATTACGCGTGTCGCGCTCCATTACACGAACCTCACCACCTTCCTCTCTTCCATTCCCCAAAGCATCCCCGTTTACGGCACCTTCCTCGAAGGCGAAAACATCTACGGCAAAACACTGTCTTCCAACGGTTTGCTTATTATGGGTAATGAAGGAAATGGCATTCGTCCCGAAACGCAAGCATTCATCAATCAAAAACTCTTCATCCCTCCTCACCCAGCAGGATGCGAGACTTCGGAAAGTCTGAATGTAGCCATCGCCACCGCCATTTGTTGTGCGGAATTTAGAAGACAACTTCATTGCCAAACGAGGTAAACCGAGAGAGCAAAAAAATAGACGGGACTTCGTAAAAATTATGTGCCGAATTATTTTAATTAAGTCCGAGATAATTTTCCATACACCACCTATTCATCGATAAGTTGCACCTTACATTCGGGAAATCACCTATAAATCAGCAAGAACCACGCATCAAGTAATGTATTTTATCCCCTTACTCCTCATCATCTTCATTTGGTTGCCCCTCCTCTTTATCTTAAGATGGAGGTACTACCGCGTGCCCTTGCTTTCAAAGGGGAAAGGCGAAAATGAAGAGAATGAAGCATTACCTATAACAATCGTGATTCCACTTGAGCGTGAGGTGTCTGGACTTAACGACCTGATTACTTGCATCTTCAACCAGCAATATGCGGGAGCAATTCATGTACTTATCGCTAATTACTCGGGCGAGAAGTCCGTTGAAGAAACGCTTCTCCGCTTGGAGCGAGATTTTCGACATCTTAAGCATACGAACATCGCTACGACAACGCACCTCATTGATCGTGAGAAGTTGGCCGTGAGCGTTGGCGTCAAAGGTGCACGCACCGAATGGGTAATGCTCCTTAATGCCGATGTGCTTCCCCCTTCGCCTAATTGGTTGAGGGAAATGATGGAAACCCGTGAGCACGATTGTAACCTGGTCGTAGGCTATTCTAATTATGCGCTAAGTGCGGGCAAGACTTCGCTATGGCACTATGATGTGCACCTTCAAAACATACAAAATTATAAGGTTTCACGCCGAGGACACTATACGGGTGGATATTTGACGCATGCCCTCGTGCGTAGAAGTCATTTCTTGGAGCAACAAGGTTTCTCCAATCAACACACGCGCCTTACTATCGGCACCCTCCCCTTACTTGTAGAACACCTCTCAAAGGCTGGACGCGTTTGTGCATCACTCTCCATGGATACCCGTGTGCTTAAAGCCGATTCGCATGCAAGCGATTTTCACCAAGACGCGTTGGAGCACCACATTATATATTATTATACGTCACCCAAGGCAAGGATTCTTAACGTGATTTACAATATCAGCACTTGCTTTTTGATTACCCTTCCCCTGCTCCTCCTTTACACGATTAATCAAAACGTGGCGTTATGGATGAGTTATAGCGGAAGTGATACATCACTCCGCACCCTGACATTTACCCCGAATTCACCAATGATTTGGGAAGTTATCTCCCACACTATCATCATCCTATCACTCCTCTTAACGCTTATCATCCCCCTACGAAAATTGCATCAAAGTTTTGAAGGGATAGACATTCAAATAAGTTATCCTAAACTTCTAATTTACCCATTTTTACTCCCTATATACCGCGCAAACAAACGAATATTGGCATTTTTCTACCGTAAGAAGTGCGTTAGGGGACTTTAATGGGCAAAAAAGAGGAAAGAAAAATGTGTCAAAACTAAAAAAAGTAGTAACTTTGCACTCGCTATGGCAATAATGGACCTTCTAAATATCAATTTCTCAAAAATTCCTGCTGACGGAATGAAGTTGGAAATGACTCTTGACGGAGACTTTTTCACGGCGTTGGATCAGGAAACCATTAAGGGCGGAAATGTCAAAGTAAACTTGAATATCCGTGAACATTCAGGAGAGGTTTATACCTTGAAGTTCGTTATCCAAGGCGAAGTAATAGTTGAATGCGACAGATGTCTCGATGACCTGGCCCTTGTCATTGATGCTGAGGAGACCATCAAACTTACCTATAATGATGAATCCGACTCCACGGCTGATGACATTAAATTCATCCCCAAGAATACGAACATGTACGACGCTTCTTGGGACGTCTACGAAATCGTGGAACTTTCACTCCCTATTCAGCGCACCCACCAAGTGGGGGAGTGTAATGAGGACATGCTCAGTCGCATTTGCTACGAGAATGATGAGTGCTTAGACGAATAATAAATTGCTGAACTAAAACTCTAAACACACAATCTTACAACACTAAAATTTAACACATCTAAAATTTTTCAAACAAAATGGCACATCCTAAAAGAAGACAGTCAAAGACAAGAACACTTAAGCGTCGTACACATGACAAGGCAGTAGCTCCTACACTCGCAGTTTGCGCTAATTGCGGTGGTTGGCACATCTACCACACTGTATGTCCCACTTGTGGTTACTATCGTGGTAAGCTCGCTATCGTAGTTGACGAAGTTGCTGAATAATCAACTTTTATACAAGGGAGTTAAAAGCTGAAAGTTTACAAACACGTGCTTATAAATGTGTGAGACTCTTTTTGCTTTTAACTCCATATTTTTTAGGTAAGTCCCTTGATTGGAAACTCCAACAATCCCTTAACAACTATGGAAAAAATAAATGCAGTAATCACTGGTGTTGGTGGTTATGTACCAGAATACGTTTTGAGTAACGATGAACTCTCTCGCATGGTTGACACCAACGACGAGTGGATCATGACTCGAATTGGCATTAAGGAACGTCGTCTCCTTAATGAAGAAGGTCTTGGCACAAGTTATATGGCACGCAAGGCGGTGAAGCAACTTCTTGAAAAGACAGGCACTGACCCTCTTGAAATTGATTGCATCATCGTAGCGACATCTACGCCCGACTTCCATTTCCCTTCAACGGCAAGCATAGTTTTGGGAAGAGTTGGCATGAAGAATGCTCACGCTATTGACATGCAAGCAGCTTGTTGTGGTTTCCTCTATGCAATGGACACCGCCGCAAGTTTGATTCAAAGCGGAAGATACAAGAAGGTTGTAGTTTGTGGTGCCGATAAGATGTCAAGTGCCGTTGACTATACCGACCGCGCAACTTGTCCCATCTTTGGTGATGGTGCCGCCGCCGTGTTGGTAGAAGGTTCAACTGAAGAATACGGATGGATGGATTCTCACCTCCGCACTGATGGTCTCGGTCTCCCCTACCTCTGCATGAAGGCGGGTGGTTCGGTTTGTCCTCCCTCACATTATACGATTGAGCATCGCATGCACTTCGTTCATCAGGAAGGAAAGACGGTATTTAAGTTCGCCGTTACCAACATGACCGACGCTTGCACAAAGATTGCAGAACGTAATAACCTCACAAAAGAAAATATCTCTTGGGTACTTCCTCACCAAGCGAATGTACGCATCATTGAAGCGGTTTCTGCGCGTCTTGAAGTAGAACCTGAAAAGGTGATGATGAACATTCAGAAGTACGGTAACACTTCTGCCGCCTCTCTTCCCCTCGCATTGTGGGATTATGAAAAGCAGTTGAAGAAGGGCGACAACCTCATCCTTACCGCCTTCGGTGCCGGTTTCACATGGGGTGCCGCATATCTCAAGTGGGCTTATGATGGAAAATAAGTCAAACCACAAAGCGGGGTTTGTCAACATCGTCGGCAATCCAAACGTTGGGAAAAGCACTTTGATGAACCTCCTCATGGGTGAGCGTATTTCTATCGCCACTTTTAAGGCTCAAACCACGCGCCACCGCATTATGGGAATCATCAACTCCGAGGATGCACAAATAGTGTTTTCAGACACACCTGGAGTATTGAAGCCTAATTACAAACTTCAGGAATCAATGCTCGCCTTCTCAGAGTCGGCGCTCCAAGATGCAGACGTTTTGCTCTATGTAACAGATGTCATTGAGCAACCCGACAAAAACATTGAATTTCTTGAAAAGGTGCAGAAGTTGAATGTCCCCATCCTTCTGCTCATCAATAAGATTGACCTTTCAGATCAAAAGAAATTGGAAGCACTTGTAATGGAATGGAAGAAATTCCTTCCCACGGCAGAGATTTTCCCAATTTCAGCACAGGCAAAGTTCAACGTTGATAATGTGCTCAAGCGCATCAAGGAACTCATCCCGCTTTCTCCTCCCTATTTCGAGAAGGACCAGTGGACAGACAAACCCGCACGATTCTTCGTCACGGAAATCATCCGCGAGAAGATATTGCTTTACTACGATAAGGAAATCCCCTACTCCGTTGAAGTTGTTGTAGAACAATTTAAGGAGAGCGACAAAAGCATTCACATCAATGCCATTATTTATGTGGAGCGCGACTCGCAAAAGGGAATTATCATCGGACACAAAGGCGTAGCCCTGAAGAAAGTAAGTACAGAGGCACGCAAGACTTTAGAGAAGTTTTTCCAGAAGAGCATCTTCCTTGAAGTCTTTGTTAAGGTTGACAAGGATTGGAGAAACTCTACGAAGCGCTTAGAGAGCTACGGTTATTCTCACGAATAATAAGAGTTGGCCTACGAAGCACTTCACATATTCACATTTAACATTAGACAAATATGGCATTAGTTGCAATAGTAGGCCGCCCCAATGTTGGCAAATCTACACTCTTTAACCGCCTTACTGGTACACGTTCTGCTATAGTTTCTGACGAAGCTGGCACTACGCGTGACCGTCAGTATGGTAAGGTAGAATGGTGTCAGCGCGAATTTTCAATCGTTGATACTGGTGGTTGGGTTGTCAATAGCGACGATATTTTTGAAGAAGAAATCCGTAAGCAAGTTAAATTGGCTACTGAAGAAGCTGACCTTATCCTCTTCGTTGTAGACATCAAAAATGGTGTTACCGACTTGGACGAACAGGTGGCAGGTATTCTTCGCCGCACAAAGAACCTCCCCATTATCCTTTGCACCAACAAGACGGATAGCAATGAAGACCGCTATGCTTCAGCAGAATTTTATTCTCTGGGGCTTGGTGATCCCTTCTGTGTAAGTGCTGCTACTGGTTCTGGAACTGGTGATTTGCTTGATCAAATCGTTGAGAAGTTAGGTGCTGAAAAGACAGAAGCAGAAGGCGAAGAAAACATCCCTCGCTT
This sequence comes from Alloprevotella sp., assembly GCA_045636885.1. Lineage (GTDB taxonomy): Bacteria > Bacteroidota > Bacteroidia > Bacteroidales > Bacteroidaceae > Alloprevotella. Next base: position 27,018 of record JAZTYI010000120.1, read on the forward strand.
TGCCATCGTTGGTCGACCCAATGCTGGTAAGTCAAGTTTGATTAACGCCTTTATCGGCGAGGACCGTCATATTGTTACTGACATTGCTGGTACCACACGCGACTCTATCCTTACGCGCTACGACAAGTTTGGTTTCGACTTCTACCTCGTTGATACAGCCGGTATCCGTAAGAAAAACAAAGTTACAGAAGATCTTGAATTCTACTCTGTAATGCGCTCTATCCGAGCTATAGAAAATTCTGATGTGTGTATCCTTCTTATTGATGCAACACGTGGTATTGAAAGTCAGGATATGAACATATTCCAGTTAGTGCAGCGCAACAACAAGAGTCTCGTTGTTGTCGTAAACAAGTGGGATACAGTAGAAGATAAGTCACAGGAAGTAATTTCAACCTTTGAAAATGCCATCCGCGAACGTATGGCTCCTTTCAAGGACTTCCCCATCATCTTCGGTTCTGCTCTTACCAAACAGCGCATCTTTAAGGTACTTGAAACGGCGAAGGAAGTGTACCTCAACCGTACACGTCGCATCACAACACACAAACTTAACGAAGAAATGCTCCCCCTTATTGAGGCATATCCTCCCCCATCAATCAAGGGTAAGTACATCAAGATTAAGTATTGCGCTCAGTTGCCCAACACGCAAATTCCTTCATTTGTGTTCTACTGCAACTTGCCTCAATATGTGAAAGAACCCTACAAACGCTTCCTTGAAAACAAGATTCGCGAAAAGTGGGATTTCAATGGTACACCGATCAATATCTTTATTCGTCAGAAGTAAATATGATCAGCAGATTGACTCCAAGATTACATTATAGATTCTGTACCCAATTTCTTATGTTATTGGGTATAGTTTTTTTTTACAGTTCATGTAATTCCACGACATTAGATAATGATGAAAAGGATCACGAACTTAGTCAAGAAACTATCCATAGAATCTATTCCTACTATGCCCAAGGAAATTTTAACAAGTATGTAAATCACATTGCTTCCTGTCATGGTAAACCGCGTTACTATCGCGAACAGATGATAGATGCGTATAAGCAACAATTTTCAGAACAGAATAATACATTAGGATCTATAGATTCTTTTAAAGTCGAATCTATAAAGATTAATCATACAGGCAATTATGCAACTGTGTATGTACGAAACTATTATCGAAACTCAACACCAGGAACAACAATGCTTCAATTCATCTACTCACAGAAACAAGGATGGATAATCAAATAAATGAGGGTGTGTCAAAATTGGCGCACCCTCTAATTTTGTTTTTATTTATATGACAAAGTCCCGACTTTCACAAGCCAGGACTTTGCTATTACCTAAAATATTTGTAACTTTAGGCATAAGTTCAAAAACATGACAA
>JAZTYI010000121.1:0-10178 GCA_045636885.1 Alloprevotella sp.
GGGCACACTTGCCTAACCGCGGGTGAGCAAGGCGAACCTGCGGTGGCGGTATACATACGAATAAATCTATCGGTCCCGGTAGGGGGACCCACAGCTGTGGGATTTGCTTTTAACCTATCCAGTTGTTGTGGGTCCTCCTACGGGGACCGATAGAGAAACTCAAGCGTCATCCCTAATCCGCAGGTTCACTGCGTTCACCCGCGGTTAGACATGTGTGCCCTCCTACGGGGGCAATGCATACATTAATGCCGATGAGGCTATCAAAGGTCACGCAAGTAACAGTTGTATTATTGACCAAGGTTTTACTTGCGAATTTCCATTTCGTCCAACACGTAACTGCTGCCACCGAAGGTATCGATGAGGAAGAGTACGTAGCGGATGTCTACGTTGATACAGCGCTGGAGTGCGGGGTTGAAGCGGAGGTCGCTGGAGAGGCTTTCGATATTGCCGTCGAAGGCGATGCCGATGAGTTCGCCCTTCGCATTCATTACGGGTGAACCAGAGTTACCGCCAGTGATGTCGTTGTTAGAGAGGAAGCACGTGGGGAGTTTGCCATCCTTGCGGGCATAACCGCCGTAGTTACCAGAAATGTAATACTTGCGGAGTTCCTCATTCATCACATAGTCGGGATCCTTGGGGTTTTCCTTTTCCAACATGCCGTCGAGCACGGTGTTCCAATCATACTTCACGGCATCGCGAGGCGAATAGCCCTTCACATGTCCGTAAGTCATGCGGAGCGTAAAGTTCGCGTCGGGAGCCTTTGACCAATCATACATTTCACAAAGACCACGCGTGTAAATCTTGTCTAATTCCGCACGCTTCACATTATAATTATTGAGTGCCTTGCCGAAGTTGTCTTTTGAGAATTTTACTAAGTCCTTTCGGAAGGTGTAGAGGGGGTCGTTCTTCAACACTTCTACTGAAGGCGCAGCGAGGAATGCTTCGAGCGCTTCGGCAGAGCGGAAGATGCTTTGGGTATAGACTTTCTCAATGAGGGCATTGTAGTTGCCGTCTGCCACAAGGGGTTTCAATCCGAGGCGGTTGTGCTTCACCCAATAAGGGATGAGGAGTTCTACAGTAGCGCGGTCGAAGTCGAGGTCTACTCCTGCCACCGTCTTCTGTGCCTTGCGCAATGCTTCTGTGGCAGCCGTGAGCGCTTCGGTGCTGTCTGCTTCGAGCGCCTTGAGGTAGTTATCTACGACGGAAGAACGCACGTTAAACTTCATCGCACCAAAGGTGTAGTTGAGCAAATAGTAGTCGTGGAGCGAGTCTTCAACAGCCGTCACCAAGGAGTCAATGCGCGAGATAATGCTGAGGTATTCCGCCTTTCCGCTACGCTTGGCAAAGTCCATGAATGCCTTTTCCTCGTTGGCCTTAATGCCCATCAAACCAGTCTTCTTTACACTCTCGTTCATACCACCGTAGTTTTTCACCACGTTACCAAGGCTCATGTATTCGTCAGCGAGTTTGAGGTTTGCCACACTGTCGCGGTCCATCAACGCTTTCATGAAGTTGAGCTGTGCTTCGCCGGCGAGGTTGATGGGATAGTTTTGACTCTGAGTGCGGAGTTCCACTTCCGAAGCAGTGAGGTAGCGGCTCGTACGTCCGGGGAAGCCCATAATCATCGTGTAGTCGCCTTCCTTAACGCCCTTGAGCGAGATGGGGAGGAACTTCTGCGTGCGGAGGGGCTTGTTTTCAGCGCTGTAGGGAGCAGGGTTACCGTCAGCATCAGCGTAAACGCGGAACATGGCAAAGTCGGCGTTGTGACGGGGCCAGAGCCAGTTGTCCTGATTGAAACCAAACTGCGCAATGTTCTGGGGAGGGTTCACCACAAGGCGCACATCGGGGAACGCTTGTTCGTAGAACATATAAAAACGATTGCCTCCGAAATAAGGCACAATGCGCACCGCCATGCCCGCCTTATCCTTGAGGTCGCTCTTTGAGAAAAGGTCTTCAGAAAGGGGAATCAAAAAACTCTGACTTTGGGCTGTGTAAACATCCACCTGCTTTGCGGCAGCAGCAGAATCCACCTGCGCCGTCACATCTACCACACGGATGACGAAAGTAAAGTCAAGGTCGGGCACAGGAAGTTCTTCGCCACGATTCTTTGCGAAATAACCGTCCTGAAGGTAGTTGTGCTCCATCGTACTCATGGCATGCACATAACTAAATCCGCAGTGGTTGTTGGTAAGTACGAGACCTTCGCCCGAAACTATTTCACCCGTGCAACCATTACCGAAAATGCCGACACACTCACGGAGTGAAGACCCCGTTTCTGAGTACAATTCTGCAGGCTTCAACTTCAAGCCCGCCTTCTTCAAGGAATCCGCAAGGTGCTGTTCCTTCATGAGTTTCAAGAGCCACATGCCCTCGTCGGCATGGGCAGTTTCAAAGCCTGCGAGGAGGCAGAGGAGGAGAGAGAGGATTTTTTTCATATATTGTTTGAGGTTTTGAGGTTGTAAGGAGGGAAGGCCTGACAGGCGATAACAAGCCTTAACAGGCAGGAACAGGATGGGGACAGGAATTTCTCTGTACAATTTGTTAAGGCTTGTTCTGGCCTGTTACGCCTGTTATAGCCTGTCACTATCCTCCATTAGAATGGATAGCCGATTGCAAAATTATACGCCAATCCATCGGCGAATTTGGGAATATTGTACCAGCCGGATTTGCCCGTTTCGTAAGGAGCATGGAGCGCCACGCCGACGTCGAAGCGAAGCACGAGAAAGTCGAGGTCGTAACGCAAGCCCAGCCCCGTGCCGACGGCAACATTATCGAACGAAGCCTTGCTGAATTCTGCTCCAGGGCGAAGTTCGTCCTTGCGCAAGAGCCACACGTTTCCGGCATCGATAAAGAAGGCACCGTGAAGGTCACCCAAGAGGCGCGCACGGAGTTCGGCATTCACTTCCAACTTAACGTCGCCCGTCTGGTCCATATAGGCATACTTCACATTTGGACTGCGGTACGAACCTGGACCTACGGCACGCACCGTGAAACCACGGATACTGTTGGCACCACCTGCAAAGAACTGGTCGGCATAAGGTGCCGTGATGCTGTTACCATAACTATAAATCACACCCCCGAAGAAGCGGTAAGCAAACTTCATGCGGTTGTTCATCTTGATGTGGTTATGGAACTCAGCAGTCACCTTAAGATATTGTGCAAAGGGATTACTGAAGAGTTCCTTATCCTTCTTGTTGAATCCCTTCCCCATTGCGGCATACACCGCCGAAGTAAGGTTACCCGCCTCCTTGATGGAGAACTGCATCCAGATGGGGTTGCGGTGGTGGGCGGCGGTATTATACGTAAAGGTGTAAGACGCTGAGGGCACAAACTGATCGCGCATACTGAAATAGAGCGCAGGATTGTTGTTTCGGATTTCATCAAACGCCGCAGTGGTGGAGATGAGTTTGTTGTAGTCCAAACTGAAGGCGTTCAACTCATGTTGTGCATTGCTGTACTTACGCCACTTGTAGGTCACACCAAGCCCCACCGTAGCACGCTGGAAGAACTTTGCACGGTTCTGCCAGTCACCACTGATAGAGAACGTAGTGGATGCGGGAAAACGGAGGTGACGACGGTGGATGAACGGTGCTACGAATCGAGGAAGTTCGATGGACAACTGCGTACCCATTTCATACGAGTCCATCAACGAATTATCGGTGTTGGCATCGCCACCCATCTGCCACTCGTAAGAACCAAAGAGTTTCCAAGTAATCTTCTCCGCCCCGCCAAAGGCATTGCGCTTTGAGAGGCTGTAGGCCACACCAGGTCCTATCTGGTCGTTGCTCTTGAGCGTAGCGTTCATTTCAAACGAACTGTCGTAGAGTTTATCCATAACCGCATTGACGTATATATCAAGCGTATCGCTGGCACTACCGACGGTGTCTCGAGGAACGTAACGCACGTCGACCGTGCTGAAGACATTCAGTTGTGCCAATTTCTCAAACGTATTCTCCTGATTCGTAAGACTGTAACGTTCACCCGCACGATGGGCAAGCGAACGACGGAGCACCCCAAAGCGCACAGCAGGTTTCTTGCCGCCATAGCGCAGTGTGGTGGTGCGAAGCACACGAATACTGTCCAAAGGTTCACTCTCCGTGCGACGCAGTGCCACATAGTAATGACCGATGTAATAAGGTTTAGTCACCATCGGCGACAATCCGTCCTTGGGCAACACCTTGAGTTGCACGTGTTGCTTGCGCAGGAAGGTATCAGCGAGGAAGGTAATATTACTACCCGTGTAATAATAGTAACCATTCTCACGGAAGAGGCGCTCCAGGCGTGACTGCTCTGCCACGAGTGACTGCGCACTAAATCCCTTTCCCCGTTGCAAGGGACTCAACCAGCGTGTGGCACGCACCAAACTGTCGAGGTCGGAAACGAATCCCTCGTAGCGGATTGTGTCGTAACAATAAGGTTCACCGGGAGAAATGTGATAGGCAATCTTTGCCTTCTTGGGATTCTTGGAGGTTTGCACTTCGTAGCGTGCACTTCCCTGGAAATAACCGTAGTTGCGCAGGGTGTTCAGTGCAATCTTGGTGCGCATTTCAGGACTCACCGTACTCACCAGCACGGGTTCGGAGGCAAAACGCTTAAACATCCAGCGACGGATGCCTCCGTGGGAGTCATAACAACTGTTGTAGATGCGCAAGCGAAATTGAAGAGGCGAGCGGAGCGTAGAACTTCCGAAGATTGCGCCGTTGGGAGGATAACTCAACACGGCATTCAGTTCCTCCTCCACCAACGAAAAGTGGGTGGCAAGTTCCTTCTCGCGTCGCTTCTGCATCGCCTTCTCCTCAGGAGTCTGCGGTGTCTCAGGCACTTCCATCAGAAGGGAATCTTTGATCGTCGCGCCCGAGAAAAGGTTGCCCACCGTCTGCACTGCCTCATCAATGGCTGTGATGACACCCACGGTGTCCGCCTTCTCCTGCTTACGCTTCGACTTCTTGATGTCGGAGTCCTTGAAAGTTATTTGAGATATTCCCGTATAGAGTTGTTCTCCCTCGGGCAAGTTCTTTGTTGTAGAACACGCCCCGAGGATGAGCATCCCAACGAGAAGAAATAGCAACTGTCTCATTTGATCATTTAAAGATAAATAGTTCGCCCAATTTATTCGTCTTCTTACGCAGTACGATACCCGTACCCATCTTCACCAGTTCCCCCTCCAAGGGGTCGTAGTTGCTACGGTCGTAGAAGATCTGCACATAGCGTGTAGCCCCCTTATCCAGGCGGTATTCAAGGGTAATGTTGTCGATAAAACTTGCAGCAGAATTGTCCGCTTCCTCGCCGGTGCTTACCTTACCCCCGATGTTGATGGCAAAACGATTGTTAAAGAAGCGTTTTGAGAACTGGAAGGAGTAGTCGGTCGTAGTGGTGCCGGTCTGCGTCGTACTGTTTTCGATGCCGAAATTGATGTCGACCGTCTTGAGCGCACTGCCCGCGATGTTCTGGATTTCACTCTGGAGGAAGGCACTCAATGCCGACCCTGCTTGCATACCACCCTTTGCTCCTGTGCCATCGCCCATGAAGAGTCCCGTAGCCATGAGTGACACCGCCACCTTAGAGCGTTGCGCGGGAGTCATGGCTGTAAGTTGGTTCTGAATACCCATATCTTCGGGCGCCTCAACGGTAAACTCAAGTCCCATGTTCTCCAATGTTTGAGAAATGGCTACCCCTACGTCGAATGCCACCGAGCGTTGCTGGTCGTTTTCTGTAACGACGGATTTCATGCGTTCCTTTGCCTGGATACTCAATATGGGATTCATCACTTCACCAGTAAATTCCACATAACTTCCTGGCATCAGTTTGAAGGTTTTAAGGGGGATAATCGGGAGGGTATATTTCATTTCCCCATCCTGCATGGTGAGGCGTCCCATTAGGCGCATCTCGCCCTGTTGCGTCATGCGGAGCGTGAGGTCTCCCCCACCCTGCACGTCTACGTAACTCTTACCATCTTCAGAAAGGGCACAGTAGAAATGAGCCGCTTCGCTGATGCCGAGATTCAGCGTCATGTCGATGTTGGTCGTGGGCATTGCCTGTGTCACCACTTTGGCGGTGTCTTCAAAACTCACAAACTGCACAAGTCCCTCTAATTGGTCGTCCACCGTCAAGGGTGAATCCTTGAGCACGTAAGAAACATTCGTGCGGTTGAGCACGTCTAAGTCTCCGCGCACCACGATATTGTCAAGATTGCCACGCATGGTGCAGTCGAAGTCGACATATGCCTTACCATATAGAATAGAATTGATCTTGCGCTTCGTGTTGATGAGTTCAAAGTTCTTGGCACGCATCGCAAGGTCAAGGGTCATGTTGTCCATATCACTCATATCCACATGCCCGTTTACCGTCAGCGGATTATTGCCCGTTGAATGGAGTTTGAAGTCGTTGAGCACCATGCGACTCTCGTTGAACTTAATCGGTTGCTCGTCCATTCTAAAGTCAAAACCATACACCGAAGAGTAAATGTGGGAGTCAGCGAATTTCACCTCACCATCTACCTTGGGTGCTGAGAGTTCACCGGCAATATGCACCCCTCCGAGCACTTCACCCTTCATAAAGACGTCCGTGCCTTTCAGGAAACCATTGATGAGCGCCAAGGGGAATCCATTCAGCAAGGCGTCGCCCTCGAAATAACCCTCCTCTGTGTTTTGATAGGTGCCGTTACATTCCATGACGTCCGTACCGTCCACTGACACGAACGCACTGGCATAATGTTCCTCCGCCGACTTCGGCAAATACACCACATCGGCACCAAGATTACCAAACTGTGTGCCCTCAAACTCAAAGTTCGTCGTCGTGATTGAACTCATCGCGGCAATCATCTCATGGTTGTCAGAGATGTGCACATCAGCATGGAACAACCCGCCCATTTTGGGCATATAGGGAATGACATTTGAGAGTTCGCGCAAGTTCAGACTCTGAATATTTAACGAGATGTCATTCAGCGAATCCGTACTTTCGCTTAGCAGTTGGAAACCTGTGCCATCGTCTGCCTGCAGGCGCATATCGGCCTCCAGTTGCTTATTGTTGCCCAAGAAGATGAAATTCTTGCGGTTGATATCGAAGGTGCGGAAGGCAATTATGGGGCGTTGGGGATAGATGCTTGCCCTGACGCCTTCGTGGGTAATGTCTGCACGCAGTCCGACATCAAACCCCGTTTTTCCCTGTTCATCCTTGAAATCCACATGCACTCCTCCGCTATGACCGAGGATGTAACTGCGGAATGCCAAGTTAAACTTATTGGGGTTGCGACGAGCATTATTGATAATATCTCCCAAGAGGTTGATCCCCCTATCGTTGTGGGAAAGGGTTGCGGTAACATTATCCAACTGGAGGTCGCCATAATGGAAATTCTTCATCAGGAAGTCTCCCGTGAGTCCCACGTTGGGATAAGTGGCCAGGTTTACGGCCACCGTGTCGAAGGTGTACCCCATTACGCGGAGGATGTTGGACATCGGATTGTCATTGCCCGCATGAAGGTTGAGGTTGAGACCAGGCAACAAGGTGCGCAACGTGTCGTGACTGATGCGCAAACGCTCTGCACAGGTCTTCAGATAATCGGTCATCGGAACCAGTTGGGGGGCCAGTTGTGCGATGTGCCCCTTCGTGCCGAAAGACAAGGTCATATTTCCCGCACTAAGATGCGTGGTGGTGGTATCTGCGTTTGTCGCAAAGTCAAAGAAGAGGTCCTTCATCATCACGCTTCGCTGTGGCGAATCAAAGTGATTGTAGCACAAACTTCCCTTGGTGTCAAGGGTTTCAAAAGCAGCATCACTATCAAAAGATATGTTCACCATCGAACCCACACCGACATCCGCCTTCACCCCTGCCAACTGCTGTAAAGAGCAATGTTCGAGCAAGGCTTCAAGATTCAAGTGGTAACCATCGATAAAGTTCCCCTTAATCGTGCCCTCGCCCTGAATGGCGGTATTGTTGGAGGTAAAGCAGGCATCCAAATGCTGTTGTGCAATATTGGCCACAAAGGTCAAGGCGCTCAAGTCTATCCCTGCAAATTGGAGGGAGTCGACTTGCGCCTTAATGTCAGTAAGCGCCTTAGGCGCGGTGGGATCAAACTTCTGTCCATCGGCCATCAAGATACCACTGAATGCTGATGCATCCAAGGTGGGCAAGAAGGCGGCCAAGGGGAAATGATCGGCAACCATGGACACGGCATATTGTTCCGTAGTAAGATTGGTGTTGGCATCGATAGTTACCGTTCCCGAAAGCGCATGCACACGACTCGTCACACGGTAATCATCGCCCAACATATTCACCCTGCCACGAAGCGTTGTTCCTCGAGGGATGCTCAACGTTGTATCAGCAATACCTATACGTGCAAGGAGGGGGGTGATGTGTTGCACCCCTACGTTGTAATCAAGGTCCACGCTCATGGGAGCGATGGGGTGCTGGGTAGAATCGGGTAAGAGGTGATACACATCACCCTTCGTATGCACTGCAAGCATTCCTTCCAACTGTGCTCCGCATTCCGTAAGTTGCAAGTGGTTCATATTGCCGTTGGCCTCTACTTGCACCTGCAAAGGCACTGTAGGCAAGTATTGTATCGCATCATCGGCCTCCGCCATGTGCATGATGGATTGGAGGTCTTCATGACCGAGGTGGCCTTCCACGCGTGTTCTCAAGATGGCCTCACCGTGGGGTTCGAGAGCGCTCCAGGGCAGGTGGACCGTGGCGGAAAGTTGGGAATGAGGGGTCAACAGGTTCCAAACGGGAAGTGAGAGTTGCACACTGTCCATATAGACGGTGCCCGAAAGGTCACTGACGCGCAATCCCGACTGTTCGCGCAATCCCACACCACGGACACCACAGAGCAAACACCCTGTGGAATCATACGAAAGACTGTCGATGGTCACGTGCAAACTGTCGGCAAGATAGGCAAAGAGGGTATCCTTCTGCAACGCTGATGCGGAGAGGAAACGTTCAAAATGCACGGGCAACGCTTCCGTCGTGGGAGCACCGAGGGCTACAGCAGCATCTGCGATCCCAAGGCGGTGCAACCCGTAATTGCCACGACCGAGGTCGAAGGTTCCCTCCACCAACTGCGTTTCGTGCAAATTGACAAACAGGCGCATGCTATCGCCGGGCATGCTCAGCGCAAGGGCGGTGCGCTCCACCCGAATGTCGGGCGTATTGATCTGCCAATTCACAGGAGCAGCGGCGGTTGTATCGGGAGCAGCGGTGTCTGACAAGGCAACACACAAACGGGTATCTGCCAAATGGGTAAGGTCGAGCATGACGGTCTCATGCGCCAAGTCAACACCATGACTCTTTGCGGTGAGACTACCGATCGTACCCCTTAAATGCGTGTCGGGAATGTACTGCTTAGTATCTACCCACGCATTCATGAGCGTAAACTCATTGAGATCAGCACGACCGGAGAAGAGGGGCAATAAGGGCACGTCGACACGTAAGACTTCTACCGCCAAAACTGTATCAGCATTCTCGCGCACCAACACCCCCTTGACATCCAAATCCAGCGGAAAGGACAGGCGCACACGGTCAACGCTCACGTCCATTGCGAGCGTGCTTGACAGTTGACGCGTCGCTTCACGAACAGCGGCATCCTGTACTGCGGGTATGTAAAGCAACACGGCCAAAAGCAGAAATAGTCCTATAGGCAAAAACAACAGGACTAAAAGAATTTTGGCGAGGCGACGATAATTGATATTCATATGCTATTAAAAGGAGAGCGTATAAAAGCGGGAAGGTACCAGAAGTCTTTATGGTGTCGCACCACGAAAGATGTAAAAGGTTCAGCGTCGAAGTTACCTTAAACCTTACGAATATAACTTTTTTGCAAAGTTACAATACGGAGACTGCAACACCAAATAACTCACTGAATTTGTAGATTTTTAATATTGCTGTCCAGTAAAATTTGTCTCTTTATTTTAGAGAACACGAATTTCACGAATAACACGAATGCTTGCGGGGTGTTATCTTTGCTTATCGCATACGAATTGCACGAATACCATCCGGATGGCATTCGTGTTATTCGCCTCTGATTAAGAAATATTCATCCCGCATGGAGAGTGTTATTCGTGCAATTCGTGTTCTCTTAAACATAGAAATTCTCGTTTTTTCGGTTGAATATCTATGAGGGGGCTTGTATGAGTACAACTATCCATCAAACAAATAGTTTTCTATATTTACCGGACACCAAT
>JAZTYI010000122.1:0-4159 GCA_045636885.1 Alloprevotella sp.
GAGTAGCATCTAATTGAAATTCAACATAATATTATACTGAATATTTTGACAAGCCCCTCATGTTTGAAATATTCCCCTGGAAGGGGATAAAGCCATTAGCCCAGGGTAACACCCTGGGTGAGGAGTTAAACGAAGATTACGACCTGAAGGGGCAAAAGCAGAGATAACGCATTGTAATTTAATGCTTTTGCCCCTTCAGGGCGAGTCCCCACCCAATCAATCTACCCAGGGCGTTGCCCTCGGCTGGTGGGTTATAGGTCCTACAGACCTATTCCTCCCTCAAAAGTTTACCGGACACCAATATAATAAAATAAAAAGTGGTGTTAACAAGTGTTAACGGATTTGCATTTCGCTCCGAAATTTTGTATCTTTGTATTACGGAAGTGGAGATAGCCCTTGAAATCAGGGCTATCTCCACTTTTTTGGTCTCAAAAATCCCATTTTGGGGGTCAAAAAATAAGTTACATTGTTTTTTCAAGGTTAAACAACGGGTTTGCAATGTTACTTATTATTGCGACGCAAATAAATACTATCGCGACGATGAGTGTTCTGAATGTTAATGTTTGTTAAAGTTTTGCCTTAAAAAAGACGAAAAATGAGGAATAATTGAAGTATTTGCACACTGGAAAATGTGTGCAGATTTCGCTTTACACAAGTCCATAAATTATTGCTGTCCGGTAAAATTTGTCTCTTAATTTTAGTGAACACGAACCGAAGGTCGCGCAAGTCAATTGCACGAATAACACGAACCGAAGGTCGCGCAAGTCAATCCTTGCGGGGTGTTATCTTTGCTTATCGCATACGAACCGAAGGTCGCAAAAGCAATTGCACGAATACCATCCGGATGGCATTCCTGTTATTCGCCTCTGATTAAGAAATTTTCATCCCGGATGGAGATTCGCTTATTCGTGCAATTCGTGTTCTCTTAAACATAGAAATTCTCGTTTTTTCGGTTGAATATCTATGAGGGGTCTTGTATGCGTACAACTATCCATCAAACAAAGAGTTATCTATATTTACCGGACAGCAATAATTTTTTACCACTAATGGACACTAATTTACAATGCCATTCGGTCTAAGTATGCTCCGCAAGGGATTTGTGACCATTCGTGGTTAAAGCAAATAAATTGGTGATAACAGAACGATAATACTCACTCTAACACAACTTAAGAGGGTGCGCCGAAATATAGCATTTCGACGCACCCTCTTTTGGGTGGTTACCGGAGGTAACTTTTGAGTTTAAAGGGACGTTTCGGAAAATCCATAGAGGGACGTTGCGAAGTCCTCCACGTCTTTCGGATCAATGCCCTTTCCGTTGTCAAAGGATTCGCTGATGATGCGTGCCATCTTGTAGGCATAGAGGATCTTCTTGGTGTCAAAAATCATCATCTGTGTGGAGGGCCATAGGGCAAAGGCATTTCCGTTGAACTGCAACTGCTCTTGCATGCGATAAATGAGGTTGTTTTTGACGAAGGGGTAACGCTGTGTTTGAGAAATGGTCTCCAGTCCGTGCTCGCGCTTCATTTCTTCGCTGAAGTGTTGCGCAAATGTTTCGTAAGCAACAGTGTCGCGAACGGTGTCGTTCTGACCATCCCTTCGGTTATGGCACAAGTGGAAATCTATGGGGTTTTCCGAACTCTTCAAGTGGCCCGCAATGAGGATAAACCACGAGTCACTACCGCGGTTGAAGCGGTTGAGGTCGTTCAGAAAATCCTTGCGATGCTTCAGTTTCTTCTCAATCATCTGCTTGGCCTTTTTGTCTGTTGACTTGTATGCCGAAAGGGGCTTGCGGTTGTAGAGGGGTTCGTCGGTCATGTTGTAGAAGGAGTCCAGTTCGTCAACATCTACCTCAATGTCCTTACACACATAGTTGAAACCGCCCAATTTGGCGAGATAGTAGCTGAACCACCCTGTGCCCGTTTCTGAAAAACCTACGGGGCATACGATGGTGACCTTCGACTGGCGGTCGATACAGCAACCGTAGGAAGTGTTGATGGGGCTGATGCTGACGACAAAGCGGTCCTCGGGATTTTCCTCCATTGTTATGGCTTCGGCAAGGTTCTTCATGCGTACTTCAGGATATTTACAACTCACTTCGTAAATGTCCTTAAAGTCCATTCCTTGACGAATTTGGAAGCGTGAGAGGGGAATAAATTGTGGCACAAAATTAAGGCGAGCATAAGCCTCGCCGCCCTTATCGGGCAGGGTGTTGAGATAGCCTCGCAAGGAGCGATCCATCTGACGGCGAAAGGTCTTGTATAGGCGCTTGTGAAAACCCTGAATTTCCTGTTCATGACGCTTCTGTTCCATGGCTTCCATCAAGCCAGAACCAATCAAACCCGCGGGTACGGCAAATATGGCAATGCCCAACACACCCACTAATGTACCCACAATTTGCCCAAAGGGGGTGATGGGGCTTGTGGTGATGTCGGCAGGGTCGTCCACATATTTTACAAAAGTCCACACCAAGGCGTCCCAGAAATCAAACATGGTGTTGCTGTTCCGCTCGGCAATCCACATCAATAGGGCAAAGATTAGGGTTACCAACACCAGCAACAGCATAGACACCTTTATCTGATGCTTCGTGGCCTCATAGGCACACTTAAAAAGTTTAAGACCTTTTAGAGTTTCCAAAATTTTCTTCATAGGGCACGTTTCTCTAATTTCACCCCACAAAATTAACAACAATAATTGGTACAGGCAACGCCACGTGATGATTACTCGCGCCATACGATGGGAAGTCGGTCTTAAAAAATCATCCGTTGACAATGACCAACACAAAGTTTTGATGTACTTTTGCTCGTAGAATACTAAATAATACGATTATGAAGATAGGCGATAAAGTAAGATTTCTCAACGAAGTAGGCGGTGGCATCGTGGCTGGTTTTCAAGGTAAGAACACCGTGCTTGTGGAGGACGAAGATGGTTTTGAAATCCCCATGCTCATCACGGAGTGCGTGGTGATTGATACAAATGATTATAATATTCCGGTGAAGTCAACGGACAACGGTCAACAGACCATGGATGATGATGACGATGAGGCGCATCTCAACCGCCCCATGACCTTTAAGGCAAAACCTGTGGAGCGCCGCGGGGGCGATATGCTGAACATCAGCCTTGGTTTCACGCCCGTGAATATTCGTGAGTTGAGCAATTCGGCATTTGAAATGTACCTCATCAACGATTGTAACTATACGTTGAACTTCACTTTGCTCACGCAGACTAACAGTGCCTGCCACGTGCGCCACACGGGGGTGATTGAACCCAACACGAAACTCTTCCTTGAAGAATTTGACCGCAGCATCCTTCCCGAACTCGAGAAACTCACGCTGCAGGCCATTGCTTATAAGGAGGAGAAACCCTTCCTCCCCAAAGCGCCCGTGTATGTAGGCTTCCGCCTCGACTGCCCGAAGTTTTACAAGCTCCATACCTTTGGCGAAAGCCTCTTCTTCGAGCAACCGTCTTACATTGTGGATGTCATGAAAGACGATCAGCCTGCCCGCTCCGTGTTCATCGATGCCAAGCAACTGCGCGACGCCATCCTTGAACCCAAGCGCGAGGAGCGCCCCCAAGTGCAGACGGCGCGCAACACGATGCGCAACGGCATCATTGAGGTGGACCTTCATGCCTCTGCCATTCTCGAAACGGAGCAAGGCATGGACAGCAAGGCCATCCTGGAATACCAACTCCAGGTGTTCCACGAAGAGATGAAGCAGCACATCAAGAAGAAGGGCACCAAGATTGTCTTTATCCACGGTAAGGGCGACGGCGTCCTGCGCAACGCGCTCATCAAAGAACTCCGCCAAAACTACAAAACCTGTATCTTCCAAGACGCCTCCTTCCGTGAATACGGTTTCGGGGCTACGATGGTGATTGTGAAGTAAGGGCGCGTTGGTTTAGACATAAGAACAGAAGAACAAAATTCTTTTCTCCTTTTGTTGTGGGAATAATTTAACTGTAGTCCCAAGCATAGTATAGACGCTGAAGGCGTCTCCGCTCAATAACCGGGGCGTGCGAGCGAGGCGAGTACCCCCGGGGATGTGCCTGCATGAATCGCACCCTGGAGGGGTGCCCGAGCAATGAGGTATGCCTGGTATTGGGGCACTCTTTCAGAGTGCGACTACTCTCTGATACCCATCCGGGGGTATTCGCTTCGCTC
>JAZTYI010000123.1:0-19672 GCA_045636885.1 Alloprevotella sp.
AAACATTAACATTCTACCTACACACCCTCGCAACTATGTCTATTTGCGGTGCAAGAATAAGTAACATAGAAAACCGGTTGTTTAACCTTGAAAAAACAATGTAACTTATTTTTTTGCCCCTAAAAATGGGATTTTTGAGACAAAAAAAGTGCAGATAACCCTGATTTCAAGTGCTATCTCCACTTCCGTAGTACAAACATACAAAATTTGGGGGCGAAATGCAAATCGGTTAACTTTTGTTAACACGATATTTATTTCTCATTTTTTGTAATTTTTGAGAGCGTAATTCCTGTCGTATTTTTATCCAAATGTGTGGTTCAATTCTCCGTCCGTCATCACGGCATAGATGCGCTGTCCGTTGGGGGTGAAAGTGGTGGTGGGGAGGGCGAAGAGGCGATCGAGCAGGTCGGTACACTCCGCTTGACTAAGGTATTGTCCGTAGGCGATGGAAGAGCGCTGGGCAAGCACGTTGGCAATGGTGTGTGTGATGCGCTCCTTAAGGTTCTCGGTGGAGCTATCTGCATTGAGGAGTTCGACCAGCATCTGTTCGGGATGCGCATTCTCCGTGCCTGCAGGAACTGCCAGGATTTGATAATCTCCTCCCCCCAGTGCGCTGAGTTCGAATCCCGTAGCCTCCAGTTCGTTCTCAATGAGTGAGAGCGTGCCAATTTCTTTGGGGGAGAGTTGCACGAGCAGGGGCAGGAGGAGCATCTGCGAGATACTGCGCTCTGTGGCAAACTGCTTCATGTATTGCTCGTAGAGGATGCGGATGTGGGCGCGGTGTTGATCGACAATGAGCAGTCCGTTGTGAGTCTGCGTAATGATGTAGCGTCCGCGCACTTGCAACACCTCAGTGCTACCCTTGGTCCACAGACTTTCGCTGTCCAGTCCGAGGACGGAGAGCAGTGATGATTGTTCTTCCGTGGGAACATCCTCTGCTTCTTGCGAAGGGATGAGTGTGTCGTAAAGGCTCTTCCACTCCTTGGGGGCAGAGGTGGGTGCGCTCCAACTGCGCTCGGGGCGCTCCTTGGGGGTGGTGTTGAAGGGGTTGAACGAATCGTCTACCTCGATCGTGGGGGCGGTAAGGAAGGGAGAACTGCCTTCCGTCTCAAAACTTCCCAGGCTGGGGATGTCGGGACGATTTTCGGTGTCGAAATCAATGCTGGGGACGGCGTTGTGGCGCCCAAGCGTTTCGCGCACAGCTGCTTGGAGGATTTGGAAGATGGCTGCTTCGTCTTCGAACTTTATCTCCGTCTTCTGTGGGTGTACGTTGACATCGAGTTTCGCTGGATCTACGGTAAGGTTGATGAAGAACGGCACTTGGTCGCCCTCGGCAATCAGGCGGTCAAAGGCGGTGATGATGCTTTTGGCAAAGTAGGGGTGGCGCATGTAGCGTCCGTTGGTGAGGAAGAATTGGGGGCAACCCTTCTTCTTCGCACTGGAGGGAAGACCCACAAAACCGTTGATGTTTACAAGCGACGTTTCGACGCTGACGGGCACCAGGAGTTTCTCATAGCGCTTGCCAAAGAGGTCGATGATGCGGCGGTGGAAGTTTTGGGATTGCAGGTTGTAGAGTTGACTATCGCCGTGGTGGAGGGAGAAGGCAATGCTGGGGTGGGCGAGGGTGATGCGCTCAAATTCCTGAAGGATGTTGTTGAGTTCCGTTTGGTTGGACTTCAGGAACTTGCGGCGGGCGGGGATGTTGAAGAAGAGGTTCTTCACCATGAAGTTTGACCCTTGTGGGCACATCACGACCTCACTATTTACGACCTTTGACCCTTCGATGTGGATGCAGGTGCCACAGTCGTTGCCAGCGAGGCGCGTGCGGAGTTCCACCTGCGCCACGGCGGCAATAGAAGGAAGTGCCTCCCCACGGAATCCCATTGTTTGGAGCGTGAAGAGGTCCTCGGCGGTGCGAATCTTTGACGTAGCGTGGCGCTCAAAAGCCATGCGCGCGTCCGTTTCGCTCATGCCCTTACCGTTGTCGATCACCTGAATCATGGTCTTTCCGGCATCGACAATATGTATTTGTATAGCAGTAGCCCCCGCGTCAATAGCATTCTCTACCAATTCCTTTACCACACTGGCGGGGCGCTGAATGACCTCACCAGCGGCAATCTGATTGGCTACGGAGTCGGGGAGCAGGTGGATGATGTCCATAGGTTTGGAAATGAGAAAGGAGAAAGGGTTGGGAAAGGAGAAAGGAGAAAGGAGAAAGGAGAAATGAGAAATAGCCTTGCGGGGTGTAAGGGGCGTAGTAAAAAAGGAGAAATGAGAAAGGAGAAAGGATTGGTGGGGTGTTGTGCTTACAGTCCGCACGGTCTTTCTCATTTCTCCTTTCTCATTTCTCCTTTCCTACATCTCCTTTCTCCTTTAATAACTTGTTATTTTATGCGCGCTTCAAAATGTCGAGTAGGTGGTCCCAAACGATCTTCACGGAAGGAATGTGCAAGCGTTCTTCAGGAGAGTGTACGCCGCGGAGGGTGGGACCTACGCTGATCATATCAAGTTGGGGGTACTTTTCGCTGAAGAGTCCGCATTCAAGACCTGCGTGGATGGCAAGGATTTTGGGGTCCTTATTATATAATGAGCGGTAACTCTCTGTAGCGATGCGGAGGATTTCGCTCTTAGGGTTCATCTTCCAACCGGGGTAACCTTCGCCCGTTTCGCACTGTGCACCACCGAGTTCGAGGCACGCACGCACGACAGACGACATGTTTTCGCGACCGCTGGCAACAGAACTGCGCTGACTTGTAGTCACCACAATCTTGCCTTCCTGCTTGCGGATGCTAGCAAGGTTGGTAGAAGTTTCAACAAGGCCTTCCATGTCCTGACTCATGGCATACACACCGTTGTGAAGGGCATGGAGCGAGAGGAGCATGGGGCGCACTACGGCTGGAGAAATGCACGTTTCGGCAGCGGGTTCGCTGGAGAGTTCCCAAAGCATAGCGGGTTCGGTTTGGGGGAATTCTTCCTCCAACGCTGCGCTATACACATTAAGGTCAATGCGCACCTGTTCCTTCATCTTCATGGGAACGGCACAGAGCGCCCAACCCTCGCGGGGGATGGCGTTGTGAAGACCACCGCTCTGGATGTCGATAAGGCGGAGGTCCATCTTCTCCATTTCGTTGCAGAGGTAGCGCACAAGGAGTTTGTTGGCATTCGCACGGTTCTTGTTAATGTCATCACCCGAGTGACCGCCCGTAAGGTTCTTTACGCCCACCTTGAAGCAGAAGTAACCCGCGGGGAGCGCTTCTTCGGTGTATGCAAAAGTAGCTTCCGTGCGTGCACCACCGGCACAACTTACAAAAATCTGACCTTCGTCTTCAGAGTCGAGGTTGATGAGGTAATCGCCTGTAACAAAACCAGGTTCGAGGCCCATGGCACCCGTAAGTCCCGTTTCTTCATCTCGTGTGAAAAGGCATTCAAGAGGACCGTGAGCAATGTCGGTCGCCTGAAGAATGGCCATCTGCATCGCCACACCGATGCCGTCGTCAGCGCCGAGCGTAGTGCCCTTTGCTTTCAACCATTCACCGTCGATGTAGGTTTGGATGGCGTCGTTGTCAAAGTCGAAAACGGTGTCGTTGTTCTTCTCACACACCATGTCAAAGTGACTCTGAAGTACCACAGTTTTGCGACCTTCCATACCCGCTGTAGCAGGTTTCTTAATCAAGACATTGCCCGTCTTGTCTACCGAAGTCTCAAGACCGAGGTCCTTACCAAACTTTTCAAGGAAAGCAATCATCTTCTCCTCACGCTTAGAGGGGTGGGGCACTTGGCAGAGAGCTTCGAAACAGTCGAAAACAGCTTTGGGCTGTAATATTGAGTTGCTATTCATAATCGATGTTCGTTAAAATAGTTTAAAAATATGGTTATGTGAATATTTCGTTTTACCTTTGCGGGCGAATTGAGTCGCAAATATACAAAGAATGTTTCAATTATTTCTTATCATCCTGGCAATTTGTGCTATAGCCTTCTTGTTACTTGCCGTTAAAGTTTTGGTGGGCAAGAAGTTCGTGCACACCCATATCGATGGTAATCGCCACTTGAATAAGAGGGGAATTCACTGCGTGCAGTCAATGGACCGAAAGATGCGCAAGGAGAATCCCAATAGAGTGAAGGAGAGGAAGGAATAGGTAGTAGGTAGTAGGTAGTAGTAAAGTTGTACTTTGTACTCTAAACTCTAAACTTTGTCCTCTATCCCCATTAAACTCTCTCATAAACTTGTTTACTAAAACACTATAATAAAACTATGAACGCAATTACTAAAATTCTTTCTCTTGCAGTGTGTGTGCTTTTTGTTGCATGTGCTAAAAATAATGGTGTAGCAGAAGTTGGAGCAGTGTCTGATTCAACAAAAGTAGCAAGTGGCATTACGGTGGCATACGTAGATATGGACACGCTTCAGGCACAGTATCAGTACTACCTCGACTGCCGTCAGGAATTGGAAACAACTTACAACGGTTATCAGGCAACAATCGGCAAGAAGACGGCTGCACTTCAGAATAAGTACGCCGAAATTCAGCAGAAACTTCAGGAAGGTCGCTTCATGAGTGAAGCAGAATTTAATAACGCACAGGCTGCTTTTGCAAAGCAACAAGCTGATGTAGAACAACTTCAGGCAAAGTATGCACAGCAGTTTGCGGAAAAGGAACAGGCTTTCAACAAGGCGCTTGAAGATAGCATCCAAAGTTTCCTCGTAGATTACAACAAGGTACACAACTTTACACTCATCCTTACGCGTGCGGTGATTCTCAACAACAATCCCCAGTTGGACATCACTGCTGATATTGTTAAGGGATTGAATGAGCGCTACAATCAGGGAAAGTAAGTAATTGAATAGAACAAAAATAGAACAAAATCAGGCAGGAGAAAATTGCTTTCTTCTGCCTGATTTTTTGTAGACGAAAGAGTCTGCTGAGGGAGTTTCTTACGAAGCGCACCTATGTGATGGGTGAAAAATGGCTGTAAACTCTTGATTTTTCTGTGAATACAACTGAATTTTTATTAAAAAAGTAGTGCGATTATTTGGTAAAATTTAACAGAAAGTCGTAACTTTGCACCCGTTAAAACCTTATGCACATGAATTTTACAACAATTAAACGCTTGCTTGCTGGAATTGTTGTCTTCTCCGCAGTCCAAACGGCTGTCGGCCAAGACTTGATTGCCAAGCAGGCTCCAATCGATAAAAAACTGCAGGCGGCAGACTCGGTGGCGATGGTTCTTATGCTTGAAGTAGAGGATGAAATAGACGATCTCTACAAGAGTTGGGACAACTCGTCTACACACTGCTACTCACGCACAGATGTGCCTGATAGTTTGGAAATCGACCTTCGTGGTTTTGCGATGCCTACTACAAGTCGCAAGGTTACGAGTGGGTTCGGTTATCGCCCGCGTTTCCGTCGTATGCATAAGGGCATTGATGTGAAAGTTCAGACGGGTGACACTATTTATGCGGCATTCGACGGCAAGGTGCGCATCGTGCGTTACGAACGTCGAGGTTACGGTAAGTATGTCGTATTGCGCCATGAGAATGGATTGGAAACAATTTACGCTCACTTGTCAAAGTACCTATGTGATGTTAATGAAGAAGTAAAGGCGGGGCAACCCATTGGTTTGGGTGGTAACACGGGCCGCTCCTACGGTTCTCACCTCCACTTCGAAACCCGCGTGATGGGTGAGGCAATCAATCCTGCTTTCCTTTTTGATTTTGCCAATCAAGACGTAACTGCTGATACGTATATGTTCCGCAAGCAGAAGTCTAGTCGCTACTTTACGGGGGCTGGTTCTAAGGGCAATGTTGCTGATGGCGGTAAGCGTTATTATAAGGTTCGTAAGGGAGATAGTCTCTCGCGTATATCAAGTCGTACAGGGACTTCTGTTGCTCAGCTTTGTAAGATCAATCGTATTACAAAGAAGACAACACTTCGACCCGGTCAGTTGCTTCGATTCTAATCCGAGTGAATATACCTTGTAATGTGTGTACGTACACACATACAAATCTAAAAAGGGCGTGCCGATCATAAGTGGTACGTCCTTTTTTTAAATAAACGTGTTATTTTGAATCTAAATGAATCGCCGTATATATATAATATGTGCTCTTCTCGCGTTGCTGTCTCTTCCTATGATAGCACACGGGGAAAAGAAAACTAAGGGGAAAACAACATCGCCTATTTCAACTCCAGATGCATTGCCCGTGGTGCCAATGATGAAAGAGAAGATATGTTCGCAACAGGCACTTCCTGCGCTTTCGTCAAATGCTTATGTCGCAAAACGCTATGTGGAGGGGATCGACGTAAGTCGTTATCAAGGGGTAATTGACTGGAAAAGGGTTGCAGAGAGTCAGCAGATCGGGTATGCTTATGTGAAGGCAACGGAAGGTGAGCGACTCGTGGATCGTATGTATCGTAAGAATCTTGTTGAGGCTCGAAAGACGGGACTGCGTGTGGGGAGTTATCACTTTTACCGACCCAATGTGAACTGGAAGCGCCAGGCGAAGCACATGAAGAAACATGTTAAGGCGCAGGAACAAGATCTAATTCCTATCGTGGATGTGGAAGTAAGGGGACGTGTGAGTCATGCTAAGTTTATCCGTGACTTGAAGCAATTTGTGGATGAAGTGGAGCGATATTATGGTTGCAAACCTTTGCTTTATACGTATCAGAACTTCTACAATAAGCATCTTGTCGGTCATTTTGACGGGTATCAATGGATGATTGCACGCTATCGCATGGAGGTGCCAACACTTTCGGATGGTACAAACTTTATGATGTGGCAATATACAGACTCTGGAATAATGGACGGGGTGAACGGAAGTGTGGATCGCAGTTGTCTCATGGATGGTTTCCGCTTGCACATGTTAGAACTTTAAGTGGAAGCGTTTTGGGGACGAAAGGTGCTATGATTTCAGACAAAGACCTCCATTTTATGGTCAGAAACGGTTCTTGGGGTATAAAAAACAACTTTTTTCGAAAAAAAAGTCTGTTGATAGTTTGTCAATTCGAATATTAGTGCTACCTTTGCAATCGCAAACAAGAAACAACATGCTTGCTTCTTGAAAGTGCGCAGGACATAGGGATCTCCCTTAAGCCTATTGCCTCTTTAGCTCAGTTGGCCAGAGCACGTGATTTGTAATCTCGGGGTCGTTGGTTCGAATCCGACAAGAGGCTCAAAGAAAAGGATTGAAGATTTCTTCAATCCTTTTTTTGTGTGTTTATGTAATGCTGATTCCAAGCGTTGTTTACCGTGCCTCTATTTCAGAGGGTTTAATTAGTTGGCATGCATAGTTCTTGGGTAGTCTTTATTTCATGATTTGTTTTCTGCCATCAACTATATAAACTCCTGGGGTTGTAATGTTCTTAAGTTTGCGACCCATTAGGTCATAAATACCTTTCGTTGTGTTGTTTGTTGTTGAGGGTGTATTCTCAGGAAGTAGGCTTTCGATGCCACTTGGAGTGTTAAGTATTTGGTAAGCTGCTGAAGGGTTGAAGTTGCCTACCTCAGTGAAGAGAATGGCATTGCCACTGTCAATTATTTTCCAATCATTGATCGCTGTATTGTTTTCTCCGTTTATATTAAAATACAGCTCTTTGTCCTTAAATTGTACCATAAATCGGTTTGTGCCATAAGCAGAGGCATCGTGAAGCACAATGGGGTCGCCTGCTGAGGCAACTAAACCTCCTGCATGGGGGCTTTTGTGGTATACAAATTTCTGCGTAGCAACGCTGAATAGGTAGTAATTTTCACCATCAGCAGTAAGCACAGCAAAGTGTTGATTAATGTTATCTTTAGATGGTTCTTCGTTCGCATTGTTCGTGCATTTGAATTCATCGCCCGAAACAGTCCACGCACCACGTTGTGTAGTCATCGTGTAACATTTATAGGGATTGAAGTCTTCAAGTTTTGTAATGCGGTTTGTTCCAACTTCAGCAAGAAAATAGCGACTTCCTTTGTCGTAATCACCAGGAATATTCCATAAGCCTAAACGATATTCTGGGTTAGCGTATTCTCCGTTCCAAAAATTGAGGTAAAGTTCTGGAAGATTGCCGTTGTAAGCGTAAGGCCTAATTTGATAGAAATCAGAATATGTTTCACATTTCTCAAAGTGGAAATAATAAATAGGTTCGTTGGATAGAATTACAAAATTGTCGCTGAGACTATAGTCTTCGGGGGTGGACTTTATAGCGTAATTAAACCACACGTCCTCAGTTACGCTATAGATATAATAAGCATTTTCCACGCCATCCACGGCGTAGAAAGCGAATTCGCCAATACTGCCAGGACGAGCGTCGCCTCCCACTGAAATATTAGCGCCAGAAGCCATTTGATAGATTTTTTCGGGTTTGCCCTGCCAGGGCCAAGTTTTGGATGCAACAAGTTCGTCAGCTGTTGCTGTAGTTGCTATTACCAGAAGCAAAGTGATCAGGGTGACTAATTTTTTCATAAATTTGGGATTAAGGGATTGGTAAAGAATTTTGAGATGGAGAGCGTATGATATAAAGAGTGCCTCAAGTTGCATGTATGCCTGAATATTAATAGATAGTTAGGGTTAGAGGGAGAAAGTGAGTTGTTCTAATGGCAAGAAGTGATTGCAGACGAATCATACGGGGTAAAGTTATATAAAATATTCCATAGTGTAAATATAATCTTGCATTTTTTAGAATTAGGTATTGCTTCTATATAACAAATTCCTCTGCAAGCATGTTACGGCACAGTTTTGTTTGTATTTAGGCAATGTAGACGCTTTAGCAAATCACTTTCGTAATGCCCTCCTACGGGGGGTAATTCATACATAAGTTCCATAAATTATTATGGCGAAAAATTGTGACAGTTTAAACCTTCATTTTTCATCATTTTTCTGTTGAAACTATAACAAACATTAACATTCAACATACTTACCGTTGCGACAATATCTATTTGCGGTGCAAAAATAAGTAACATTAAAAACCGGTTGTTTAACCTTGAAAAAACAAGGTAACTTATTTTTTGCCCCTAAAAATGGGATTTTCGGGATAAAAAAAGTGGAGATACCCCTGATTCCAAGGGGCATCTCCACTTCCGTAATACAAAGATACAAAATTTGGGAGCGAAATGCAAATCCGTTAACACTTGTTAACACCAATATTATTTCTCATTTTTCGTCATTTTTCAAGTACAAAATCGGGGGAGGGAATCGGACTATTTTTCACCCGCATACGCAGAAAAGGGTAGGGTAGGGGTGAAGAATTGTGGTTTTATGGGTTTTCAAAACAAAAAGGGGTACTTATTTATAATAAAATTGTAACTTTGCATGTTGACTAAACTTTACCAACTTAACTCCCTTTATGTATCTGACACTTACCGCTGAAAACATTGTGTTGCTGGGGTCGATTCTCATCTTTGTGAGCATCCTATTCAGCAAGACCAGTTACCGCTTCGGTGTGCCTACCCTGCTGTTGTTTCTCATCGTAGGGATGCTCTTCGGAAGCGACGGACTCGGTCTGCAGTTCCACAACGCCTCCACGGCGCAGTTTATCGGGATGCTTGCCCTGAGTGTCATCCTCTTCACGGGGGGTATGGACACAAAGATTGCGGACATCCGCCCGATTATGCGCGAGGGGTTGATTCTTTCTACCGTAGGTGTGTTGCTGACGACGCTCTTTACAGGCGCCTTTGCTTGGGCACTGACCACGTTTACGCCCATGGGCATCGAACTCTCCTTCTTGACGGCGCTACTCTTGGCTGCCACGATGTCGTCAACAGACTCTGCCTCGGTGTTTAACCTGCTGCGCTCACAACAGATGCAGTTGAAGCACAATCTGAAACCCATGCTGGAGTTGGAAAGCGGTTCAAACGACCCCATGGCATACTTGCTGGTGATTGTGTTGATTCAAGTGATTGGTGCTCCTGAAAGTTGGAGCCTCGGAACCATTATCCGCGACCTTGTCGTACAGTTTGCTGCGGGGATCTTCGTGGGGTATGCCGTAGGTAAGGGCAGTGCATGGCTCATCAACCGCATCAACTTGAGCACGCAGTCGATGTACTCCGTATTGTTGCTCTCACTCGTGTTTATCTCCTTCACGCTGACGGAATTGCTCCACGGAAACAGCTATTTGGCGGTGTATATCTCCGGTCTTGTGCTGGGAAATGAGAAACTGACCAACCGTAAGGAAATGAACACCTTTATGGACGGCCTGACGTGGTTGGCGCAGATTGTGATGTTCCTCTCACTCGGCCTTTTGGTCAACCCCTTGGAGATTCTTGACGTGGTGCTCGTGGCGCTCTGCATCGGTCTGTTCATGATGTTCGTTGCGCGCCCGCTCACCGTGTTCCTATGCTTGGCGCCCTTCCGCGAATTGCCCACAAAGGCACGCCTGTTTGTGTCGTGGGTAGGTCTGCGCGGTGCCGTGCCTATCATCTTCGCCACTTACCCCATCCTGACAGATATTCCTGGAGCGCGAACGCTGTTCAACATCGTCTTCTTCATCACGCTCCTCTCCCTGATCTTGCAAGGCATGAGCATTTCGTGGGTGGCAAAGAAGTTTGACCTCGACCTGCCCATTGAAAAAGAGGGCAACGAGTTTGGTGTTGAACTGCCCGAAGAATTGGATGCCCAACTTTCCGACTATGTAGTCACCGAGGATATGCTCAAAAACGGCAACCGCCTCATGGATATGCACCTGCCCGTATCTACCCTCGTCATCATGGTGAAGCGTGGCGAAGAATACATCGTACCCAACGGACAACTGGAACTTATGGTGGGCGACGTCCTCCTGTTTGTTTCAAAGGAAGAGTTGGCGTTTTGATGAAAGGAGAACCGACGCCAAACCGAGTGCAATCAAGCGTGCTTGAATTGCCGAGGTGCGAAGGAGGTAAATACCGCAAAGCGGGATTAAAGGAGAAAGGAGAAAGAGGCTGGCGCGACGGAACTCTTTCACTCTTCATCCTTTTATCCATCCCGCAAGGGGCAGTTTGCAAAAATCCTTTCAATAAACAGCAATATAAACCTACATTACCAAGAAGATAAGTCCCGCAAGGTCTTTCTCCTTTCTCCTTTTTCATTTCTCCTTTCTCATTTATGATAGTTTGGTCCCCCTCTGAAATAGCCCTCGAATTAGGTCCCATCGCCCTGCGTTGGTACTCCCTTTTTTGGGCCATAGGTTTAGCGCTGGCATACATTGTTGTCTATAAACTTTACCGCCATCAAAAGCTGACGCAAGAGCAGTTTGACCCGCTCTTTCTCTACTGCTTCTTTGGCATCTTGATTGGGGCGCGCTTGGGCCACTGCTTGCTTTACGAACCCGGGTATTACCTTTCACACATCGCGGAAATGGTGTTGCCCTTCCGCACCATGCCCGACGGTAGCACGAAGTTCATTGGTTATGCCGGACTTGCCTCTCACGGGGGAACGGTGGGTGTGATCGTGGCGCTCATGCTCTATGCCCGCAAGACGAAGGTGAAGTTCCTCCATGCCCTTGACAATATTTCTATCGCCACACCCCTCACGGCGGGATGCATTCGCCTCGGAAACTTGATGAACTCCGAGATTGTGGGTAAGGCAACAGGTTCGGATTGGGGTTTTGTCTTTGTGCGTAATGGCGAAGACTTTGCGCGCCATCCCGGACAACTCTACGAGGCTATTGCTTACATCCTGCTGTTCCCCCTCCTGATCTTGCTCTACAAGAAGGCACCTCAGCGCATCGGTTCGGGTTACTTCTTCGGCACCGCCATCCTTTGCATCTTCACTTGCCGCTTCTTCATCGAACTCTGCAAGGAAGTGCAAGAACCTTGGGAACTCCAAATGCAGGACATGATTGGCATCAATCAGGGGCAGTTATTGAGCATCCCCTTCATCCTGCTGGGCGCTTACCTCGTGTGGCGCGCTGTAAAGCAGAAGCAATAGGCATCACCTCATTTACCCTACCTCACACATGAAGATTCTTCTCGTCAATACTTCTTCCGCAACGGGGGGCGCTGCTGTTGCTGCCCGCCGCTTGATGAATGCGCTTGAAAAAAATGGCGCAGCGGTCAAGATGCTCGTGCGCGATAAGGATGATGAAGGGGATGACAAAGTGGTGGCACTTCCGCCCTCTTGGCGATTGAAGTG
This sequence comes from Alloprevotella sp., assembly GCA_045636885.1. Classification (GTDB taxonomy): domain Bacteria; phylum Bacteroidota; class Bacteroidia; order Bacteroidales; family Bacteroidaceae; genus Alloprevotella. The sequence continues at coordinate 12,086 of JAZTYI010000123.1, forward strand.
GAACTTCGTTTGGGAGCGGTTCGTGATTTGGGTACACAACAAGTTGAGTCGTAAAAACCTCTTTGCCGTTGACATTGCGAATACGGGCACGGACATCACTACACTTCCTGAATTTCAACAGGCCGACATCATTCACCTTCATTGGGTCAACCAAGGTATGTTGGCGTTGAAAAATATCCGCAAGATTCTCGCCTCTGGAAAACCCGTAGTGTGGACACTACACGACATGTGGCCCTGTACTGCCGTCTGTCACCACGCAGAGCAGTGCAACGGTTTTACAGAAGACTGCTCGCAGTGCGAACACCTGAGGTTTCCGAAATGCGAAAACTTGCCCCACAAGGTGTTTCTGCAGAAAAAACAAATCTATGGCGCGGGCAACTTACACTTGGTATCGGTGAGCAACTGGTTGCACCAACAGGTGAAAAGGAGCGCATTAACTCGTGAGTTGCCTTCGAGCGTGATTCCCAATACGTTGTCTTTACAGCAATTCCAAGTGTGGAACAAGGAGGAGGCACGTCGGCAATTACACCTGCCCACCGATAAGCACATCATCATCTTTGGCGCAGCGCGCATCGACGATCCTTTTAAGGGGTTTCACTTATTGCTTCAAGCTCTTGATTTGCTGATCAGCAGCGGTCGCTACGCCAAAGACGACCTCCACTTGGTCTTCTTTGGAAATATAAAATACCCCTCACAACTTCTGCCCCATATTCACGTGGACTACACCGATTTGGGATGGGTCAGCAATGCCGAAAGACTTTCTGTAGCCTACTCCGCAGCAGATGTCGTGGTGTGTGCCTCACGTTACGAAACGTTTGGACAAACACTAATCGAAGCGCAAGCATGTGGCTGTCTGCCCGTGTCATTCGGCAATAGCGGACAAACGGATATCATCACCCACCTCAAGAATGGTTATTTGGCAGAAGCATATTCCGTAGATGACCTGGCAAAAGGGATTCACTGGGCACTCTCAGAAGGTAAATCTCAGGTTTCCCAACAGGAGATGCGCGATGAAGTGGTGCACAGATATTCAAGCGACGTGGTTGCACAACAATACCTTACACTGTACAAAACAATTCTAAATAAGGGATAGACATAAGGGGCTGAATAACTTTTTTATTACCACAAACAAATGAACACAGACATCCCTCCGTCGAGCACGACGGAACCGCTTAAATTTACCATTGCTACGGTAACATTTAACGCTACTACACTTATTGAAAGAACTATTAAAAGTGTGGAAGAGCAGGACTACCCACATGTGGAGCACCTCATCGTGGACGGCAACTCCCGCGACAACACACTGGAGCATATCCACCATTATCAGGAGCGTAACAGTATCGCCGCCGTGCCCCACGAAATCACGTGCATCTCTGAACCCGACCACGGACTTTATGATGCCATGAACAAGGCGTTGAAGATGGCTACGGGCGACTATATCCTGTTTCTCAATGCGGGCGACAAACTGCATGCGCCAACCCTCTTGTCCGACCTTGCAGCACAGCTTGGCGACACGCGCCCTGCCGTAATCTTTGGGCATACGGACTTGGTGGATGCGGATGAGAAGTATATCGGTCCGCGCCGCCTTTCTCCGCCTGAGCAGCTTACTTGGAAATCGTTCAAGCACGGTATGCTGGTGTGTCATCAAGCGTTTTTTGCGCACAAGAGTCTCTTCCGCTCTATCGGTTATGACATGCAGTACCGCTTCTCTGCCGACTTCGATTGGTGCATCCGCATCTTGAAGAAGGCTGAACAGGTGCAGCAGTCCACGCATCATGCGCACTGCATCATTAGTGACTACCTCAACGAGGGCATGACCACCAAGAATCATAAGAAATCGCTCCTCGAGCGCTTCCGAATCATGTGGAAGCATTACGGAGCACTCTCCACCATCGGACATCACTTGTGGTTCTTCGTTCGCAAACCTTAACAGCATGGAAGCGCTTTATCAATCTATGGCTGCGCTCTGTGCGCGCCGCGAATACTGCTGTGCGGACATTGCCGAGAAATTGCGCAAGAAGGGCGCCTCATCCGAAGAAGCCGAAGTGCTGATTGACCGTCTCATTGAGGAAGGTTATATCAACGAGGGCAGATATGCCCGCGCCTTTGTGCACGACAAGACCCTCTACAACGGTTGGGGGCGCGTCAAAGTGGCACAACAGCTCCGCGCCAAGGGTATCTGCAATGCCTACATCAACGAAGCGATGACCTGCATTACGGAGGAGCAGTATGCCGAGGTTTTTCAAAAAGTATTACAGGCAAAAAGGCGCAGCATCAAGGGAGAAACCGACTACGAGGTGCGGCAGAAGTTGGCACGAAGCCTCATCGCTCGCGGATTTGAACCTTCCTATGTGTTCAATCATCTTGATTTAGAAAACTTTGAAGATTAGGAACTTCGCTTCCTTCTTCTCAACTATAAACCCTAACACTTATAACAACTATGTTGACCATTTACAATACCCTTACTCGTAAGAAAGAAGAATTTAAACCTATCAACCCCGGACATGTAGGTATGTATGTTTGCGGACCTACGGTATATGGCGACGCACACCTCGGACATGCGCGCCCCGCAATTACTTTCGACCTCCTTTTCCGCTATCTCAAGCACCAGGGTTATAAGGTGCGCTACGTGCGTAACATTACCGACGTGGGCCACCTCGAACACGATGCTGACGAGGGCGAAGATAAGATTGCTAAGAAGGCACGCCTTGAGCAGTTAGAGCCTATGGAAGTGGCGCAACACTATACCAATCGCTTCAATGAGGCGATGGCGAAACTCGGAGTGCTTCGCCCCAGCATCGAACCCCATGCTACGGGTCACATTATCGAACAGGAGCAACTCGTTCAGCAAATCTTGGACAACGGTTTTGCTTACGAGAGCAATGGTTCGGTGTATTTCGACGTGGTGAAGTATAACGAAAAGCACGGCTACGGCATTCTTTCGGGTCGTAACTTGGACGACGTGAAGGATGCTTCACGCGAACTCGACGGTGTGGGAGAAAAGCGCAACCAAGTGGACTTCGCGCTTTGGAAGAAGGCACAACCCGAGCACATCATGCGCTGGCCCTCGCCCTGGGGTGACGGTTTCCCCGGCTGGCACTGCGAATGTACGGCAATGGGTCGCAAATACCTCGGCGAACAATTCGACATTCACGGCGGAGGTATGGACCTCGTGTTCCCCCACCACGAATGTGAAATCGCACAAGCAGTAGCGTCGCAAGGCAAACCCATGGTGAACTATTGGATGCACAATAATATGATTACGATAGCGGGTAAGAAGATGGGAAAATCCTATAACAACTTCATCACTCTCGATGAGTTCTTCACAGGTAACCACCCCCTTCTCGAACAAGCCTACACACCGATGACCATTCGCTTCTTCATCCTCCAGGCGCACTACCGTTCAACCGTAGACTTCTCTAACGAAGCCCTCCAGGCTGCTAAGAAGGGACTCGACCGCCTACTTCAAGCGATTAAGGAACTTGACCGCATCGAAGCAAGTAAGGACGGTGCCGTGAAAATGGACTTTGTAGAAGAACTCAAGCAGAAGTGCTACGACGCGCTTAACGACGACCTCAATTCTCCTATTCTTATCAGCCACCTCTTTGATGCGTGCCGCGTCATCAACCAGATTGTGGACAAGAAGCAGACTATCGCTGCCGACGCCTTGGAAGCACTCCGCACACTCTTCCACACCTTTGCTTTCGACATCCTCGGACTTACTTCTGAAGCCGACGGAAATGCTGAACGCGAGGCTGCTTTTGGCAAGGCCATTGACTTGCTCCTCGACATCCGCGCTACTGCAAAGGCAAACAAGGACTGGGCTACTTCCGACAAGGTGCGCAACGAACTCGCTGCCCTCGGTTTTGAAGTCAAGGACACAAAGGACGGCACAACTTGGAGATTGAATAAGTAAAAGATAAGGTATTAAGGTTGTAAGGTCGCTTCGCTTTAAGGTTTTAAGGACTGTGCAGATAGAATGGCGAAGCGACTTTTTTCCTTAAAAACCTTAAAACCTCAAACCTCAAAACCTAAGAGCGAAGCGACCTCATAACCTTATAACCTTAAAGCGAAGCGACCTCATAACCTAACTTTATGAACTCCATCCCCGTAGTAACCAAATACCTCCTGCTTACGAACGTCGTAGTATTCCTGTTACAAGAGGTGGCAAAGGGTTCAGGCATTGATTTAGTGGCAACATTAGGATTGCACTTCTTCCTTGCCGACAATTTCCAGCTCCACCAATTGTTTACCTACATGTTCCTCCACGCAAACTTATCGCACATTTTCTTCAACATGTTTGCATTGTGGATGTTTGGCAGAACCATAGAACACACCCTCGGTGCACGCCACTTTTTAATCTATTATCTGGTCTGTGGTGTGGGCGCAGGGTTGTGTCAAGAACTCTTCCAGTATGGCGAATATTGGATAGAGGGATTTGCCGACTATGAACGCGTACGCACTCCCGACGGTATTTATCCCATGGGCGAATTTCTGAATTATTGGCGCACGATAGGTGCATCTGGTGCCGTCTACGGTATCCTTTTAGCCTTTGGGTACATCTACCCCAACCACCGCATCATGCTGCTCTTCCCGCCCATCCCGATGAAGGCGAAGTATTTCGTCATCGGTTATGCTGCCCTAGAACTCTTCTCTTCGTTCTCCGTAAACGACAACGTGGCGCATTTTGCCCACCTCGGTGGTATGCTCTTCGGTTTCCTCCTGCTCCTACGTTGGACGCGAAGAAGCAACCCCAATTCGTGGTGGCAACGCCTGAAAAAGCACTTTGGGACTTCTTCTAAGTCGCCCTATAACAAGAATCCTAAAATGACGGTGAACCCTGGTGGCGCCTACAATAAGGAAGAACATACCACAACGCCACCAACACCTGACGCTGCACTGGAAGAAAAGCGTCGACGCATAGACGAACTGCTCGACAAAATCAAGAAGTCGGGTTACGAAAGTCTCACCACAGAGGAGAAAAACTTCCTCTTTGATGCTTCAACACGGAAATAGATTTTTTAGAGTACAGAGAACAGAGTACAGAGTACAGAGTACAACTGATAGAGTACAGAGTACAGAGTACAGAGTACAGAGTACAACTACCATGCGGGATAAACAATCGTTTAACTCGGTATCCTTCTCGTCAACTCGTACCTTGTCAACTCGTTTACTAAATTTCCAATGGCTAAACCCACAAAACCCACCAAGGGAAAGAAAAATACGGTCTCGCGCCTCTACACCATCGTAGCCAACATCATCACCGGATTTTCGTTGGTTACGGTGTTGTTGTTATGCCTTTCCGTAGCGAGTACGTATATTTCGCCGGAGAAGTTTCGCTTGCTCTCCCTTGCAGGACTGGCGTTCCCCATCTTTCTGGGTGGCACGGTGTTCATGTTTTTCATCAGCCTGCTCTTCGCATGGCGCAGGTCGTGGATCCCTTTATTGGGTCTGCTCCTGTGTAGCAACACCGTTTACCAGTACTTCCCCATTAACTTTCCCTCTCCCGCACCGAAGCAGAGTTTGAAGGTGATGAGTTACAACACAGCGGGGTTTGGATTATGGACGGGTAGCAATAAGAACAAAAACGATGACCACGGAGAGAATCGCTTGGTGCGCGACATCCTCCGCGAATCGCCCGACATCGTGGGTTTCCAGGAAGGACTGGGGGAGAAGGAAGTCAACAAGCACATTCGCCCCATGCTGAAAAGAAACGGGTATCACTATGCGTCAGTAGAGAAAAACAGTAACCACATCGGCTGCTTCTCGCGCTATCCAATTTTGGAGAAAGAAATAGTGTGCGCTACAGAGCGCAACGAAGCGGTATTGTTTAAAATAAAACTCTCGAATGCCGACACGCTCTACTTCGTCGTGATGCACCTACAATCGATGAGTCTTTCCACAGAAGACCGCGAAACGTTTAAGGAAAATGTAAACCAACTGCGTGACGACGACGATAATGACTCGCTGAACTACAAGAGTTTCTTCCATCTTGCACGCAAAATTTCTCGCGCTTCCCAACCACGTGCTCAACAGGCGGACACTGTGGCAAAATTCATTGAGGAAAACAAGCATCGCAACCTCATCGTCTGTGGCGACTTCAACGATACCCCCGTGTCATACACCTATCAGACCATTGCCTCAGCGGGCAACCTTGACGATGCCTTCGTTGAGGCAGGAATCGGACTCGGGCGCACCTTCAACCGCTACTCCATGGTGGTGCGCATCGACCACATCCTCTACGGCAGGGATTTTTGGGAACCCCATGCTGCACGTATTTTAAACCGACCCGACCGTTCCGACCATAATGCGGTGGTGGTCAATTTAAAAAGGAAATAAATAAAACGTAGTTATGACAAAGTTGTTATACATACTGCTGGTAGCGCTGGGGAGCATATTCTTTACTGCTTGTAGCGAAGACGACATTATTGAGGGGAGCATCACGCCTCCCGAGGAGGGTGTCGGCAATCCCGGAGGGGAAAACAGTAATCCCGAGGGAGGAAATAGCAATCCTGGGGGTAGTACCTTATCGAATCATCCCTACACAAAGCGCATTGAAGTGCCTCAACTAAAGGAAGGTAACACCTTTGTATATCACGCAGTAAAGATCGGAGGTGACTCCATCATGAACTACTGTTTGGAATACGACTACACCCAAAACCACTCGCGCTGGGTGGCCTTCCGTTTCGATGCCACCACGCGTGCTAAATCTGTTTCGCGTAAGGATTACAGCATCTCGCCACAGTATCCCCGCGACCCCAAACTCAATCCTTATTACAGTTTAGAGAACGATGCTCTTTACGGTTCAGGATATAACCACGGTCATCTCGTGGCTTCGGCGGATCGTCTGTACAGTCGACAGGCCAACGACCAAACCTTCTACATGAGCAATATGTCGCCTCAGATAGGCAACTTCAACTCGGGCTTTTGGGCTGACTTTGAGGGTCAAATGCAGTCACGCGGTCGCGACAAGTATTTTAGCGACACCCTCTACATCTGTAAAGGAGGCACCATTGACAGAAGCGACCATATTATAAAGTATGTAGCAAATGGGCGCATGGCAGTGCCTAAATACTACTTCATGGCGGCTCTGGCAGTGAAAAACGGCACCTACAAAGGCATTGCCTTCTGGATGGAACATAAAAAGTACGCCTCATCAGCCTCTACAACATCAGAAATGCGCAAATACGCCCTATCTATCGACGCTCTGGAAGCAAAGACAGGCATCAACTTCTTCCACAATCTGCCCGACAGAGTGGAAAGCGCAGTTGAGGCCAATTACAACGTAAATGAGTGGATAAAGTAGGACCGAAAAATGCAGAAAAATGAGAAATACATATCGTGTTAACAAACGTTAACCGATTTGCATTTCGCTTTGAAATTTTGTATCTTTGTACTACGGAAATGGAGATAGCCCTAAGAATCGGGGTTATCTCCACTTTTTTTATTATTACTGTCCGCTAAACACAACAATTCTCTCCCAACCCTCTAAAAAAGAGTAGTTGGGAGTTTTTTTATCTATGACAAGCCCTCCTCTATAAATTTAGTTCTTCATTTGGGGGTGGTTCTGCAACCTCCATAAGCATC
>JAZTYI010000124.1:0-14257 GCA_045636885.1 Alloprevotella sp.
CCATCCGGATGGTATTCGTGCAATTCGTATGCGATAAGCAAAGATAACACCCCGCAAGGAGATTGACTTGCGCGACCTGCGGTTCGCTTATTCGTGAAATTCGTGTTCTCTAAAATAAAGAGACAAATTTTCTGGACAGCAATAATAACAAATGGACGAAGGGGGCGTATAGAAGCAATACTCACTCTTACATAACTCAAGAGGGTGTGCCGAATTTTCGACCCACCCTCTTGTTTATGACTGTTTCAAGTATGTATTACTTTGAAAGTTTCTTTACACCGTCCTGGATGTAAACCTGACCAGCTGTTGCAGTTGCGATGCGACGACCGCTGAGGTCATACATATTCTTGTTGTTGCCGTTCTGAGTTGCAACACCGTTGATGCCAGTAGTTTCTTCCATGAAGTTGATAACGATAACATCGTCCTTAGCACAAGGAATAGTAGCGATGCCGTTTTCATCAACTTCATTCTTAACTTCCTGACCTTTTACAGTGATGAGTGCATTAGCGATTTCCATTGCACCGCGCTTGCAACGCACCTTAAGTGCTGCACCTGCATTGCTCACAATCTTAATCTGCTGACACTTGCCATCGTTCCAGTTGAAGTCAACAGTGAAGTTGCCCATAGCCTTCATACCTGTAACTTCACCCTGCTTATTCCATACTGTGGGAAGAGCGGGAAGTACGTTGATGTAACCGTGAGCACTCTGCAAGAGCATTTCTGCCATACCTGAGCAAACACCGAAGTTACCGTCAATCTGGAAGGGAGCGTGAGAGTCGAAGAGGTTGTAGTAGATACCACCTGCACCAGCATTTGTGCCGTAGTCAGTAGAGTGCTTCAACGCATTCTTAATAATAATATGTGCGTGGTCACCATCCAGTGCGCGCGCCCAGAGGTTCACCTTCCAACCCATTGACCAACCAGTAGCAGCATCACCACGGAGCTTGAGTGAGTTAACAGCAGGAGTGAAGAATTCACTTTCGGGAGTAATCTGGTCCATGGGGAAGAGCGCCATCAAGTGAGAGATATGGCGGTGACCAGGATCGCTACTTACGTCGTAAGGACTATACTTCCATTCGCGGAGAATCGTATCACCCTTAGCTACACCATTTCTGGGATTTGTCCAACCACCATTCAAAGCTGAATTAGCAGTGTAAACTTCTGTATGCAAGCCCTTGTCCGTCTTTTCAAGATAGAGGTTAAGCTTTGCTACATCTTCTGTAGTAAGACCAGTGTTTTCAATACCGAGTATTTCGAGTGCTTCTGCGAGGTTTGCGAAGAGGTAGCTGATCATCTGCTGTGCGTGTGCAGTACCGTCTTCACGATTGTGAGCATCCTGTTCAGCGCTGTATTCGTCAGGTGCAACAAAAGTACCGTCGGGTTCAAACTTATAAGGTGTGCCTCTATAACCGCTATTCTGCGTTGCACTATCATAACCCTTGTCTTTAATCAATCGGTGGAACCAGAACTTCGCACAGTCCCACATTACGGGGAATGCCTTCTTCAAGAATTCCTTGTCCTGAGTGTAACGCCAGTGTGTCCAGAGGTGGCTGGTGTACCAAACGTTTGCTACGAGGTAGTTGCTGCCCCAAGTACTCATACTGTTGTAGAGTGAAGTCTCAGTAAGAACGCTCCAACCATGACCGCCATTGTAGTTTTCACCAACCTTCTTCCAACCTTCGCTCTGTGCACCACGGATGATGAAGTTTACGAAAGGCTTGTGGAGGTCTGAGAGGTTTGTGATTTCTGTGGGCCAGTAGTTCATCTGGATGTTGATGTTCGTGTGAATATCAGAGTTCCAGGGAGATTCTGTGCCACGGTCGTTCCAAATACCCTGAAGGTTGTTGGGAGCAGCGATAGGCTTACGGTTAGAACTGATTGCGAGGTAACGACCAAAGTGGAAGTAGAGTTGTTCCAAGAAGAGGTGGTCGTTAGCAGTGCTGTTAGCATCACCGTTGTTAGGGAAGTAGTTGTCAATCAAAGTCTTGGTGTCAACAGTAGGCGTTGTGAGACCAAGATCAAAGGTCATGCGCTTTGTGATAGCGTTGAAGTCAGCAATGTGGTCCGCTTCAATAGCTTCGTAACCCTTAGCGATAGCAGCTTCGATAACTGTCTTCGCGTTAGCATTTACGTCAGCAGCGGTTTCTGAAGTGAAGTAGTTGTTAAGAACTTCCATGTCGCCATTGAAGTTCGTAGCGCCCTTCAAGTAGAACGTAATTTCAGTAGCGTTTTCAACCTTGATACCAGAAGCAGTAGCAGTAACTGTAGCGTTATCGTCAGCTACAATGTGGAGGCGTGCAGCGTGACTTACAGTCATCTTACCTGTGAAGTAAGCAGTACCGTTTTCGTAAGTAACGTCAGAAGCACCGATGCTCTGTCCGGGCTTGAGCTTGAAGACGAGGTTCATCTTGTCATCACCTTCTGCCTTGTACTGTGCCGCGATTACCTGGTCGGGAGCAGAAGAGAGGTACTTGCGTGTGAACTTGCTGCCGTTAGCATTCTTAAATTCTACGCCAGAAATACCGTCCTCAATGTCGAGGTAGCGTACATAATCTGTAACACCGTTCCAGATAGCTTCGTCCTTGTTTTCAACGATTACAGAACCGAAGTTCATGAACGTACGGTTACCACCGCCAGCACCAACTACATTTGCAGGACCGCTCCAAAGTGTCTTTTCGTTGAACTGAATTTCTTCGTTGTGGATACCACCGAAAATCATTGCGCCCAATTCACCGTTACCGATGGGAAGCGCGTATTCCATCCAGGGGTAGTCCACGCCAGTTGCTTCAGCAGAAGTAGTGTACCAAAGTGTGTTGGGATTCTTTGGAGCGAAAGTAGAAACGCCAGTGATGTCGCTTACTTCGTAGAAATATTCATCAGGATACTGTGTGAAGTCCACTTCCTTGATGAAGAATTTACTACCCTGGTCATTACTTACGTCACCTGTATTCCAAAGTGCCAAGTAACCATCACGATGATTCCACCACTTGTTGGTGCCAGAAATCTTAATGAATGAGGGATTGCTGCTGCCGAGGTTGAACGTACCCGTAAACTTAGTGCTGTGAGTTGTAGAAGAAGGATCTACCATAGAAGTGCGAGCGTTTGCTTCGTCACCTGTAATACCGAGCACCTTTGTGAGACCCAAAGAGTAGTTGTATACCTGATAGTAAGAACCCTTCTTAACGAATGTCCAAAGACCGCGGTTGTCGTTGGGTTCAGCGGAATTACTGAGCTTCATAGCGTTTCCGTCCATATAGGCAGGGTTAAGGCTTACATAACCACCCTTACCGTTCTGCACGGTATAGAACTTAGTGCCGTCCTTGAAGTAGCTCACGTAAACGTCAAAGCCATTTACAGTCATAATGGGCATAAAACCTTCAACTGCTGCGGGCTGGAAATCAGTCTTTTCCAAACGAACTTCAGCTTCGATAGAAGTGCCGTTTGCATAAGTAGTACCTTCGTAAACGATACCAGCAGTTGCTTCAGTGGTACCGAGAACGTGTACGTTATAAATCTTAGCGTAGAAAATTGCTTCCTCGATGTAGAAGCAGTTACCAGCGTCGGTATTAGTCCAACCGTTAACGATGATACCTTCAGCAGTTTGATTAGGAATCTGAGAGTTCAAACCCTGATTGCCAATGCACATTTTCCAAGGATATTCTTCCTTACCAGAAGCAGTCATGTTGAGGGGAGTAGTAGCCGCATCTTCAAGGTTACCATCCTTGCCTACATACTTTGCAGCACCTACGCTGTAGAGGTAGTAGTTGGCGTCCTTCTTTTCAATCTTAAACTGCTGGTTGGGGTCTTCCATGTTCAATGTCACGGAACCGACTTTTGAACCCGTGCTTGTACTGAGCTTCGTAGCATTTGCCTCGCTATAAAGCAAGAATGCACGCTCACTCTTGATGAAGTAGACCTTGTCGTTGCTTAGCATGGACAAGTCCGTCACTCTGTCGAACGCCCAAGTCTGTGTAGAAACACACAAGAGCGCTACGAGGAGAAAAAGAAATCTTTTCATAAAGATAGGTTTAGATTAGTGAATATAATTTTTTGAATTGTAGATGTTCAGAAGTTGCGAAAACTTCAGTTGTGCCACAACTGCAAAGCACACTCTGTCCTGCAAATTTATTGAATTTTCTTCACACGGACAAAATTCTATATGTCAAGTTGACAAAATCGACTGGTATGTATCTCTTAACGGGGCATTTTACGGTTTATTTTTGTAAATTTGCAAGGATAAGGACTTGCGTTTCCTCGTTAACAGTTTTCCGTTATAACCTCCCTAATGTTATTTTTATATAAAATGATGAAGGTACAAATTTTAAGACTCCTGTTTGTCATAGTGTGCTTGTTCTGCATGAATGTGCTTTATGCGCAAAATGTAAAACCTGTTTCTATTATCCCTCAACCCGTGCAGTTGGAGCAAACCGAGGGCGTGTACGTGTTGCCCGAAAAGGTGACCATCAGTTACGATACTGCGCTCAAGGCACAAGCAGAATACCTACAAGAAGTGTTGGCACAATCTACGGGGCGCATTGCCGTGATGAAGGAAGGCAAGAAGAAGGGTGACATTGTCTTGCTCATTGATGCACAAGCACATAAGGCAGAAGGATATGCGCTTTCGGTGACTCCGAAAAACGTGAGGATTGTTGCTGCTGACCCCTCGGGTGCCTTCTATGGTATCCAGTCGCTTCTTCAGTTATTCCCCGCTGAAATTTATAGCGAAAAGTGGCAACGCACAATGGAGTGGAAGGCGCCTTGTGTGGAAATCGTGGATGCTCCCGAACGTCCCTGGCGCGGCATGATGCTTGACGTGGCGCGCTACTTCTATGATAAGGAATTCGTGAAGAAATACATCGACATGATGGCGATGTATAAGATGAACAAACTCCAATTCCACTTGATTGACGACTCAGGTTGGCGCCTTGAAATCAAGAAGTATCCCCGCTTGACGGAAGTTGGTGCTTGGGCAGGTCCTAACGAGAAGCGCCTTGGCGGATTCTATACGCAGGATGATATTCGCGAAATGGTGGCTTACGCAAAGGTGCGCGGTGTGGAGTTGGTTCCTGAAATCGAATTCCCAGCCCACATCCTTTCTGCCGTAGTGGCGTATCCTTGGTTGAGTTGTACGGGTGTGCAACACCAACTCCCCACACAGCACTTCATTAGTCGTGACTTGCTTTGCGTAGGTAAGGAAACGTCTATCCAATTCCTTCAAGACGTTCTGGAAGAGACGGTGGAACTCTTCCCCTCCTCATATATAAATATAGGTGGTGACGAGGCGGTTTACAAGCGTTATGAAACGTGCCCCGATTGTCAGGCGCTCATGAAGAGAGAGGGGTTGACAAAGGAGTCAGAACTTCAGGGTTATCTCACAAACGTTGTGGCGCAGATGATGAAGAAAAAGAACCGCACCCTCATCGGTTGGGAAGAAATCATTATGCGTGGCAAGGTAAACGAACCCGTTGTGGCGCTCATCTGGCACAATGTGGCGGACTCGATTCATGCTACGAACACAGGGCATAAGGCGATTCTCACTCCCTGTACGCACATGTATCTGGACTTTCCTGAGCAGAAAATACCCGGAGAAGTGCAGGCGGCTACGTGGATGCCTCCCGTTTCTTTGGAGAAGTGTTATTCGATGCCCGTAAACGATTATTCGGATAACTCAACCGTGATCGGCGTGCAGGGATGTTATTGGAGCGACCAGTTTATCCACGGTCAGGCACTCCAAGAGATTGCTTATCTTAACGAAAACCGTTCGGAGAATTATGCGGAGTATCTCACCTTCCCCCGACTTCTTGCCGTGAGTGAGGTGGGGTGGAGCAAGCAAAACCGACGCAATTTTGAGGATTTCCGCACGCGCCTTAGCAGTCACTATAGTCGTCTTGACCATAAGGAATGTCATTACCGCCTTCCTGTACCCCGTATTGAAAAGGAAGAGACTTTGACAGACGGTAGCACACGCTTTGCCCTCGCTTCTGATGTTCCGGGTGCGATCATCCGATATACGACAGACGGTAGTTATCCTACACCTCACTCACCGATATATACGGGTCCCGTAGTCGTTTCAAAGCGTGACGATTTCAGAGCGATGAACGTGGTTTCTACTACGCAGTATTCGCTTCCGCTTTACTTTGCACCTGACTACTCAGCCTATAAGGCGTATGGCGAATATGTTTTTGGTTGGGAACCTCTTCGTGTGCAGACAAAACCTTCTACTTGGCGCTTTGAGGTGACGGGTAAGATTTCTGGCAATGGTGCTTATGAATTGGCGGTAATCCCCACGCGTGGTGACCGTCCTGTGCGCCTCGGAACCTTAAAACTTTGGAAGCGTAACGAACTCATGGCGGAGGTGGTGCTTGACGAAACGCGCCAAGTGGGAGATGCTCCCGCCATTTACCGTTTCAATCTCGACGCTTTCGAAGCAGGTACGCCCTTCCATATAGAAATTCAGGGTTATGCCCCTAACGGTAATAACACCAGCGGAATGATGTTCTTGCGTAAGGTTGAATAATTGACGCCCTTTTCCATTAAGGGTACATACATCATAAAATAGTGGAGACACCTTCGGATGTTCGAGGTGTCTCCACTATTTTGTTTGTATTTGTCAGGTGTTAAGGATGCTTTAATTCAACTCATTTATGGCATTCAAATAATTGCGCATAGACCCCGCTTTCATTATTTTCTTCCAGGCTTTGCGTCCGCATTCTTCTTCAAGGTACTCCCAGAAGGTTCTGACTTTTGTGAGGAGTTGTGCTTCGCTTGGAATGATGGTTGAAAGGTGAGCGTGGTAATGTTCGTGCATCTTTTTGATGAGCGCAAGGCGTTGGGGGCGTTGCCATTCTTTACCATCAATAATTTCACGTGCGAGTGACGGACGAGCAAGAAGTCCGCGCCCCATCATGACTCCCGCAAGTTGCGGAAAGCGGGTTATGATGTCATGCACATCGGAAGGTGTGCGCAGGTCGCCATTATAAATAAGCGGATGTTTACACTCGTCCGCAAATCTCTGAAACGCATCGAGGTCGGTTTCTCCGTTATATTGCTGCATGCCCAATCGGGGGTGGAGCGTAATATGCTTGAGGGGCGTTTCGTTTAAGATGGGGAGCAGGGAAAGTCCTTCTGTTGCCTCGGTTTGCCCCAGTCGCATCTTGATGCTAAACGTAAGGTCGTGGCGCAGGCGGATAAGGTCGGCAATCTCTTTGACGCATTCAGGATGTTGTAACAAACCCGCACCTCTGCCATGACGCGTTTGAAGCGGGAAAGGACACCCCATGTTGATGTCTATTTCACGATACCCCAGGTCCGACAGATAGTCCACAAGGAAAGTAAATTCCGCTCCGTCCTTAGCAATAACTTGAGGAATAATAGGCACACCCACGTTAAATTCCGGACGCACATCGCGTGCATCTTTCGTGCGAATACCTTTGTGCTCAAGGCGCAGGAAGGGGGTATAGTATGCTGTTACGCCACCCACCAATTCATGGTGGATGCGGCGGTATGTGTCTTCAGTGAAACCTTGAAGGGGGGCGAAGTAGAGGGGAAGCATGGGGAAAGGAGAAATGAGAAAGGAGAAAGGAGAAATCTGCGAGTGAGCGAGAGCAGCGCCAAGTTTACTTGAGCGTTGCCGAGCGTGAGCAGATTCAAGACCGCAAAGCGGGATTAAAGGAGAAAGGCCATGCGGAGTACTCTGCACTCTGTCAGTTGTACTCTCTCTTAACGCAGTTCAACCCCGACGTGACTGATGCCGTGAACGGGTGTAAGTGTGCAGGGGCGGATGGTGATTTTTCCGATGAGGCTGTCGGCGGGTGGAATGGTGGAATGCAGGAGCGTGATGTCGCGATGGTGGATACCCTTGCCTGTCCAATTCCCGAGGGTGTCTGCAATTTCTACAAGGACCGTGTCGATGTGTCGTGGGGTTTTAGGAGATTGCCATTCGTGGGTAATTTCCAACGGCAACCAGCGTTGCTGGAAATGATGTGCTTCACACGTACGCACCAATATATGTAATGTGCTAGAATCTTGGATTGCTGTTGTCTTTATATCGAAACAAACGGCATCTTCGGGTTTCCATTGCTCATTGTTGACAGGATAAAAAGCAGTGTAGGCTGCAGGGAAAGTGCAGCCTACTACTAAAAATATGATGCAAAGGAGGAAGTTTCGCATGTCAACTATTGAGATGTTTCGCAAGTGGAAGGTGCGCTTAATGCTCGCCGTTTCCTTTACGCTTTTGTCGGCGGTCGTGACGATTGTTGCGGTGCTCGTTGTTGGGACGTTGCTCTTGCTGTCCACCGCCTTGGCGCTGCTTTTCGCTCTTTCCCTTATTGCCCTTGCGTTTGTTCTTATCAAAACGTGTGAGACTGTCTTGTTCGGCCAAATCAATAGGACCTGTGGGGATTGCGTCAGTCTCTTCTACGAGTGAGAGAGGCTTCTCGCCCTTCTTGTTGAGGTTGTGGATTTCAAAGGCGCGCTCAGCAGTGATGGTCGTTACGTTTGCCGCCATGCGCTTGTCTGTGCTGTAACTTACCGTTCCCGCAAGGATGTCCGCCTTAAAGAAGTAGAAGGTAGCATCTGCCGTTTCAAGTGTAATTTCTCGACTGGGCAACTTACGTGAAGCCTCCATGTAAGTATCCACTTCATAGTTAAGGCAACACTTCAACTTAGCACACTGCCCCGCTAACTTCTGCGGGTTTGGAGAAATATCTTGGAAGCGCGCTGCTGCTGTAGAAACGCTGTTGAAATTCTTTACCCAAGTGGCGCAACAAAGTTCGCGTCCGCAAGGTCCGATTCCACCGATGCGACCCGCCTCTTGGCGCGCACCAATTTGGCGCATTTCGATACGCACATGGAAGGTGTCGGCAAGCACCTTGATGAGTTGGCGGAAGTCTACGCGCTGGTCGGCAATATAATAGAAAATCGCCTTATTGCAGTCACCCTGATATTCCACATCTCCGATTTTCATGTCCAAGTTAAGGTCCTTGGCAATCTGGCGTGCTTGAATCATCGTGTCGTGCTCGCGAGCCTTTGCTTCCTCGTACTTTTCCATATCTACGGGGCGCGCTTTGCGGTAGATGCGCTTAACTTCAGTGCCAGGTTTAAGGCATGCCTTCTTCATCTGAAGGGGTACGAGTTGTCCCGTAAGTGTGACCACACCAATATCGTGTCCTGGAGACGCTTCTACGGCTACGATGTCGCCCTTTTGAAGGGGAATGCGATTATCGTTGCTATAGTATCCCTTGCGCGTGTGCTTAAATTGCACTTCTACGAGGTCGCAAATATCGTTGTTGCCAGGGATGTCAGCATAATAGTCGTATGTGTTGAGTTGTTTGTCCTGTCTGCCACAACCTTTCGCGGAAAGTCCGCGCAGACAGGGATGTATCATAAATTCTTTGTTCATATTTTCTTTAGGTGGGGGTATTCTAGACGCTCTAGATTTCTAGAGCATAAACTTATTTTATGAGCAAGACAATCATTTTGAGCGCAAAGTCAAAGAACACCATGCGGGCATTGACGTTCTGTGTGATGTCTCGCTCAGCGAGTGAGAGTTCTTCCATAATGCCGATAACGTTTCTCTCATTGATGAAGGGCGAGAAGCGCGTTGAGAAGTCGCGTTCGTTAGCGGCAAGGTAATTTAAGTTAGGGTCGTGAAAATTAAAGATAAAGTTTTCGCGCACCATGTGTTGGCAATAGCGGAGGAAGTTTTTTTGTTTTTCGCGACCCCATTCTGCAACGAGTTCGCTCCATTTGTGCATCTCCTTAATGTCGCGCATGTAGCATTTACGCATGAGTTGCACGAAGAGGTCGAAGAACACAGCAGTCTCTTCGTTTGCCTGAATCAAGTTTACGGCTTGTGTGTAACTTCCGTTGGCATTACGCGCAATGGTGAGTGCCATTTCGTCGGCCATGCCATGCTGTTTGACGAGCACTTCTTGGATTTCCGTGGGTGTCAGTGCGGGAAACTCAATGCTTTGTGTGCGGCTGACAATCGTTTGAAGCAATCGTTCGGGCGTTTCTGTAATCAGAATAATCACCGTTTTCGTAGGCGGTTCTTCCAAGACCTTAAGAATCTTATTTGCCGCCTGTTCGTTGATCAATTCTGCGTGCCAGATGATGACCACTCTGTAACCTCCCTGCTGGGCAGTCAAACTCAGCGCATCCGACATGTAAGCAGCGTCCTTCACATTGATAATGGGTTGCTGGTTTTCCGTACCCATGGCTGCATACCAGCGTTTTGTGTCAAGATAAATGGAGCGCGCCAATTCATCTCTCCACGTGCGTAGGTGCGCTGTGCTCAATGTTTCTTCAGAAGACTTCTTGTTGGGAAACAGGAAGTGGAGGTCGGGATGCTCAAAGCGCTTCATCATCTTGCAGGAGCGGCATTCGCCACAGGGGTTGCCATCAACGGGCGACTGACAGAGCAGCGCCTCGGCAAAGGCGAGCGCCATGGGCAACTTTCCGCACCCTTCAGGACCGCTAAAGAGTTGGGCATGCGGAATGCGCCCCGTCACGATTTGCCGACGGAGACGTTCCTTAATGCCCTCTTGGGCGATGATGGAGGAGTAGAGCATGGGATGAATAATTTATAGAGTACAGAGAGCAGAGTACAGAGCACAACTGCCTTGCGGAGTGGGTGCTTGCTGAAATAGATACAGAGAGCAACAACCTTGCGGGGGTAACTCTCTCGTCTACTCGTACCTCGTTAACTCGTCAACTGAATTTAATAAATTCTTTTAGCAATTTCAGCAATAGAATCTACCGCAGAAACGGTGTAGAAGTGCAGACTGGGGCAACCGTGAGCGAGGAGTTCTTTACACTGTGCCACACTCCACTCAATGCCCAACTGCTTCACCTGTTCGTCCGTAGTGCATTTCTGCGCCTCGCGGACAAGCGCTTCAGGAAGGTCGCAGTGGAACACCTTGGGCACGACCTGCAACTGCGCCAATCTCGTGAGCGGTTTGATGCCCGGGATGATGGGCACTTCAATTCCTTCCTGACGGCATTTATCTACGAAGCGGAAGTACGCCTGATTATCGTAGAAAAGTTGTGTCACACCATATTCCGCACCGAGTTCCACCTTGCGCTTAAACCACGAGATGTCCGTTTGCAAGTTGGGCGCTTCCTCATGTTTCTCTGGGTAGCATGCCACACCGTAGTTGAAATGCTTGCCCGGCACCTTGATGGGCGAACCGTCGATAAACGTGCCGTTGTTGAAAGCATTGATTTGCTCCTGCAACTCTGTGGTATGCGCATAACCATCAGGTTCAGGTTGGAACATAGCATCCTCTTTCGCCTTATCGCCACGCAACACAAGGAGGTTTTCAATACCCAAGAACTGAAGGTCGAGCAACATATACTCAATCTGCTCTCTTGTGCATCCGCTACACACTACGTGAGGAACGACGGGAATATTGTAGGCATTCTTGATGGCTGCCGCAACGGCAACTGTGCCTGGACGACGGCGCATACGGTGGCGCTGCATGAGTCCGCCGCCCAAGTCTTTGTAAACAAACTCCGAGCGGTGGGTGGTAATGTTGATGTATTTTGGGGCGAATTCTCGCAACTTTTCAATCGTCAGGCGCAGGTTTTCAAAACCCGTGCCTTTCAAGGGTGGTAACACCTCGAATGAAAAGGCGGGACCTTCTTTGTGGATGAGTTCCGTGATGGACATAACTTCGAGTTTGAGAGGGTAGGAGCGCAGTCGCTATGTTGCTTGCGCGGCAGAATTTCATGCAGTACCATTGAAGTCAAAGCGCGACTGCACAAATTCCATTAAGGCACAAAGATACGTTTTTCTTGTGAGACGTCCAACCTTTCGTTGAAAATATAGGGAATAATATAGGTGTTACTTGCGTGACCTTGGGTTGTCCACAAAGACTCGTTTGTTTTATTTGGAGCCACTAATGAACACTAATTTTCACTAATATCCATCCGGTCATATATACCCCGCAAGGCATTAGTGAAAATTAGTGTCCATTAGTGGCTAAAATATTAAGAGCACAAAAATCTTTGGGGTTAGGATTATTTGTGGACAACTGCTATATTATTGCCAAAAATATGGCAATGAAATAGCAGTTGATCCATTAGGAATTTATGCATGCATTGCCCCCGTAGGAGAGCATTACGGACATCAGCAGCTGGCAATACTTTTGTCTTTGTTAAACCACTAATAAATCTAATGCCTTTGGGAATATACTCGGTCCGAATGGATATGAGTATTCATTCGTGTCATTAGTGGTTTTAAATATTAGCCACTCCAGCACTATCAGTAGCAGCAAAAAGCGTGTGAAGCGGTTGTTCCTTAAAGGTGTTAAGGTGTGCCTCGTTGCGCTCTCCGCAGAAATGCTTCCACGCCATTTCATCGCCCGTCTTGATGAGTTCATTGCCGTCAGCGTCAAGGGCATTCAGCAGGTCGCCCGCCTTGATTTTGTTGATGTCGTAAGCAGGGACGTAGGTGAGTTTTTCAGGATTGTCCTCGTTGGTGGTTTCGATTAAAATTCCCACCTTGCAGAGGGTGTAGACGATTTGTGTGACCAAGCGAATGTGCACGTCGTTGGCCTCGGCGAGTTCTTCGGCAGAGTAGGGGGCTTTCTTGTCGGCATACCGTTTGCAAATGCTTGAGGCGATGCGCAGGCAGAGGTAGTCGTGGTAGCGACGACTGACGATGACATTTTCCTTGCCGCGGTAAAAACTCTTAAAGTTTTGATTGACATACGCCAAGGTGCACCCAAAGAGGGTGATGGTCCACGCAATTTGGCACATCAGCAGGAAGAGGGGGAGTGCGGCAAACGAACCGTAGATGGCGTTGTAAGAAGTCAGCCACACCTGCGAATTAAGGTATCCCCATTGCAACACCTGAAAGGCGATGCCCGTAATCACCCCCGCAAGTCCAGCGCTCAGAAACTTTACACGCGTGTTGGGGATGTACATGAAGAGTCCCGTGAAGAACAAGCAGGTAAGTACCCACGGGCTTAACTTCACCAGAATCAATACTGTTGGGCGAAGCACCATTTCATCCGACGAGAGGGTGCCGAGGAAGTTGTAGATGAAAATGCTGAGGCCCGTAGTGGCCACGATAAACACGGGTAAGAGGAAGATGATGGAGGTGTAGTCGGTCAGCTGTCGGGTGAAGGGACGGTTGCGCTTCACCTGCCAAATCTGGTTGAAGGTCACCTCAATCGTGTTGGTCAGGTTGAACAAGGTCCAAAGCAACAGCAGCACACCAAAACCCAAGAAGATGCCACCGCTGGAGTGGGAGAGGTAAGAGTTGACAAACCCAATCACCGTATCCTGCACCTCGGGCGTCGCCACAAGGTTGTCTTTAATCAACTGTTCGACCAGCGAACTCAACCCAAAACCCTTAGCGATGGCAAAGATGATGGCCAACAGGGGAACGATGGCAAACAGCGTGGTGTAGGTCAGTGCGGAGGCGCGGAAGTACATGCGCTCTTGCAGGAAGCAGCGCGTTGTGACAATCAAGCGGCGCAACACTTCCGCAGGAAGAAACTCTGCAGGGATTTCCCACAGGTCGTGAAGCAAGAATTGCTGTATTTTTGAGAAGGAAAGTTTCATGTGTAATACATCTAAAAGTTCAGCGAAAAGAGGTCTTTCACAAATGGAAGAACAGTTCACGATATTTCTAGTTTACAAAGGTAAGAAAAAGGTTGGTAGTTCATTGGTTGCAGACGGAAAATCTGATTGATAGACCTGTTTTTTTGAACGTGGACTTGATTTGAATGAGCAACGGCAATTAAATTGGCGAAAAATTGTGACAGTTTCACCCTTCATTTTTCGTCATTTTTTTGCGGAAAACTTTAACAAACATTAACACTCTACCTACTCGCCCTCGCACTGATGTCTATTTTAGGTGCAAGAATAAGTAACATTAAAAACCGGTTGTTTAACCTTGAAAAAACAAGGTAACTTATTTTTTACCCCCAAAAATGGGATTTTTGAGACAAAAAAAGTGGAGATAACCCTGATTTCATGGGCTATCTCCACTTCCGTAACACAAAGATACAAAATTTTGGGTCGAAATCCAAATCCGTTAACACTTGTTAACACCAATATTATTTCTCATTTTTCGTCATTTTTCGCATGAGTAGAAGTCAAAAAAATGGTAATAATATAGCAGCTGACCCAAGCATGCTATAGACGCCTTCAGCGTCATTCAGCGAGTGAAATTTTTAAAGTTACCGAGCGGTGACGCCTTCAGCGTCATGAAACTTCAACTTGGGTCAACTGCTATATTATCCCC